>CALULJ010000007.1 GCA_944321445.1 uncultured Collinsella sp.
TGGCAAACTACGCGAGCATCGTGGCCAAGCTTGACGTTTCGTCAAACATGGTTGCCGCCTCTACTATCTCTGGTTGGTCCAGCGTGTCTTCTTACGCTCGCGAGGCAGTGGGATGGGCTGTGGACAAGGGTATCATCAGCGGTGTTGATACTAACCAAGGGCCGCAGCTGCAGCCGCACGCTACCGCGTGGCGCTCCTCGCTTGCTGCGATGGTCGCGCATTTTCATCGTGACGTTTTGAAGTAGTGTCGAGCTTCACTCTATGTTTCTAACCGGCGCGGTCGAAAGGCCGTGCCGGTTTTTGGGTTCTGCGATGAAAAAGCAACCGGCATCAATCCATTCAAGTAGACTTGAATAGATTCATTAGGTATATGTGCGATGCAACGAGGAGTTGTCACATGTCTACGGTCGATTATAAACTTGCAAATGTTCTCCTGCGGGTAGACGACCATGCGGCGCTCCATCCCGAGCTTTACTATCGTGCTGCTGCTTCTGTGGCAACATTTGATGAAGACGCCAGGGCTCTGTCCTTTGCCGGCCCGGTAGACTTCTTCACCTATCTCAACGCTTGCTCGGCGAAAAAGTGGTCCCAATACGCGGGGATTGATACCGTCTGGTTGCATGTAAAGGTAATGGGCGAGGGCGAAATCATCGTCGAGGGCGTTGCGAGCGACGGGTCGGATCGTCGTGAGCTATCGCGTCATGTTTTCGCTTCTCAAGATGAATTCACCGTTGTCGATATCGAGATTTCGACGGCAGGGGAGGACCTTGTTGGTTTTACGGTGGTTCCCGCAGAGGGCGGGTCTGCGCAGGTCTCACGTGCGTGGTGGTATACGAAGGTCGATGCGGGCTGTATCAATCCGGTTCGCCTCGCCATTGCGACGACTACCTTCAAAAAGGAAGCCTACATCACTGCAAATATCGATTTGGTGCAAGAGGCGGTGCGCGCCGAGGGAGCGCCCATCATGGGCAACTTCCATATGTTCGTTGTCGATAACGGTCAAACGCTCGACGCCAAAGCGCTGAGCGATGATTTGGTCACCGTGATTCCCAACCCCAATGTGGGCGGATCCGGTGGTTTTGCGCGCGGTATGATGGCGGCCACTGAGGTGCCGGGTGCGTACACGCATGTGCTCGTCATGGACGATGACGTGCGCATCGTGGCCGAGAGCCTCATTCGGACGTTCAACCTGCTGTCCTTGGCGCAAGGGAAGTACCGCTCCGCCTACATCAACGGTGCGATGCTTTCGCTCGAAGAGCCTACGCGTCAGTTCGAAGACATTTCGTACGTTGTGAACTCGGGTGTTTACCGTCGTGTCAAACCGGATCTTAATGTTGGGCTGCTCGAAGATATCGTTGAGAACGAGCGCATCGACGTCGAGGTCCCGAGTGCCTATGGCGCTTGGTGGTTCAGCTGCATACCCACGGCGGACGTTGAGCGTAACGGCCTCCCCATGCCGTTTTTCATCCGTTGTGACGACGTTGAATTCGGCATGCGCAACGACCCCACCTACATGACTATGAACGGTATCTGCGTGTGGCATGAGAGCTTCGAGGGCAGGTATCGCGCTTCGGTTGATTGCTATCAGTACACACGTAACTTCCTGGCGATGATTGCTGTTGACGATTGCGCATCGGAGTCACTGTTTATCGTGCGCCTCGTTCGCAGCGTGCGCCAGTCTCTGCGCGAGCTCGATTACGTCTCTGCCGAGTTTTTGCTCGACGGCCTCGATGACTATCTCAAGGGCCCCGGCTATCTTGCGAGGCTGGATGGCTCTGCGCTCATGCAGGCGAACGGAAAGCGTAACGAGAAGGTCGTACCGGTTGAGGAAATGGATCCTGGCGTTTTGCGTGCTGCTGGGGTGACGCCCGAGGTGCTTGCGAACACGAGCCTCGACTTCCATTACTCACCCTTCATGAAGTACTGGCGCTCGGTGCCCTACGACAAGCATTACATGCCCAAGCCGTTCTTGGGCCATCGTGCAGGGTACGTCGTTAAGAACGGAACGTGCTCGCTCGAGGGGAATACGACCGGCTGCGAGACGGTCGTCTATCTGGATCCCACACGCAAGAAGGGTGCGATCCGTCACATGGACCGTGCACGGTTCCGCGCCATTCGTATCCGTGAGCACGAACTTATGCGTCGGTATCGTTCGGAGGGCAAGCGCGTTCGCCAGGCGTGGAAGGATGCGCTTCCTCGGCTGACGTCTCGTGAGTTTTGGACCGAGTATCTGGGGCTGTAATGCAATGGGCGCTCCTCGCGGAGCGCCCATGGTGGATGCGTTGGTGCGCCATGTCGGATTCGAACCAACGACCTTGGGATTAGAAGTCCCCTGCTCTATCCAACTGAGCTAATGGCGCGCTATGAGTACTGTGATATTCTACATGCTGCGTCGCTATGAGCCATGAAGAATCTGGTGATGATTTGTTGCAATCAGTCGCGCACTGCGCTCATCGAGTTACGGAACATCCTTTGCGCATTCGCAAGGCCTCTTGCATAGTGCTTGCAATTATCCTCTGCGTGCAGCTGGCGGTCTGCTCTTGGTTTGCAGTGCATAAGCTTGGATTATTTCAAGATGAATCGTATACGTTTTTCCTCGCCAACGGTGACTGGTTGAACGCGGTTCCCGAAGAAGGCGTTATCTATAAGCAGGGTGATCCCTGGGGGGAATGGGCATCGGTTGACAGCTTTCTTGGCGTTGATTTTGAGATGCTCTACAAGAATCAGGCCTCTGACAACCATCCGCCGCTTTACTATACTTTGTTCTCTTTAGCATATTCCCTATTTCCCGGTTCGGTAAATCCAATCATTGGCGTTGGACTCAATATCGTGTTCGCTCTCATCACGACAATCGAGCTCTACTTTTTGGGAAAAATACTTGGACTTCCGAAGTCGGCAGGGCTGCTTGTCTGTGGCCTTTGGGCTGTTAACCCGGGCATGATCAATTGCATGCTGTATCTACGCATGTATCAGCTGCTCGCCGTGTTCTTCTTGGGCTCTGCACTTGCAGCGCTTTCCTTTTTGAAATCCGAGCGCATTCATCTGGGGAATGTACTTGCAGTTTTCCTCACGACTGTTGGCGGCTTTCTGACTCAGTATTTCTTCGTCTTCTTTGCCTTCGTTCTATATCTGTGTGTTGGGATAACTCTGCTCGCACGCCGTCGCGTGGGTAACGCCGCCCTGTTTGCGGTGAGTGGAATTGGAGGAGTGGCTGCCGGGATACTGCTCTTCCCCCCGAGCATCGACCATCTGTTCTCGAGTTTTCGTGGCCAGGAGGCTTTAGAGCGCGCCGCCTCGGGTGATTCGTTTGGTGCCTATCTCGTTGAGGACTTCAGGTTGCTAAATTCAGGCGTTTTCGGTTATTTGCTTCCTTTCGTCCTGGTGCTTGCACTCTGCTTTGCGCTGGTCGCTGTCTTTCGCAACAGAGCGTCCGCGATGATAGAGTCAGAGCACCTTGCGCCCGTTGCCTATGAGAGCTCTGGAATATGGTGGCTCGGTGTTGCCATCCTTGCCATCTCGTCTCTGTTTTACATTGTTATTGTCGCTCGTGTTGCTCCGTATGCTTCCATTCGGTATCTCATGGCAGTAAATGCCGTGCTTATGGTATGGCCATACGCCTGCGTATTGGGCGCTCTGCGCTACTTGCTTCCCAAAAAGCGCGTTGTCGCTCTTGGGGTTATAGCGGTTCTCGGAGTTGCTGCGACGGAGAACGGTTATATGCAGGGAATCAAATATTTTTATCAGCAGAATGATTCTATTGCAGAGCTTGCGCAACGCAATGGAGCCATGGTTGCCCTTTGGGGAGATAAGCTTCTCCAAGAAGCGATTTTCCAAGATGCCATGAACTACGACAAGTCGGTGTACTTCTCAGATATCGATTCGTTTGGCTCGTTTGAGTTTGAGTCACTAGGACATGATTTTTCCCTTTATGTTCAGCATTGGATGGATGTTGACCCGTATATAGAACTGCTTGAGAGCCAGTGGGGAGCACGCGTAACGTACGTAGGCGATAACGTCGATAGCAGCTATGCGGTTTATGACGTGCATATCGACTGAACCTTGTTCTGGTCTACAATAGCCTAATCTGAGTGCATTGCGTTTATGGAGGGGGCTTCGTGCCATGCCGTTGCCAAGACTGTGCATAGTCGTACCGTGCTACAACGAGCAGGACGTGCTCCCGATCACCGCCCCGCTTTTCGTCCAAGAGCTTGTCGATCTTGAGGAGAAGGGAAAGATTTCCCCGCAGAGCTGCGTGCTGCTTGTTAATGACGGCAGCGCTGATGGCACATGGGGCATCATCGAGGATCTTTCCAAGAGCGATGCACGCATTCAGGGTGTTTCGCTCTCACGCAATCGTGGCCATCAGTATGCGCTTTTGGCGGGATACACGGTTGCATGCCAGGTTGCTGACATCGCGATCAGCATCGATTGCGACGGCCAGGATGACATCACGGCGATGGAGCGCATGGTTGACGCCTATATGCAGGGGAATGACATTGTGTATGGTGTTCGCTCCGATCGCTCGAGCGATTCCGCCTTCAAGCGCGGGTCTGCGGAACTGTTCTACCGTATCCAGCATGCTATGGGCATCGAGAGCGAGTTCAACCATGCCGACTATCGCCTTATGTCGCGCCGTGCGCTCTCAGCGCTTCTCAAGTATCACGAGGCAAATGTTTTCCTTCGTGGCTTGATACCCCTGGTCGGGTTTTCTTCGACAACCGTCGAGTATGTGCGTCATGAGCGCATGGCGGGGGAGAGCCACTATCCGTTCCGGAAGATGCTCGCCTTTGCTCTAGATGGGATTACCAGCTTTTCTATTCAGCCCATTCGCTTCATCACGTTCTTCGGAATCATTGCTTCGCTTCTTAGCTTTGTAGGCATGATCTGGGCGTTCGTGAACGCGTTGCTGGGCAACACGGTGTCCGGCTGGGCCAGTCTTGCGTGCCTCGTGTGCTTCATGGGCGGCATTCAGCTTATGAGCTTGGGGATTATCGGGGAATACGTTGGGAAAACCTACCTTGAGACCAAGCGCCGGCCGCGTTTCTTCATAGAAAAGATGACGCCGCGGCTGCGTGGGGAGCAGCGTGCGGCGTCTGGCTCTGTCACTTCTGATGGCGCTTCTACGAAGCGTGACTAGCGGTCTTTGATCCGTTTAAGAGCGCGCGGTAGAGCCGTAACGAACGATCCGACATGCCAGGTGGTCGAAGCACGGACGCGCTCGATTTCCGCTTGGGCGGTGTCGCGCTCGGCACGTGTGCGTTCGAGTTCGGCTTCCACGTCGTGCAGGCGCTCCTCTTCGATCGAGACCGTTCTTGCATAAAAGATGCGACGGCGATAGGGTTGTGGGCTAGCGCTGCGCACAATGCGCTCGAACGCATCGAACGCTTCCACGGCTTGTGAGCGATTGGTCGAAGCGCGCAGATTGATGGACGCGATGTCCGCCTCTCTGTGCTTCTCCATGAGCGCGAAGGCGTCCGCGATTCGTTCGGATTCGCTGTCGAGCGGCAGAAGGTATTGCTCGCGATTCATTTGCTCGTAGTATGCCGCAATCTTCTCGTTGTAATCGAGCCCGAGAGAGGGAACCCCGCACGTATTGGCGACAATCGAGGCATGAAGTCTCATGGCGATAACCGCATGCGATTGAGCGAGAAGGTCGACGACTGCGGCGGTATCGATTCCCGGATCGATGATGCATGTTCGGCATGCGGAATCCAGTTGGTCGATAACGGCGGAGTGCATGGCATGATCTTCGGGCGCAAGATCGATAAACGCAAGGGTAAGCTCGCGCGACAAGGCGATGCGTTCCAGTGCGGATGCGAGTTTTTGCACAAACCCTTCGGGAACAAGGCGGTGCTCACGCAGCGTAATCGCAATGTAAGAGCCGGCTTCCATGTCGTGCTTTGCGAGTAGAAGATCCGCAGCGCCGCAGACGCTTTCGCGTTCGATTGAGAACGCAAGGTCGACTTTACGGTCGATGCTGCTGGTGGGGACTCCTGCGCGGAGCAATAGGCGTTCCGTCTCGGAGTCGCGTGGGATGTAGTAGGCACCATTGCGTGCCTCGAGGTTAACAAGCGCCTGGGCATCTGGGTTTTCAAGCGGGCCTGCGCCGATTCCCAGGTACACGCTTGGAATGTTGTACAGCGCGGCGAGTAGCGTAAAGGCAAGCTGGCCGCCGATTTCAGAACGTGGGTTGAGCATGAAATCAATGGGTCCGGCGGTCCATTCCATAGGGTCGTCGAACATGATGCCCGCCATGTACACAAGAGCGCTCGCTCCGCGCAGCATGATGTCCGCCTCCATCTTTTGGTCGCAGGTAATGGAGACCACGCCATGGCGCGCGAGTGCAGATGCGGGATTATGGCCGATGAGTTGGATATGCGCTCCGGGGAACCGACGTTCAATCTGGCGGCAGATAAGCGAGAAGATGAGCTCATCGCCGAAGTTGTTGGGACCTACGTAACCAAATATCACGAAGCGTTGAGCAGGGGAATCCGTACCGGCATCAGACTGCTGCAGATTGTTTAGGATCGTTTGGGCATCCTCGGTGCCGGTGGTAAGGTAATCGGGCTTAAACCGCTCAAGGAATGGGGCAAGGGTCTTTTGGTTCGGCTTTCCCGCCTCATCTATAATGTTGGGAAAGCGTCGGGGGTCCAGGAGCTCTACGCAGTGTCCGGCTAATCGAAGGTCTTCGAAGCACCGCCATACCGGGTTGTCTTCGTGGTACTCGATTGGTGCGATGATTGCGATTCGATAGTGTTTCACGGGCTCCCTTTCGCGTGTCGGTTTGCTTTTATGATAGTGTGCGAGGTCTTCGAGATGCGCCTTTCCATCGTCGTTCCCATGTTTAATGCAGAACGTTTCATTGCCGACTGCATCGAGACGATTCACAACCAGGGGCTTCAGCAAAACGAGTACGAGATTATCGCTATCGATGACGGTTCGACTGATTCCACCCCGCAGCTGTGTGACCGCTACGCCGCGCAGCTTTCGAATTTCCGCGTATACCACCAGCGTAACGCCGGTGCTGGGGCGGCTCGGAATCGCGGTATCGATCTGGCGAAGGGCGATTATCTTTATTTCTTCGACGTCGATGACGGCCTGAAGGAAGGAACGCTGAGGCGCCTGCTTGATCAGTGCGAAGAGGAGTCCCTTGACGTACTGTTCTTCGGAGCAGAGGTTTTGTATGAGTTCGAGGAATGCAAGAAGCGCTATCCGCAGGATCCTCGCTATTTTGAGCGTCGGCAGAAGTCCGGCGTGGTCACAGGCGAGCAGATGTTCATCGCCCAGCAGAATGACTGGAACTTCTGCGGCCAGCCTTGCATGCTCATCTCGCGCCTTCGCACGGTGCATAAGTCTCGCGCGCGTTTCGCCGAAGGCATTATGAATGAGGATAACTTTTATGTCATTCGCGTGACGCTTCACGCCGAGCGCGCCAACGTCATTCCCGAGCTGCTCTACGAATACTATGTGAGGCCCAATACCGTTACCACGAGCCATGTGGGCGACGGACAGGTGTTTCTCTCCCATCTCGTACTGACGCGGGAATTCGAGAAGGAGCGCCTCCGCGCCATCGCGGCGGGGAAGGTCGACCTTGCGCATGGGCTTGAGGCGCTATCCAATTGGTTCATGGATGTTGCGATCGACAACTGCCCCGAGGGCGTCGAGCAGTTCACGCCGTTTCTTGACGGCAGGTTCGCATCCGTATCGCTTACGGGCCGCTTTGCGTGGCGCGCTCACCACGAAAAGAAGCATGCGGAGTATGAGGAGTGGCGTGCATACGAGGCGTATCAGCAGCTGAAGGCGATGGGAGAGCGCGCGGACTCCTTGGAGGAGCGTGCGAATCGCGAGGAGCATCGTGCTGTGGTCGCAGAAAAGCGCGCCCAAAAGGCTGAATCGCGTATTGCGGTTATGGAGGCGTCGACGACGTGGAAAGTGGGCAGGGTCATCACAGCGGTCCCTCGCGCTATCAAAGACCTGGCCTGGCGGCTCAAGCCCAATCGTGACCATGCGCTTCAGGAGGCTTCGGAGGCCGAGGCGGCCATCCCGATGACTTCCGAAGACGAGCCGTCCGATTCTGTGGCCAGCGACCAGCCCGCCCAATCGGACTTCGTTCCCGCGAGCCATGTCTTTGTCGCCCAGGATTTGTCCTCGCGCGATGAGGTGCTGCGCTTCATCTCTGCCAAGGCGGTCGAGCTCGGTTCGGCAACCAATGAAGAGGAGCTGCTCCAAGCGTTCTTGCGCCGCGAGGCGGAAGGTACGACGGGCATGATGGAGGGCTTTGCCATCCCGCATGCGAAGTCTTCGACTGTGCAGGAGGCCTCTGCGTATGTGGTCAAGCTTGCTCACGGTGCAGACGACTGGGAGACTATGGACACGGCAAGCGTTACCGTGGTCATAGGCTTGCTCATTCCCGAGAGCAAGGCGGGTACCGAGCACCTGAAGCTGCTCTCTAAGATCGCCGAAGCGCTTATGGACGATGATTTTCGAGCAGAGATCCGCGCGACCGACGATGCGGAGGCTATCGCTCGGGCGACCAACGCCCGTCTTGTATGATGGGTCGCTGCGTTTTGCGCGCGTAGGCCGGGTGTGCTTCGCGCGTGTCCGTTCCGTCACGTTCCATTTCGCTCCGCTCGCCCGTTTTGTGCGTAAATCGGCTCGTGTTGCGTTACACTATCCTCGTACTTTGGTGCGCCTCATGTCACTTGGCGCGCTCAGATCACAAAGGAGTAAAAGTATGGTTTCTGAGAAGGCTACCCTCATCAACCCCCAGGGTCTGCACATGCGTCCGGCCGGTCTGTTCGCCTCCACCATGGGCAAGTACGCTTGCGACGTCACGATCGTGACCGCCGACAAGGAGGTCAACGGCAAGAGCCCCATGGCCCTCATGGCTGCTGGCATCCCCTGCGGCACCGAGGTTGAGGTCCGCTGCGACGGCGCCGACGAGGCCGAGGCCCTGGCTGCTGCTCTCGACCTCATCAAGAGCGGTCTGGGCGAGTAACCGGTTCATACGTTAACCGCACCATCCACTTGTTGGATTTCCGGCGCGGGCATCGCCGGGTGGCGGTGCCCGCGCTTTTTTGCAGGGGGCCGGCCGTGAGGCCGGTACAGTTGGAGAGGAAGATTCATGTCTATGTACGAGGGAGTCAACGCGTCTGAGGGCATCGGTATCGGTACCGTGACCGTCGCGGTCGATCCTGACCTGTCCTTCACGCCGCATGATGTTGAGGACGTCGAGGCCGAGCAGGCTCGCTACAAGGCCGCGCTCGACGTGTTCTGCGATAAGACCGCCGCTATGGCCGAGCACATGAAGGAGAGCGTCGGCGAGGCCGAGGCCGAGATCATGAGCGGCCATATCATGCTTGCGCAGGATCCGGAGCTCACCAACTCCATCAACGCTGCCATTGCGGGCGGCACGTGCGCCGAGCAGGCCCTCGTGGAGACCAGCACCATGTTCGAGAACATGTTCCTCTCCATGGACGACGAGATGTTCCGCCTGCGTGCCGCCGATATCGCCGATATCCGCACCGGCATTCTGGCTGAGCTTCTGGGCCGTGAGGTCGTCGACCTCTCTGTTCTGCCCGCCGGCACGGTCATCGTTATCCATGACCTCACGCCGTCGATGACCGCGACGATCGACAAGAAGAACGTTGCCGGTATCGTCACCGAGGTCGGCGGCCGCACTTCGCATTCCGCCATCATCGCGCGTGCTCTCGAGATTCCCGCGGTCCTGTCCGTCTCCAACGCGTGCGGTGCTCTCCACAACGGCATGACCGCCATCGTTGACGGTTCCAAGGGCGTTGTGGTGTCCGAGCCCGACGAGGAGACGCTCGCCGACTACACGAAGCGTCGCGAGGAGTTCGTGGCCGAGAAGCAGGCGCTCGAGGCGTTCCGCGGCAAGCCGACCATCACGGCCGATGGCTATAAGAAGATCATGGCGTGCAACATCGGCAACCCCGATGACGTCAAGGGCGCGCTCGAGCACGATGCCGAGGCTATCGGCCTGTTCCGCTCCGAGTTCCTCTTCATGGACGCCAAGTCTCTGCCCTCCGAGGAGGAGCAGTTCGACGCGTATCGCAAGGTCGCTGTTGCCCTGAAGGGAAATCCGGTCATCATCCGTACGCTCGACGTGGGCGGCGACAAGGAGATTCCGTATCTCAAGCTCGTGAAGGAAGAGAACCCCTTCATGGGTTACCGCGCCATCCGCTACTGCCTCGATAACCCCGATGAGTACAAGGTCCAGCTCCGCGCCCTGCTGCGTGCGAGCGCGTTCGGCGACATCAAGATTATGGTTCCCATGGTCACCTGCGTCGAGGAGATCCGTGCCGTCAAGGAGCTCGTCGAGGTCTGCAAGGCCGAGCTGCGCGAAGAGGGCTACAAGTTCAACGAGGACATCGAGGTCGGCATCATGACCGAGACCGCTGCCTCCGCGAACATCCCCGACCTTTTGGCCAAGGAAGCCGACTTCTTCTCCATCGGTACCAACGACCTCACCGGCTATACCATGGCGTCCGACCGTGGCAACGACAAGGTCGCCTACCTTTACAGCTGGTACTATCCGGCGGTGCTGCGCGCAATCAAGAACATCATCGAGGCCGGTGTCAAGGAGGGCATCATGGTCGGTATGTGCGGCGAGGCCGCTGCCGATCCGTTGCTCACGCCGCTGCTGATCGCGTGGGGCATGGAAGAGTTCTCCACCTCTGCGCCGAGCATCCTGCGTACGCGCAAGGCCATCTCCGAGTGGACGGTCGATGAGGCCAAGGAGCTCGCCGACAAGGCGCTCGAGTGCGCGACTGCCGAAGAGGTCAAGGCCCTGCTTGAAGCCGCTGCAAAGTAAGGCCTTTGTAAACATGTGCTGCGCTGTTCACGCACATAGTGTTTAATAGGACCGCGTGGTACCGCTAACGGTGCGGACCACGCGGTCTACTTGGAAAGGGGAGATTCCATGTTCTATACGCTTACCGCTAACCCTGCCGTCGACATGACCGTGACGTGCCCCCCGTTGATTCCCAACGAGAACATTCGCTCGGTCACTGCGAGCTATACGCCCAACGGTAAGGGTCTCGACGTGTCCTTCGCTTTGAAGAAGTTCGGCGTCGACTCCGTTGCCCTGGGCTTTTTTGCCGGCTTCACGGGCAAGTACATCGTCGACGAGACCATGAACATGGGTTGCCTGTGCCGTCCTGTGTGGATCGACGGCATCACGCGCATCAATTCGTATTTCAACGATGGTGAGAACGAGTACGGCATCCTGAACGCCGGCGCACCGCTGACTCCCGAGGGCGAGCGCGAGCTCTATCGCATTCTTGACACCACCGGTGACCTTGAGTGCCTCATCATCTCCGGTTCGCTGCCTCCGAAGGCTTCCCGCTACTTCCTGGATGAGGTCATCGACCACGCCCAGGATCGCGGCGCCGATGTCATCCTCGACCTCTCCAGCGATCGCCTGAAGAAGCTTGCCGATAAGAAGCCGCTGCTCATCAAGCCGAATCACCACGAGATGAAGGCTATCTTCGGTGTCCCCGTGGATACGGATGACGAGGTCCGCGTCGCTATGAAGATGGCGCACGACATCGGTGTTCAGAACGTCCTGCTCACCCGCGGCAGCCGTGGCGACGCCTATTTCTCCAACGGTGAGGACATCTGGTATGCTCGCCGCGAGTTCAACATTAATCTCGTGTCCTCGGTGTGCGCCGGCGACTGCACCCTCGCTGCGTTTATCCTCAAGTGGTACCACAACCGCGAGAACGTCGAGGAGGCCCTGCGTCTTGCGCTGGCCACCGGCGCGAACGTCGCCGAGAGCGTTGGCCTGGGCGACTTCGGTCGTGTCGAGGAGTACAGCCACCGCATCGCGGTGCGCAAACTTGAGCGCCAGTAAACGATTTGCATCCATCTGGATTGCCCAACCCGCCTGCAGCCCCGCGCCGCAGGCGGGTTTTTCTTTGTCCTCTCTTGGGACGGGGGTGCCAGAGGACAAAATGTCTCCTTTTGGGACAGGCCTGCTGTGGAATTCATCGCGTTTCGTATTGTACCGATAATCGCAATATGAGATGTATACGAGGTCTGTCCCATAAGAGGACAAAATGTCTCCAACGACCCCCGTTCCCAGAGGAGACAAAATGTCCCCCGGCACCCCCGTCCCCGGAGGGGACATAACGGTATACTTTGGAGTATGCGCACATCGGAAGAAGAGGCCCAAGGTGACTGATATCCGCACGGTAGCTCAACTGAATGGAATCCTGCTGTCTTCGGGCGGGGAGCGCGTACTGGGCGTGCTCGAGGACGCGGGGCTCGAGGCATGGGTCGTTGGCGGATGGGTTCGCGATGCGCTCATGGGCGTCTCGGGTCATGACGTGGATATCTGCTGCGCCGGTACCTGGCAAGAAAATGAGGCGGCACTTCGGGCCAAAGGCATTGCCGTCGTGGAGTCGGGTATTAAATTCGGCGGTATCACGGCTGTTGTCGACGGCGAGCGCATCGAGGTCACGACGTATCGTACCGACGGGTTCTATACAGACGGCAGGCATCCTGATTCCGTGGTGCGCGCTTCGTGCGTTCAGGACGACCTTGCGCGCCGCGACTTCACGGTGAATGCGATGGCGTGGCACCCTCAGCGCGGGTTGCTCGACCTCTACGGCGGTCAGGCCGACCTCGAGCACAAAGTGATTCGAGCGGTCGGCGAGCCGCGCAAGCGATTTGAGGAGGATGCCCTGCGCATGTTGCGCGCGGTGCGCTTCGCCTGCCGACTCGATTTTGTCATCGAGCCCGCTACAGCGCGCGCCCTGGCAGATTGCGCCCATCTGCTCGATCAGGTCGCTCGCGAGCGCGTGGGCATCGAACTCGAGGGCATCTTGGTTACCCGTCATGGCGGTGACGCGCTCCTTCGGTACCCCGAGCTTATGTGCGCCGCCATCCCCGAGCTTGCGGTGTGTCGCGGGTTCGATCAGCGCAGCCCCTATCACGCCTTCGATGTCTACGAGCACATCGCGCGCGTTCTTACCGTCGCTGGTGAGCTCTCGCGTTTCCGCATCGACGGGGGAGATCCCGATCAGCCGCCTTCGCCGTCGCTCATGTGGGCGGCGCTGCTTCACGACATCGGCAAGCCGGGCACGTTCACGACAGACGAGACGGGGCGCGGCCATTTCTACGGTCACCCCGAGCTCAGCGCAAAGATGGCGAAAGAGATCATGCGCGGCCTCTCGTGTTCAAACGACCTCATCCGCGATACGTGCCTGCTCATTCGCTACCACGACCGCCCCGTGATGGCGGAGCGCGAGGACCTGCTGCGGGTCATGGGCATCTTTTCGGGCAACGGGCTCAATACGGCGCGCCTGATGGGCGAGCTGTTCGACCTCAAGCGCGCTGATGCGCTGGGCAAGGCCCCGTCGTGCTTCTACTATGTCGAAGATATCGAGCGCATGCGCGAGATCGTGCGCGAGCTACTTGCCAACCATGAGGCCTATAGCATCGCCACACTCGATCTTTCCGGTGCCGACCTCATCCAAGAGGGCGTGAAGCCCGGCCCACGCATCGGCGAGCTTCTGAAGCGCGCGCTGAACGCCACCATTGCCGGCACCGTGCCAAATAAACGCGACGCGTTGATCGCGTACCTTCATCTGCACTGAGCCTGCCCGAACAGCGAGTCTCTCGGTCGTAGCGCAGGCGGACGGCGTGCGACGTTGCGCTGCTTCTTGCGCCCTGCAGCGGGCGGCGGTACCATGAGTCCATCAGTAACACGATTCAGTCAATTCGTAACACTAATGTGAGGATGCATGGGTCATAGTGAGCGCGCGGTCTCTCGCCGCGCGGTTATTGGCGGTTCGCTGGCGTGTGCGCTGGCGGCCGTATCTGCCGGATGCTCGAACGGGTCCGGCGGCGCGGACGCGCAAGGCAGCGATGCTTCTGCATCCAGCAACGAGGTCATCGTCGTTATGAACGCCGGCAGCGAGCCTGCCGCAGGTTTTGACCCTCTCGTTTCATGGGGATGCGGCGAGCATGTCCACGAGCCGCTCATCCAGTCATCGCTCATCACAACGGATGACCATCTCAACTTCGTGAACGACCTCGCGACGGATTACCTTTGCTCTGACGATGGGCTCACTTGGACCTTTACGATTCGCGACGACGTTACGTTTACCGATGGTGAGCCGCTTACGGCGCATGACGTTGCATTCACGGTCAACTCAATTGCTCGGGGCACGGCATCGGAGGCGGACCTGTCCATGGTCACTGAGGCCGTCGCACTTTCCGACACGGTGGTTGAGCTTCATCTCTCAAAACCCTACAACGCGCTGCTCTACACCCTTGCGGTCATGGGTATCGTTCCCGAACACGCCTATGGAGAGGGCTATGGGGCGAATCCAATCGGATCGGGGCGGTACATGCTCGAGCAGTGGGATTGCGGCCAGCAGGTGATCTTGCGCGCAAATCCCGATTACTATGGCGATGCTCCGCTTATGGAGCGCGTCGTCATCGTGTTTATGGATGAGGATGCCGCGCTCGCGGCGGTCCAGGCGGGGCAGGTGGACATCGCCTATACGTACGCCACGCATGCCCAGCAAGCGTTCGATGGCTACGCGCTCGTATCCTACGGATCGGTCGATTCGCGCGGCATCTCGTTGCCCTGCGTGCCTGCTGGAGGGACGAAGACCGTCGATGGAGTTTCGTACGCTCAGGGAAACGACGTTACCTGCGATATCGCGGTGCGTCGTGCCATCAACGCGGCGGTCGATCGTCAGGCGGTAATCGACCACGTCATCGCCGGGTACGGTTCCATTGCCTACAGCGTGGGAGACGGCATGCCTTGGACGAGCGACGACATGCGGGTGGAGCGCGATATCGACGCCGCTCTGCGCACGCTCGAGGATGCCGGCTGGATTGCGGGAGAGGACGGCGTGCGGGGGCGCGACGGCGTGCGTGCCGCCTTCGACCTCTGGTATTCCTCGGACGACTCGGTGCGTCAGGCCATAGCCAACGAGTTCGCCAACCAGATGTCCAAGCTTGGCATCGCCGTGACCCCGCGCGGCGGCAGCTGGGATGAGATCTACTCCCATCAGTATGAACAGCCTGTGCTGTGGGGCTGGGGGTCCAACTCGCCGGTTGAGGTCTATGAGCTCAACTACTCCACCGGGTGGGGCAACTACGCCTCCTATGAGAGTGAGACAGTCGATGCGTATCTCGATGCCGCTCTCGCCCAGCCCGATATTGAGGCTTCCTATGCATACTGGAAGCGCGCCCAATGGGATGGCGAGGAGGGAATCGCCCCGCAGGGTGCTGCCACATGGTGCTGGATCGCTAACGTCGACCATCTGTACTTCAAGCGCGAAGGTCTCGACGTTGCCGATCAAAAGCCGCATCCGCATGGGCACGGCTGGTCGCTCGTGAACAACGTCGATCGCTGGTCTTGGAATCGCTAGGCGGGCGACATGGGCATAGTTCGATCTGCGGTAGTGCAGCTCCTGCGTTTCATGGCGCTCATGGCAGCCGTGAGCTTCATTACGTTCGTCCTGGTGAGTGCATCTCCTATCGATCCGGTTCAGGCAAATGCCGGGCAGGCGGCCATGATATCCATGACTGCCGAGAAGCGGGCGGCTCTGGCGGAACGCTGGGAGGTCGATACGCCGCTGCTCGATCGCTACGGCTCCTGGCTTTCCGATGCCGTCCATGGGGACCTGGGCGACAGCCTGCGCTACAACGCTCCTGTCGTCGAGGTGGTTGCAAACAGGCTTGCAGGGTCCGCCCTGCTGCTTGCGTCCGCATGGGTTATTTCGGGCGTGTTGGGGCTTGCGCTCGGTATCGCGGCCGGTGCCCTGCGCGGAAGTGCGATTGATCGTGCTGTACGTCTGTACTGCTACATGCTTTCCGCCACCCCTGCGTTTTGGCTGGGCATCGTGATGCTCATGGTGTTTGCCGTCATGCTCGGCTGGTTTCCCGTAGGGTTCTCGGTACCCATCGGATCGTCTGCCTCTGCGGTCTCGTTGGGAGACCGCCTGTATCACCTGGTATTACCAGCGCTTACGCTCTCGCTTACCGGTGTTGCCAACATCGCGCTGCACACGCGAGAGAAGACCATAGACGTCCTGTCTGCAGATTACGTCCGCTTCGCACGGGCGCGCGGCGAGAGCACCTGGAGCATCGTGCGGCGCCACGGCCTGCGCAACCTGTTGCTTCCGGCGCTTACGCTGCAGTTCGCTTCCATCAGCGAGATCGTTGGCGGCTCGGTCCTCGTTGAACAGGTGTTTTCGTATCCCGGTCTGGGACAGGCGACGGTTACGGCAGGGTTGGGCGGAGACGCTCCGCTGCTCGTGGGTATTGCACTCGCGACGGCGGCGCTTGTGTTCGCGGGCAACCTCTTCGCAAATATCCTCTACGGTGTTATCGACCCGCGCATGCGAAAGGGGGTCGGCCGTGTCCGCAGCATCGGTGCATAGCGCTTCCGGTACGGTATTCCATGAGCCTGAAGGTTGGACCCGACGTGGTGCTCGACGGTCCCTGCTGGCGCTCGCGATGGCGTGCGCGGTCGTGCTCGTCGCAATCGTTATCGCAGGGCGCGTGCTTGAACCGCTTGGAACCTCAACGGACTTCTCCGCAGCAAATTCAGGTCCATCGCTTGCCCATCCGTTCGGATGCGACTGGATGGGGCGCGACATGCTGGCGCGCACGCTTTCCGGGCTTTCGACGTCGGTCCTGGTCGGTTTGCTATCGGCGGGCGTTTCCGCTGTGATCGCACTTGCGCTCGCGTCTGCCGCCGCTTTGGGAGGGCCTCGCATCGATGCCTGCATAAGCTGGGTCATCGACTTGGTGATGGGCATTCCGCACCTCGTGTTGCTCATCCTCATCAGCTATGCCTTGGGGCGCGGAGCGCTCGGTGTGTGCGTCGGCGTTGCGGTGACCCACTGGCCGAGCCTCACGAGGGTCTTGCGCGCGGAGATTCTGCAGCTGCGCGAACAGCCGTTTATTGCGTGCTCGCGCGCGTTCGGTATCTCGGGCGCACGCCTGGCGCTTGCCCATGCCGTTCGCTACATCCTGCCGCAATTCCTCGTCGGTCTCGTTCTGCTCTTTCCGCATGCGATTCTGCACGAAGCATCGATCACCTTCCTGGGCTTCGGACTGCCGCCTGAGTTCCCTGCAATCGGCGTCATCCTGTCTGAGGCGATGACGTATCTCACGGTGGGCTGTTGGTGGCTTGCGGTGTTTCCCGGTGTCGCGTTGCTGCTTGTTGTGATGATGTTCGATCGCATGGGAGCGGCGCTGCGACGTCTCTGCTCCATCGAGGGGGTGCAGTCATGACGAGGCAAGGGGAATGCGCGGGATGTGCACCCGGTTTTGGTGCGGAAAACGCCGTCCCGCATGCACGCCATCGGGATGCCGAGTTTCATCACCATCACTCGCATGCCTCCACATCGCATCATTCGGGAGATCATCATCTGCTCGCAATCGAGCATCTGACGGTGTCGTTTGACATGTACGATTCGGATGCTCCGTTCTTTGCAGCCGAGCGCCGGTCGCACGAGCAGCTTCACGGCCTGTCGCTCTCTGTGCATGAGGGCGAGGTGCTCGCCGTGGTCGGTGCGAGCGGATCGGGAAAGTCGCTGCTCGCCGATGCCATTATGGGGCTCTATGAGCCAAATGCGTGCGTGACGGGAACCATCTGGTTCGACGGGGAGCTCATGGATGCTAAGAAGCTGCCACAATTGCGTGGTCGCGGAATCTCGTTTGTTCCTCAGAGCGTCGAGCATCTCGACCCGCTCATGCGTGTGGGCGACCAGATAATCGGGGCGTGCGCGCGAGCCGATCGAGATCTTCGCCGGCAACGCATGCGCGCTTTCATGGAAGCATATGGGCTCGATGCTTCTGTGGAGCGAATGTACCCGTATGAGCTTTCGGGGGGGATGGCGCGCCGCGTGCTGCTCATCTGCGCTCTCATGGACGAGCCGCGCCTCATCGTGGCCGACGAGCCCACACCTGGACTCGATTTGGACATCGCCGTCCATGCAGTTGAGGACCTGCGCACATTCGCTGATGGGGGAGGCGGGGTCCTGCTGATCACGCACGATATCGACCTTGCGCTCACGGTTGCCGACCGCGTCGCCGTGTTCCACGGCGGGACGATTGTGGAAGAGACTTCAGCCTCGAGCTTCGCGTCGCCCGATACGCTGCGCCATCCCTTTTCGCGTGCTCTGTGGCGCGCTATGCCCCAGCATGGCTTTGCGGTACCGGATGGCAGCGCGGATGGAGGATGCGCATGAGTTTGGAAGCTCGGGAGATTTCGTTTGCGTACGACAGGTCGCACCCTTTGCTGGATGGGTTTAGCCTTTCTGTTGCAGCGGGGGAGCGCGTGGCGATCGTCGCCTCATCTGGAGCGGGCAAGACGACCTTGTGTCGGATTCTCGCCGGGTATATCGCGCCGCACGCTGGTTCCGTGCTGGTTGATGGAGCGGATCTGGCTGCCGCCGATCCGCGTTCGCCCCGTCCGGTGCAGCTCATTTGGCAACATCCCGAGCAAGCGTTCGACCCACGCATGCGCATGGGGCATTCGCTTGCCGAGGGGACGGGGGAGCGCTCGAAAGAACAGGCGCTCGCGCGTGCCTGCACAGACGGGTTGCTCGATGCGTTCGGCATTCGCTCGGAGTGGCTGAGCCGGTATCCGCACGAGTTGTCCGGAGGCGAGCTCATGCGCTTTTGCATCGCGCGTGCCCTGCTTGCTCGACCGCGCTACCTGATATGCGATGAGATATCGGCGATGCTCGATGCGGTGACTCAGGCAGAGGTGTGGCATGCGCTGCTCGATTGCGTCGATGGCACGGGGCTGGGGCTTGTCATCGTATCGCATGCCCCGGCTCTGCTCGACCAGGTGGCGACGCGCCGCGTGCCGCTTGTACCTGCATAAACGCTGTTGCACTTCGCAAGTCCTCCACAACTTCAAAAACTTGGAATTTAGGGCTTGCGCGTAACGGGGGTATCCCGTAATATTCTCTCTGCGCAAAGGCGCGACACAGACGGCCCGTTCGTCTAGCGGTTTAGGACGCCGCCCTCTCAAGGCGGAGATCACCAGTTCGAATCTGGTACGGGCTACCAAGAACTTCAAGGGCTCCTTCGGGAGCCCTTCTTCATATGAGTTCAAGGTTGGGGAACGGTCCTAGCTTGCGGCCATCTTTCGTTCGAAAAAAAGTTTTCCAAAAAAGTGCTTGCGTATGCGACGGTCGTACCGTAATATACTTTCTTGCGCGAAGCGGTCACGCAGAAGCGCAACGGATGCATTCATTGGGATGTCGTCTAATGGCAGGACAGCGGATTCTGGTTCCGTCAATGGGGGTTCGACTCCCTCCATCCCAGCCATTCGTCCGTTACATGGCCCGTTCGTCTAGCGGTTTAGGACGCCGCCCTCTCAAGGCGGAGATCACCAGTTCGAATCTGGTACGGGCTACCAAGAACTTCAAGGGCTCCTTCGGGAGCCCTTTTGCATGAACTAATACCTTTAGGGTTTTGCATCGGATTCGTCTGGAATTATTCCGGATGGGGAGGCGCTCTTCGGCATGCCGCCAAAGAGCCGTACAATAAGGATGTACTTCACATTCCCATGCCGCTCATACGAGGGGCGTTTCCTGGCTGAGGTGGACCCATGTCGGATTCTTCTCATAAGCTTTCGCAGAAGCCGAAAGTTGCCGCAGAGCCCTCCGGTGGCGATGACCACAAGGGAGCGCGCCGCGGCGCGATCTTCATCGGCTTCGTGCTCATCCTCTATATCGTGTATCTCGTTGTAACCGGGCAGGTCGCCCAGTTCTGGGAGGCCATGAGCACGGTCCAGGGCGGATGGCTTGCCCTTGCGTGCCTGAGCATGCTGCTGTATCTCATCTTCGGCATCGCTGCGTATGCCATCGCCGTTTGGCTCGATCCGGCATCTCCGGTCGGTATCCGTGACCTTATCTCTGTTGAGGCGAGCGGCATCTTCTTCGGTAACCTGACGCCCATGATGATGGGGTCCACCCCGGCACAGATCTACCGCCTCACGAAGGCGGGGCAGAACGTGGGCGAGGCGGGCGCCATTCAGTTCACGCGTTTCATCGTCTATCAGTTCGGCCTTGTCGCCTGGGGTGCCATCCTTCTGCTCGCGCGCATGCCGTTCTTTGCCGCTCAGTACGGCGACATCACCTTGCTGTGCATCTTCAGCTTCGGCGGCCACGTGTGCATCCTGCTGGGTATCTTCGCCGTCGCCCTCATGCCGCGCATGGTCATGCGCGTTGCCCATTGGATTATCCGCACGATGGAGCGCGTGGGCGTGGCGCGCGATAAAACCGCCAGCTGGCATGAGTTCGTCGACAACGAGGTCATGGCGTTTTCCGAGAAATTCAAGCTCGCAGCGGGCCATTTGAGCTCCATGGCGCTCACGGTCGTCATTACCATGCTGCAGCTCGCGTTCTTTTATCTCGTTCCGTACTTCCTCATGCTCTCGTTCGGTCACCACGATGTCGATTTCTTCTCCGTCATGGCGGCGAGCGCGTTCGTGCAGCTGCTGAGCTCTGCGGTTCCGCTGCCCGGCGGTACCGGCGGTGCCGAGGGCGGTTTCGCGCTGTTCTTGGGCCATTTCTACGGCAGTGCTGCCACGGCAGGCTACCTCCTGTGGCGCCTCATCACCTTCATCGCGCCTACGATCCTCGCGGCGCCCCTGTTGGGCTTGAAGAGCTCGCACAATGCGAGCATCCACGACCGGTGGGACCGTGCGATCTCCAAATTCGGCCGTGGCAAGAAGAGGTCAAAGCGATCGGCCCATGCCGTTGCCGTAACTGCTTCGTCTGTCGATACGGCCATCGTCGAGCAACCGAAACTCGATGCTGCCACCGCTCAGAAAAAACGTTCGCGTCCGGTGCGCCATCGCGGTACGCAGGTGCGGCGAACGGCCGATGGCATCAGTGTTTCGCCTTCAGCTTTGGCCAAAAAGCGGCCTTCGCGGGGTGTTAAGAATTAGTTGAAGTTAACGTGCGCTCCCGTAGCGCGCGTTATCATTCTGTACCATCTTTTCGGAATGATTCGTACGATGGTCGAGGAGCGGCGTTCATGATTCAGGTTGTCGGTGCGTGCGCCGCAGGCGCGCTTGCGTTGGGCGGTATCGGCCTTTCCGCTGTCGGTGGCACGCTCTTCGATTTCGCTTTGAATCCTCGGGCGAAGCGCTCCATCATGGCGCGCATCAACTCAGGTGCCGCTTCGGGTCTCGATGCGAGCGTATTTGCGGCAGATCCCTTTCGCCAGGAGGCGCTCGCGTGGTTTGAAGAGGCAAAGCGTCCTTCGGAGGTTCCGGCGTTCGACCATGGTACCGTGCATGGATGGCATGTGTGGGGGCGAGGCGTCGTCCCAGGCGAAGACGGTCGCCGTTCCAGTGCAAGCACCGATACCGAACATCGCTACCTCATCATGTGCCATGGCTACAGCGGACGTCCGAGCGACCTGTGCCGTGAGGCGCTTATGGCGCACCGTGCGGGCTATTCAGTCGTTTTGCCCGTTGCGCGCGGACACGAGGCCAACAGTGACCGCTATGTGGGAATGGGCTGGCTCGATGCGAAAGACTTGCTTCAGTGGATCCAGTTCGTGATCGATTTCGATCCTGAGGCGCGTATCGCGCTCTACGGCGTGTCCATGGGCGGTGCCGAGGTCATGATGGCATCTGGTCTCGATTTGCCTGCCCAGGTGAAATGTATCGTGGAAGATTGCGGCTACACCAGCGTGTGGGATGAGTTCGCCGTTCAGATGGGCAACATCATGCACCTGCCGGTGCATCCGCTGTTGGATGCCGCCGATGCCGTATGCCGCATGCGTGCAGGCTACGGCTTCAAAGAGGCGAGCGCGGTGGCGCAGCTCGCGCATGCTCGCGTTCCTATGCTGTTCCTTCACGGATCCGCCGATACGTTCGTGCCGTTCTGGATGCTCGACGCTGTATACGAGGCGTGCGCGAGCCCACAGAAGGAAAAGGTGGCGTTCGAGGGTGCCGGACACGGTGCCAGCAGCCACGCTCAGCCGGAGCGGTACTGGCAAACCGTGAGCGGGTTCCTCTCGCGCCACCTGTGAGGCAACAGTCCAGGATGACGCCCGCGCGTCCTTGCGCCCCATGGGCGCTACGGCGCGTTATGCGATATCGGTCTTGAGCGCCTCGACAACACTGGATGCACGGCATTGGTGCAGCGCGTATGCCACGCTGATAAGGATGATGACGAGGATCATGAGAATCGATATCCCGACGTTTGCCCAGGGCACCTCAAGCTCATACGAGATGTACGAGAGCTCCATTGCCCGGGTGAGCAGCAGCGCCACGACTGCCGAGAGCACTGCTCCGACGGCGAGCCCGCGCAGCGCATAGCTTGCGCACTCGTAAGCGATCATGTATCCGAACGCCCTATCTCCCATACCGATCGACTTGAGCACCGCGAACTCGCGACGGCGCAGGATCAGTGAGTTCGTGAGCGTGTTGAACACGTTGGCGATAGCGATGAGCCCACAGATCACGGTGAAGCAGTAGATGAATGTCTGGACCGTTTGCGACATCAGGCGGTTTTGCTGGACCGTCTGCGCGATGTTGTTGAAGCTGAAGCTCAGATCGGGGAAGGTGCTCGCAAGGCCCTCAAAGGTGTCCTGTGCCTTCCCGGCGGCCTCTGCAGACCCTCCAGTTGCATAGGCAATGGTGGAAGATCCATTGCCGAGCGTGCGCGCGAGCGAGATTGCGGACGCGGGCATCACGAGGCTCAGGGTGCTGGAGAACGTGTCGATTCCCGCAGGTGCGCTGTCAGCCATAGCGCCGACCTCGATGGCGGAATCTGACTCAACCGCTTCCTCTACGGGCACGTAGCGCTCCGCACCATCGGGTCCCGAGTACCAAACGCTCGGCTCTCCCTGATCGTTGTCGACGATGCCGCCGGGCATCAGGTTTTCGTCCTCCTTGAACGTTACCACGCGGACAGACCCGGTGTTAGCAAGCGGGCTATAGCTCACGTAGTTGCCGTCTTCTTGTCCGTTGTACCGGTTGAGGGCGATTGCTTCCGGGTGCGAAGCGCTGCAGAACTGCCGGGTCGAGAGTCCGAGTTCATCGATGTAGGCGCGCCATGTCGTATCGTCAACGAAATAGATGTAGATGGGTGCTGCCCAGCTACCGTCGTTGAGCTGCGTACCGAAAAAGCGGTTCGCATCTCCAGATACCATGCTCGCCGGGATGAGCGTATCGGCATAGTAGGAGATGGAGTATCCCAAAGGGGTCGCGTCCACGGCGCTGTTTGCGGCCGCGTAAAGGTCGTCGACCGCATCGAGCATCCTTGTGCTGTCGATGTCGCCTTCCGCGTCTATGAGGGCCCCCTGTTCGCCTTCTCTTGTGGTGGGAAAGACCGACACTTCAAGATCGACGCCGTTCGCCGTGTTGACAGAAGTGGTCGTGGCATAGTCGAGCACGCCGCCGATGAGTCCGGCAACGATGAGCAGCGTGACCGAGACGGCGAGCGCGGCAATGGTCACACGGGCCTTGGAGGCGGCACGCGTGAGATTGCGGTGTGCGATGAACCCCGGGATTCCGAAGAGCCGTGCGGCGACCCCATGCGGTCGCGCGTCCATCCGCGTGTGGCGCGCCCTGCTCATGGAGCTGCGGGCAAGACGCCTGCGCGCGCTTCGGGTGAGCCGCACATCTTGCGTCCTACGGATGGCGTCGACGGCAGAGACGCGGCTCGCGCGCCGTGCGGGAATCCAGGCGCTCACCAGTACGGTGGCCAAGGACAACAGGGCGGCAAGCGCAAGGAGCGGTAAGCTCACGGTGACTTGGGCGGCAACCCCGTAAGCATCGACGTTGAACATGTACGCGAGCCCCGATCCGGTGAGCGCGAAAACCGCTACGCATCCCAAGATGCCCAGAACGATACCGGCAGGGATGCCGATTGCAGAAAGGATCAGCGCCTCGGTGAGGACGGTGCGGCGCAGTTGCCGCTTGCTCGCGCCAAGGGACGCCAACAGGCCGAACATCTGGGTACGCTCGGAGACCGAGATGGCAAACGCGTTGTAGACGAGCGAGATGCCCGCAACGATGATCACCGCTGCCAATATTCCTGCCATCATGTAGAGCGTGGTCCAGATATCCGCATCGTTGGTGGCTCCTTGCCAGCGAAGCAGGGAATTATGGGTGGATGCCCCGCCAGTTGCCTGGGAGCTGTTGGCAAGTTCTTGTGCCAACGGATCGGCGTCATGCGGGTTATGTACCGTGATGAGCGAGTAGACGCAGGTCGCTTCGGCACCGTCTGTCGCCGCTTTCTCGACGCAGCCGCTCTCCGGATAGACAAAGAAGCAGGTGCCCTCCATGGCGCTCGTGCTTCGCAGGCCGTAGGCATAGTAGAACCCGACGACGGTAAGGTCGAGTGTGCCCAGGTTCGCCTCGTAGCTATCGGAGATTTCCTCGTCTACACCACCGATGCTGGACGATGAGAGGGAAACATAGGTCCCATCGCTCGTCGTTATCGTGCGCGTACCCAACTGAACAGAAAGGTGACTGCCGATATCGAGTGCGCCCTCAGTGGCGATGCCGCATGGCTGAAGCGTGGCACCTTGCAGGTAGTGGGGGAGAACGACTTCTCCTGCCGCCTGCGGCGCGTGACCGTCGGTGATCTTCTGCATGGTCACGATGTTTTCGCCATCGGGGTTTTGCGGCCATGTCTTGATGAACTGGTACGGCCCGTAGCTCTTCGCGTTCTCTTCGCCCATGCTCACGGAGCCCAGTTCCACCACTTCGATGTGACGGTCGATACGGCCGTCTGCGGCTATGGTTTCGAGTCCCTCCTCGTTGAGGCCGATCGCCTCCACCTGCCAGGTTCCCTCGTCTGCTGCCGTGCGCTCGCGCAGCATGGTCGTCATGCTCACCACGCTCGTGAACACCGCGGTGATGAGGGCGCATGAGAGCGCGATGCCTATGATGGACACGGCGGTGCGCGTGCGGTTGCGCTTAAGGGAGCGGATGGCGAAGCGCGTGAAGACGCTCACGGCTACCGCCTCCTCTCGTCGCGCACGAGGCGGCCGTCCTCGATGGCGATGACGCGGTCTGCCATGAGGGCGACGTTCTCGTCATGGGTGATCACGACAAGCGTTTGGCCGAGCTCGCGGTTGGAGCGACGCAGGAGCGTCATGATCTCGGCGGAGTTTTTCGAGTCGAGGTTTCCGGTGGGCTCATCGGCGAGCACCACCGCCGGCGCATTCATGAGGGCGCGCCCGATGGCTACGCGCTGCTGCTGCCCGCCGGAGAGCTGATTGGGCAGGCTGTGCTCGCGTCCGCGCAGCCCGAGGGCGCCCAGCAGCATGTCGAGACGTCTGGTGTTCGGCTCGCGACCATCCATGAGCGCGGGCAGCGTCATGTTCTCCACGACGTCGAGCACGGGTACGAGATTGTAGAACTGGTAGACGAGTCCGACTTCACGGCGGCGAAACACGGCGAGCTCCTCGTCGCTCCTCGCGAAGACGTCCTGGTCCTGTAGGCGCACTGTGCCCGACGTGGGGCGGTCCACGCCGCCCATGAGGTGCAGCAGCGTCGACTTGCCCGAGCCCGAGCTGCCGATGATGGCGACGAACTCGCCGGTAGCTACCTCGAAGCTCACGTCGTCCAGCGCGCGCACGGCGGTGTCGCCTGTGCCGTACACCTTGGTGAGGTGCTCGACGGAAAGGATGTTCATGGGTGCTCCTTGCGTCTGCGTTGATATGTCACCAACGATACTGCACGCGTGGCCTTTCACGGGCATGACGGCAACGTGACAGTATCGTCACGCTTCAGGCCGCATTCGGCGGGGCTCTGCAAACGCTACACCGCAGATTTGAAGAAGGCGATCTCGAAGCGCGCACCGACCGTCGCACCGTTCGCGTCATGGACGTTACCCGCTCGGATGGTGCCGTTTTGCGCTGTCACGAGGCTTTGTGCGAGAGCGAGCCCGATACCGATGCCGGCAGGGTTGACGGCATCAGCGCGCCCATCGGTGCTGCCGCGATAGAACCGTTCAAAGACGTGGGGGAGGTCCTTATCGGATATTCCCGGGCCGGTATCCGTTACAACGATGCGACAGGCAAGAGCATCTTCGGTCACACGAATGCGGACCGTGCCACGGGCGGGCGTGTGCTCGAGGCAGTTCTTCACGACGTTTCTGAGCGCCTCGGCACTCCAGGCGGCATCTCCGCGGTAGCTGCAATCGGGCTGTACGTCGACGCTCAGTTCGACGTCTGCAAGATCGAACGAGACGGCAAGCGGTGCGACCGCTTCTTGAACGACACCAAGCGGATCGACGAGCTCACAGGCGAGTTTGATGGTGCCTGCATCCAACCTGGCGATCTTAAGGAGCGCGGAGACAAGCCAGGTGATGCGGTCTTCAAGCACTTCAATGGCGCGCAGGCGATCCGCTATGGCCACAAGGTCTTGCTCTGTCACATCTGTTCCTCGTTCCATGATGCGCTTGCGTACGAGTTCGGTCATAAGCGCCAGCGAGGTAAGGGGTGTTTTAAGCTGGTGGGAAATGTCGGCCAGAGAATTCGCAAGCAGTTCGCGGTCGGCGTCGAGTTGCTCAGCCGTGAGTGTCAGGCGGTGCAGGAGCTTCTCGATTTCATTGGAGAGCACAGCGAGTTCTCCTTCGCACGCAGAGGCGAACTGCACGTTCCGCTCGCCATGGAGGCATTCATCGAGTCGGTTGGAAAGACCGGCGATGGCTTGATAGCGCTTGCGTGTAAACCATGCCACGACGGCGCCCAAAACAACCGATGCACCCAAGACCCAAAGTGCCGTTTGGGGACCCGTGATGATGAGGGCAGCTGCAGCAAGCAAAGCGGTAAGGAGAAGGTACGTAGCAGTGAAGCGTCTGAGTTCCCGGTTGCGCGAAAGCATAGCCGCCTGCTATTCACATGCCTTGTAACCGAGCCCGCGCACGGTTTGGATGAGTTTGGGTGCGCTTGCGTCATCCTCGACTTTGTCGCGGAGTCGCTTGATATAGACCGATAGGGTGTTCTCTTCTATGTAGGTTCCCGCATCGTCCCAAAGCGCCTCGCGCATGGTCTCGCGCGTCACGATTTTGCCCTTGTTCTGTGCGAACAAAAGGAGCAGCCGATATTCGAGAGCGGAAAGGACGATCTCGTTGCCATGCTTCTCAACGCGCGCTCGATCGGTGTCGATGGTGAGCGTGCCGAGACGCAGCAGGCTGCGCTGGGGATGCGCGCGGCGAAGGGCGGCGGCGATGCGGGCGAGAAGCTCGCGCGGGCGAAAGGGTTTTGCGATGTAGTCGTCAGCACCCATCGTGAGGCCCGTTACGGTGTTGAACTCATCGTCCGATGCGGTGAGAAAGATGATGGGAAGGTCGGGTCGGGCCTGCTTGATGGCTGCGCACGCAGCAAAGCCGTTACCCGCTGAGAGGGTGACGTCCATGAGGACCAGGTCGCACAGGGACGAGTTAGGTGCTCCAGGCGTTGCGAGCTCTATGGCTCGCTGTTGGGTACTTGCCGTATCCACGACGTAGCCCTCGCTGTTCAGCAGCTCCGATAATGAGTCGATGATGAGTGGATCGTCTTCGACGAGCAGTATGCGATCGGACATGGCGCCCCCTTCGCGGCAATGTGTCGTGCCATGCCACGCCATGGTAGCACGAGACGGCGCTGTTCGCTGTACCCAAGAAAACGCCCCCGTCCTGGTGGGCGGGGGCGCGAAGAGCGTTCGATGTGTGCGTTAGTCGTGCACGATGACGCAAAGGCCGACGTACAGGAGCTCGTGAAGCTCGGCGGCCTTGGAGGGCTGCAGGTTGATGCAGCCGTGGCTGCCCACGCGGCGGTAGGCAGTGGGGTCGGAGAAACTGGAGTTGGCCTGCCAATCGGCATCGTGGAAGCCGATGGAGCCGCCCACAAAGGGCATCCAGTACTGGACGGGCGTGCGGTAATCGGGCTCGCCGTCGCCGTTTTCGTCGCGGCCGACGAGCGTGGCGCCGCCGTTGTTGCTGTTCACCTTGTACACACCGGTGGGGGTGGCGTGATCGGTGGTGGGGTTGCCCGAGATGCAGGGCGCTTCCCATATGAGGTTGTCGTTCTCATCGTAGAAGCGCACGTGCTGCTCGGAGAGGTCGACGTCGATGTAGGCGCCCCATTCGCGCCCGCCCATGCCGGCGTATTTGTCGGCGGTCTGCTTCATGGGAATCTCGATGTCACCCGTCTGCTTGTTGGCGACGGCATCCTGGATCTGCTGGACGAGCGCCGCTTCGTCGCTGATCCAGCCGTAGGAGCCGCCAGACACCGTGACCTGCTTGCCGTCGGGGCGCGTGTAGGTGCGCTGCGTACCGGAGGTGTCGAGCTTGGAGACCGCGAGCTCGCGCACCCAGGCGGCGAGCTGTTCTTGGTTGAGCGTGGGGTTGAGGTTTTGATCGAACGTCACCCACTGCATCATGGTCTGGCCGTCGAGGGTCGCGATATCCGTCTCGCCGAGCTTGAGGTTGATGCTCGCGCCGATCAGCTCGTTGGCGGCATCGCAGGCGGCCTGGAGCTGGGCATCGTCGGCACCGCCCGCGAGCGGCTCGTACATGCTGTCATCGAGCGTGAGCGTCGTGTCGGCGCGGCTCACGGCCTCCTTACCGGCGGCGATGACGGCGTCGCGGCTGAGTTTTTGGTTGGAGCGCGCCTTGGCGACCGTGAACTGGCCGGTCTCGGTGTCGAACGCGCCGGCGGCGTCGAAGGTGCCTGTGCGGTTGGCGTTGAACGCGTCGATGGCGGCACCGAGTTCCTGCTCGAAGGTCGCCTCGTCGTAGTTCACGACGACCTGAGACTCAGCGTTTTTAGCGGCCTCGCTCTCGTTGCCCGTCAGGCCCATGATGAGGCGCACCGGCCAGATGAGGGCCTCGTTGGCCGCGATGACCGCTTGGGCTTCGGCGCTGGCGTCGATGGAGTAGGTGCCCTCGGCGGGCTCGTAGGTCCACTCGAAGCCTAAGCCATCGATTGCCAAGCTGTATGGCCCTACAGACGAATCGATCTTTTCTGCCGCCGCGGACGCGGTGGTAAGCGAGACGTCCTGGCCGGCGATGACGGTGCCGGGATAGTTGAGGTTAGAGAACGCGACGATGCCCCCAACGTAGGCGGCAACGATGATGCCGCCCGCAACGGCCAAGCCAATTTTCAGGCCGCGGTGATTGCGGGGCTGCTCAGACTCGATGTCGGGTTGCTGGTTGAAGTCATAGGGCTCGGCATCCGCATCGATGGTGCCCAAGTTGGGGTTGGCGGGAACGTAGTCGGGGAGGGGCTGACGCACGCGGGCACCAGCAGGAACATTCATGCGCTCCGTTGCGCCCAGGTTCACGGGAGCCTGCTTGGAAGAGGCGTTTTGGCCTGCGTTCGCGTTGGAGGGATGCTGCTGCGGATGGGTGGCGCGGTGAGCGGACATCTGGTCGCGCTTGACCGGCATGAGGGGATCGGAGGAGCCTTGGCTTCCACCGTTCATAAACGGGTTGGTATTCGCGGCGGGCTCGTTGGGATTGTTGGCCATGCTGCTATCAAATCCTTTGTATTCTGTGGCGAACGGGCCCCGAAGGGCCCGAGAAACTTCAATCGATTGAGGATTATACCTGCCGTCATGATAACGGTGTGCGTGCAGGGGGCGGTTTCACAGGTATTTGAGGATATCTACCCGCAAATTCCGCAGCGTCTGCACGCCTCGAGCGCAGAGGGCGCTTGAGCGACGCCGCCGCGCGCCGTTTCGCGCAGCGAAGCGGGGAGGGCGTGCCCCACGGCGAGCATGACTTTTGCCATCTCGTCGAAGGGGACGAGGCTCCCAACGCCCGAAAGCGCAAGCTGAGCCGAGGAGAACGCTGCGGCGACGCCGATGGCGTTGCGGTTTTGGCAGGGAACCTCCACAAGGCCGCCCACGGGATCGCAAACGAGGCCAAGAAGGTTGGAAAGCGCGATGGATGCGGCGTCGAGCGCGCAGGCAGGGGAGCCGCCGAGCATTTGAACGAGCGCAGCGGCGGCCATCGCGGCGGCGCTGCCGACTTCTGCCTGGCATCCGCCCTCGGCACCCGCGACGCATGCGGAGGTGGAAAGGTTGAGGCCGATCGCTGCAGCGCAGAACAGCGCGTCCATGATCTCGTGGTCATCGAGGCCCAGGTGCTCTGCACAGGCGAGCACGCAGCCCGGAACCACGCCTGCAGAGCCGGCGGTGGGGGCCGCGACGATTACGCCCATGCTCGCGCTGCGCTCGAGCACCGCCATGGCGCGAGCGACCGCCATCGTCTGGACGTCTCCCATGAGTGCGCTCGAGAGCCTGCCCGCTCCATTCAATGCGACCTTGCGGGCCTCGCCGCCGATGAAGCCGCCAAGGGAGGTGCGGGGGTTGCTGATGGGGTTCGTGGTCTCTTCGCGCATGACGGCGAGCACGCGGCGCATGGATGCAACGCAGCGGTCCTCGCCGATGAGGCTCGCCTCGCGCACGGCCATGACGGCACCGATGTTCATCTTGAGCTTGTCGCACGCGGCAAGCAGCTGCGCGCCATCGTCGAACATCTCGGGGGTGGAGACGCCGGGCGCCAGGGAAGAGGAGGTGCCGGGAAGCTCGATAAACGTCGCGTTATCGACGGGCTCGAGCGCGCGGACGGCGGGGAGCACGGACGCATCGGGCGCCGCATCCGTTTCGAAGACCGAGTACGCCTGTCCGCCCGCCTCGGTGCGGTAGGTGCGGCAAAACGCGATGTTCACGTTGTAGCGTGCCAGCAGGCCGGTCAGCGCGGCGAGGGCGCCGGGAACGTCGCGGTGCGCCACGAACAGCGTGCTGTAGGTGCCTGAGATATCGACGCCCACGCCGTTGATGCGGCTGATGCGCATGCGCCCGCCGCCCAGGCTCTCGCCGCGTACGTCGGCATGCGTGCCCTCGCTGTCGGTGAGGTCGATGTCGACCGTGTTGGGGTGCAGTGTGGCATCGTCACCCGCGATGGCGAATTCCACCTCGAGGCCGCGCTCGCGTGCGAGGTCGAAGGCATTGCGGATGCGCTCGTCGTCGCAGGAAAGCCCGAGGACGCCCGCGACGAGGGCGCGGTCGGTGCCGTGCCCCCGGTAGGTGTGGGCGAAGCTGTTCCACAGCGTGAAGCGTACGCGGCGGATGTCGCCTTCGAGCAGCGACGCGGCAACGCTCGCGCAGCGCAGGGCGCCTGCCGTGTGTGACGAGGAAGGGCCCACCATGATGGGGCCCAGGATCTCGAATGCCGAGGTGGTGGCCAGGGTTTGCGGTTTCGATGCCATGATCTCTCCTTAGAGCGCCATCTCACGCGCGCGGTCGATGCGTGCGAGGCAGTCGTCGCGGCCGATGAGCTGCATGGTCTCACCGAGCGGCGGGCTCACCATGTTGCCGCATTCGGCGACGCGAATGGCCTGGAACACAAGGCGCTTCTTCATGGCGAGGGCATCTTGCAGCGGCTCGAGCGCGGCGTCGATGGCCGCGGCGTTCCATTCGTCGGCAGGCAGCGTGCCCAGCGCCACGCGGGCAGCGTCCAGCACCGTGCCCATGCCCTCCTTGGCAAGGCCCTTGTTGACGGACTTCTCGTCATAGGCGAGCGTCTTGGCGGTCGCGAAGACGGGGGCGGAGACGCTCACCGCGTCGGCGGGCATCTTCGTGCGTGGACGTACGATGCTCGCCAGCAGGTTCCACCAGGCATCGGTGTGCGAGGCGCGCACCGCCGGGCAGCCGGCCTGCTCGAGCTGGGGCAGCAGGATGGTATCGACGAAAGTGCTGTCATCCATGGCGTTGATGTACTCGGCGTTCATCCAGTCGAGCTTCTTGGGGTCGAAGGTCGCCGGGTTCTTGGAGATGCGCTCGAGCGAGAACTCGCGGGCGAGCACGTCGCGCGGGATGACGGTGGTCTCGCCGTCGAGCGACCAGCCGAGCAGCGCGAGGTAGTTCACGAAGGCATCGGACAGGTAGCCGGCGTCGCGGTACTCCTCGACGCTTGTGGCGCCGTGGCGCTTGGAGAGCTTCTTGCCGTCGGCGCCGAGGATCATCGAGATGTGGGCGAACGTGGGCACCGGGGCGCCGAGCGCCTCGTAGACCATGACCTGGCGCGGGGTGTTGGACAGGTGGTCGTCGCCGCGGATGACGTGCGTGATGCCCATGAGCGCGTCGTCGACCACGGTCGCGAAGTTGTAGGTGGGCGTGCCGTCGGAGCGGAAGATCACGAAATCGTCGAGCTCCTTGGCATCGAAGACGACCTTGCCGTGCACCGCGTCGTCGATCACGACGTCGCCGCGGTCCTCGGGTACCTTGATGCGCAGGGTGTAGGGCTCGCCGGCCTCCATGCGGGCGCGCGCTTCGTCGGCAGGGATGTTGCGGCAGCGGCGCTGGTAGCCTTGGAAGGGGTCCTTGCGCTCCTGCGCGGCCTTGCGGTCGGCATCGAGCTGCTCGGGCGTGCAGAAACAGGGGTACGCCTTGCCTTCGGCCAGCAGGCGCTCGGCGGCCTCGCGGTAGAGGTCCAGGCGCTCGGTCTGGGCGTACGGACCGAAGTCTCCGCCGACCTCGGGGCCCTCATCCCAATCGAGTCCGAGCCAGCGCATGGCGCGCAGGATGACCTGGGTGTTCTCGGCAGTCGAGCGGGTGGGGTCGGTGTCGTCGATGCGCAGGATGAACGTGCCGCCGTTGGCGCGGGCAAAGGCCCAGTTGTAGATTGCCGTGCGGGCACCGCCGATATGCAGCTTGCCGGTGGGCGAGGGCGCGAAGCGCACGCGGACGTTTGAGGTCATGAATGCTCCTCTGGAATCGTCGGTAATAATCAATCGTCTGCATTATATGGCACGGCGGTATACGGGCGGGCGATCGCGTCGATTTGTGCGAGAAGCCCAAACACGCGCTCACACCATGACGGAGTGCGGTGCCGGCGAAAAATAAGACGTTGCGTGCAGGGAAATCGGGTACCGTAATAGGCAGGAATGTGAGAGAAAGATACTCTGAGTATGCTGGGAAAGACAATGGAGACTCTTGGGGCCGACGAGGCCGCTGTCATTGCGCGCGATGCGTCGTACCGGGCTGGCGGATACCGCTCTTTTGAATATGCAACCTTTACCGCTGTGTTCGGTGAGGTCACCGCGCTGTTGGGGGCCGATGTCGCTGCGCCGCGAGACCTTGCCCTGGCGTGTGCGGGCGTTGTGCGGCCTAGCGAAGGATCGCTGAGTGTTGTGGGTGTCGAGCTTGCGAGCGGCGAGCGTTCGCCTCGCGGGCTAGCAGGCGTCGGCGTGTTCAGCGGGATGTTGGACGTGAGTCCAGAGCTGACGGTCGAGGAGACGGTGCGGCGTGAATTTCGCCTGCGCCGTGCGGGGGAGGTGGATGTACTCCCGTACTTGGCGAAGCACGGCCTTGCCACGCATGCAGAGCATGTCGTATCTTCGCTCGAGCCGGCAGCACGCGCCCGCTTGAGCGGTGCGCTCGCTTGCGCGGGCGGCGCTCGCATTGCGACGCTCGACCTCGATGATCCGTTTATCGGCGGTATGTCGACATCGGCTGCGCGCGATATCGTAGAGGGCCTGCGAGCTTTCGCCGAGCAGCATGCCGTATGCATCGTCGTGGCGACGCGCGATGCGGACATTGCATCGGCATGCGATGAGGCGTATGCGCTCGATTTTGCATCTGAAGAGGAACTTCGGGCGAAGACCCGCGCTGTGCGCGGTACGCGCTTTCGGAAGGGGCCCGTGTTGATGGAGGTCGGTGCCGTATGAGGTCCGTCCTCGATTCGCTTCGCGCAACGGTGGCGTCGCTTGTTCGCTCCCGCCGCTCTCTGTTGTTTGCTGTGTCACTCATCCTTCCTGTTATCACGGTCGTTGTGCTTGTAGTCGCCATCAGTCCCGCATTGAAGGGCTCGGGCTCGGTTCCCGTCGCTGTGGTCAACCTCGATGAAGGGGCGACCCGTGAGGGCGTTGCCATCCATGCGGGGGAGGACTTGGTCGATTCCCTCGAGAACACCGATACGCTGCTGTGGAGCGTTGTTGACGAACAGGATGCGGAAGCTGGCCTCGAAGACGGGACGTACGCCTTCGCGCTCAAGGTTCCGAAAGATTACTCGGCCGCCATCGCGAGTTTGACGGGTGATGACCCGCACAAGGCGACGGTCGAGATCGTCTCGAGCGGCGCCACGAATGTACTGGCCACGCGTGCCGGTTCTGCGGCGCTTCAGCAGCTGCAGGCACGGCTTCGCAGCGATGCTGGGGAGGATTATCTCGTTTCTGTGCTGAACGATGTCCAGAGCCAGGCGACGAAGCTGTCGCTCACTGCAGACGGCGCGACGTTGCTTGATGAAGGCTATGACGGGATTATCGAAGGGTCTGAGGCAATAGCCGATGGCCTTGACCAAACCGCCACGGGTGCCGGCGAGCTTGTTTCCGGACTTGATCAGATTGCGCAGGGTTCCGCCGCGGCCGCGCAGGGTGCGTCTGCGCTGGGCGAGGGAATCGCTCTCGTGCGCGACCAGGCTGTGACGCCCTTGGCGCAGGGTGCGGGGGCGTTGGCCGAGGGGCTCGATGCCGTTGCCGAAACGACCGACACGCTGGGACAAGGCATCGTGCAATCCGGCGATGCGCTGGCGGGTGTTGCCGACACGCTCTCGGGCGCTTTGGAAGATGTGGGCACGCTGGGGTCCGCTGCGGCGCGCTTGAGCCAGCAAGGGGCATCGCTGGGCGCTGCCCTCGCGAGCGCAGCCGGTGTGCTCGATACCGCTGACACGTCGCTCCATGCGGCGGCATCTGGCGCAGAGGGCGCATGGGAGGGTGTTGCCGCGGTTCAGCAGGGGGCGCAAGATCTTCTGGGCGCCCTCGATGGAGACGGTGGCGAGACGGCGGCGCTTACCGAAGAGCTTACAGGAATCGATGCGCGCACGGACGAGCTCATGGTTCGTCTGCGCGAACTTGCCCTCGATGCCACCCTCGATGAGGCTTCGCGCAGCGAGCAGGTTGCTGCCATCGATGCCGAACTGGAGCAGCTTGCGCAGGACCGCACGTCGCTTGCCGCGCGCGTGCAGTCCGTGGAGGATGCGGCGTCTTTGCTCGCGGAGCACGGCGACAACGCCGCGGAGGGCCTGGAGGGCGTTCGGCAGGCGCAGGCCGACCTGGATGCGGCCGTGACGGAGTTTGAGGATGCGAAGGAAGCCGTCAGTATTCCTTCGCAGGAGGTTACGGGGGCGCTGGGTGAAGCCGCCGGGGCCGCTGCCGACATGGTGAGCGGCATCGCCACCGCACAGGCGACGCTTGCCGGCGTGGGGGAGCCGGGTGCCGAAGGCTCCGTTACTGGTCTTGCAGATGTTGTCCGGTCCATGGGTCAGGGCGTTTCCGCTATCGCGGAGCAGCTCTCCTCAACGGGGGCTGTGGGAAGCGGTGCGAGCGGTCTTGCGACGGGCGCGGCGGCACTCGGTGAGGCGCTGACGCCTCTTGCTGAAGCCACCGGTCAGCTGGCAACGGGGAACGTGACGCTTGCCACGGCGCTTGATGGCGTCGCGCAGGGCGCTTCGGGCCTGGGGACCGCGCTTTCTGCCATGTCTGACGCGAGCGGCCAGATCGCATCCGGTACCGAGCAGCTGAAGGACGCTTCTGGCCAGATTGGCGACAGCATGTCTGCGGCGGGTGACAACCTGGGCGCCCTGGCATCTGAGCGCAGCGAGCGCGCCGAGGCGGCATCGAGCCCGGTGACGTTGAAGACGACGCGCATCAATGCAGTCGACAGTCGCACCTCGGTCGCGCCGGCGTGCATTGCCGTTGCGCTGTGGTTGGGTGCCTTGCTTTCTGTGCTCGCCTTGACGCCTATCGATATGCGGGCCGTGGTCGCTGGGGACTATCCGAGTGCCGTTTGCGCTCCGCTGCTGGGATTCATATGCGTGGGCTTCATACAGGCGCTGCTGTGCCTGATCGCCACCGTGGCAGCAGGTGTGAGTTTGGGGGATGCTCTACAGACGGTAGGTGCGTTGGTGCTTGCCGCGGTATGTTTCGCCTGCATCGCGCAGGCGGCGTGCTCGTTTGGCCGCCTTGCGGGAGCAGGGGCAATGGGCCTGTTGCTCGCATTGCAGCTCGTATGCGCGGGCGGCATCTTGCCGGATGCGCTCTCTTCGGGCCTGTTCCGCGTTTTGGGTGAGGTCCTGCCGCTTCCCGCCCTTGCTGAGGCGCTGCGCTTTTCGTGCGCGGGGGTCGGCGGGCACCTAGCGTCGGCTGCGCCCGTGTTGATCGTGTGGGCGCTGATCGCCGTTGCGGCCACCATCGTCCGCGCGCGTTCACAAGTGCAGATACGCCCCGAGCACGCGTTTCGGCATGCAGGCGCCACACGCTAGCGCACAGTATGGGACCGTGCTCCGTCTTAATTCGTCTTTCGGAAAACGTTTCGGGCATTTGTGCGATTTGCTGTCATTCAAGAGGAGCAAATCTTCTAAATGCGCGAAACGTTTTCCGGTCTTTGCGGCACACGCGGGACCCGCTGCTTTTCCTGAGCGGTATGCTTCTTCTTGCAGCTGCCGTATGGGGACAACGTGACCCGAAGGGCCCTACGCCGTTTGGGGGCCGCAAAGCGTGCGCAGGGGTATACAATAGCCTGATGCTTTTGGCCCGGCGGAATGGTAACGGTCGCCGGGCGTATCGTCGAAAGGGGCATAATGCCAGATCAACTTCGTTCCACCCAGGAACCCCGTACCTACGTGTTCACGTCTGAGTCCGTGACCGAGGGCCATCCCGACAAGATCGCCGATCAGATCTCGGATGCCGTCCTCGATGCCATTTTGGCTAAGGAGGCCAAGCTCGAGAGCCAGGGCTACGTCGACCACAAGGGTGTTCCCGCTAAACTCGAAAATGTCCGCTGCGCCTGCGAGACGCTGGTCACCACCGGCTCCGTCATCGTGTCCGGTGAGATTCGCTGCCAAGCCTACGTCGACGTGCAGAAGATCGCGCGTCGTGTGATCGAGCGCATCGGCTATACGCGCGCGAAGTACGGTTTCGACTCCGAGACCTGCGGCGTCATCAATATGATTCACGAGCAGAGCCCCGATATCGCGCAGGGCGTCGACCAGAGCTTCGACGCGCAGCGCGGTGCGGTCGATCCGCTTGACCTCATCGGTGCCGGCGACCAGGGCATGATGTTCGGCTATGCTTCCAACGAGACCTCGACGCTTATGCCCATGCCGCATTACCTGGCAAGCCGTCTGGCGGAGCGCCTTGCTGAGGTGCGCCACGACGGGACGCTGCCGTACCTGCGTCCCGACGGCAAGACCCAGGTCACGGTTCGCTATGAGGACGACCAGCCTGTCGCCGTCGAGACCATCGTCATCTCCACGCAGCATGCGCCCGAAATCGAGAGCATGGATCACATCAGCGCCGATCTTATCGAGCACGTGATCGCGCCCGTCATGGATGCCGAGGGCATCGCTTGGCGCGACGCCACCATCTATGTGAACCCCACGGGTCGATTCGTCGTGGGCGGCCCCATGGGCGACACCGGTCTGACCGGTCGCAAGATCATCGTCGACACCTACGGCGGCACGGGTCGTCACGGCGGCGGTGCCTTCAGCGGCAAGGATTGCACGAAGGTCGATCGCTCTGCTGCCTACGCCGCGCGTTGGGTTGCGAAGAACGTGGTCGCTGCCGGTTTGGCGGACCGCTGCGAGGTGCAGCTCGCGTATGCCATTGGCGTTGCGCATCCGCTGTCGCTCATGGTGGACACCTTCGGCACCGAGCATGCTCCCGTGCACGATATCGAGGCTGCCATCGAGCAGGTTTTCGACCTGCGTCCCGGCGCCATCATCCGCGATCTCGACTTGCGTCGCCCCATCTTCGAGAAGACCGCTGCCTACGGTCACTTTGGCCGCGAGGATGCGGATTTCACCTGGGAGCGCTGCGACCGCGTGGACGAGCTGCGCGCCGCATGCGGGCTCTCTGACTAGGGCGCGTATGGCCGACCAGCTCGCGCTGTTCCCCGAACCGAAGAGCGTTGTGAGCGATAAGGCCCCTGCGACTGCGGGGGCCTCTGCTTCCGTTGGTGCGAAGCCTGCGCGTGGGGATGCGGAGCAAAAATGCCGCTCCTTTGCGTGTTTCGCCTCGGTGGCGCTGGACATCCCCTCGCGTGCGCTGTCCGAGCCATTCACCTACGGCGTGCCCGATGAGCTTGCGGACGATTGCGCGGTGGGTTCCACCGTCCTTGTCGACTTCGGCCATCGAGCCGCCTTGGGATACGTGCTGGCGCTGGCACCGACGATTGAGGGGCTCCCGGTGTTCGAGTCGGTAGATGCCGATCAGTCGGGTGCTGCCGCCCGTAAGCCTCTTGACCCGTCGCGTGTGAAGCCCATTCGCGCCTTGCTCGCCGAGCCGTCCTGCTCCGACATGATCGCGAGCGTGTCGTACTGGATGAGCCGCGAATACGTGGCTCCGCTCTCGGAGTGCTTGCGGCTGTTTTTGCCCCCCGGGGGAACGCCGCGTCTGAGACGCGGAGAAGACGGTGCGTACGAGGTCGTGCGTCCCGCCGTTCCCGCGCTGCACGAGCGCGTGGTCTCGCTGATGCCTGAGGGAAGCGACTACGTTCCGCCCAAAACCGCCGTTCGTCAGCGTCAGCTCCTTGAGGCGCTTGCCTGCGGTCCGGTGACCACGCGTGAGCTCAACCTGCTTTACACCGATCTGACGCCGGCCATCCGGGCACTCGAGAAGCGCGGCGTCGTTCGGGTGGATGAGCGGCGTGCGTGGCGCGGCATCGACGATGCGACCACATTGTCCTCGGCGCGCGCAGTGGCACCGACGCGCCTTACGGCCGGCCAGCAGCATGCGCTCGATACCATCGAAGAAGCCGTGGCCCATGCGACGGGCGACGTCGTCGTCATCGACGGCGTGACCGGTTCGGGCAAAACCGAGGTGTATCTCTCGGCAATCGAGCGGGTGCTTGCGCGCGGTCGATCGGCCTGCGTCTTGGTGCCCGAAATCTCGCTCACCGCACAGACGGTCGGGCGGTTCCGCTCCCGCTTCGGAGCTGCGGTCGCGGTCTTCCATTCGCGCCTCACTGCTGGCGAGCGTCTGGACCAATGGGACATGGTCCGTTCCGGCGCCGCACGCGTCGTGGTCGGTGCCCGATCCGCGCTGTTCTGCCCACTGCGCGACTTGGGCATCATCATCATCGACGAGGAGCACGAGCAGACCTATAAGCAGGGGTCGAGCCCGCGCTACCATGCGCGCGAGGTCGCCGCCATGATGGCGCGGCTGCGCGGCATCCCTTTGGTGCTGGGGTCGGCTACGCCTTCTGCCGAGGCGCTTGCCCGGTGCCATGAGGGGACGTATCTCGGCCAGTGCTGGACACGCGTGGTGATGCCCGAACGCGCGGGCGCCGGGCGCCTGCCCGACATCACGGTCGTCGACTTGAGGCGCGAATTCGCAGGCGGAGCGCGCTCCATCTTCTCCCGCCCTCTGCACGATGCTTTGCTGGATGTTGTGGAGAAGCGGCAAAAGGCGGTGCTCCTGCACAACCGGCGCGGCTTCGCCCCGTTTCTCATGTGTCGCGATTGCGGCTGCGTTCCCACCTGCAAGCATTGCTCGACCGCACTTACCTATCACGAACGCACCCACACGCTGGAATGCCATACCTGCGGAAGCGTCTATCATGTGCGCCCGTACCCAGCACCCGGAAGCGCATGCCCTAAGTGCGGCAGCCGGTATCTAGCCAAGATGGGCATGGGCACGCAGCAGATCGAGGACGCCCTCATCTCCCTGCTGCCTGATGACGTCGCCGTGATTCGCATGGATGCGGACTCCACGAAGGGCAAAGATGCCCATAAGCGCCTGCTGGAGGAGTTCGACGCGGCCGAGTGCGCGGTGCTGTTGGGTACGCAGATGATCGCCAAGGGGCTCGATTTTCCCGAGGTGACGCTCGTGGGCGTGGTCATTGCCGACTATGCGCTCAAGATGCCCGATTTTCGCGCCCAGGAGCGCGCCTACGACCTGTTTGAGCAAGTCGCGGGTCGCGCGGGCCGCGGAGACAACCCGGGCCGCGTCATTATACAGACGTATCTGCCGGAAGACCCCGTCATCCGTGCCGTCGCCGCCCATGATCGCTCGGTTTTCACCGAGCATGACGCTCGTCAGCGGCGTGAAGCGCTCTATCCGCCGTATGTGCGCCTCTCCAACGTGCTCATGTGGGGTCGCGACGAGCGCGCGACGTTCGGCTATGCCCAGCGTCTTGCCGATGAGGTGCGGAGGCGCCTAGAGGACCTGTACTCGAAAGGTCCTGATGCCCCTGTGCTCATGGGCCCCACGAGCTGCGTCATCGAGCGCGCAAAGGATCAGTTCCGCTTCCATTTCATCGTGAAGTCGCCTGTCGGTTGCGATATCTCGTCGGTGATCGGCGGTGCGCTTGCGCGTGTCGGCGCCTGCCGCGGCATCAACGTGAGCGTCGACATCGATGCGTACGACCTCATGTAGGTGTCTGTCGGAAGGGGGGGCGTTCCCTGCAAGAGCACCCGTCGATTTCCGCATATTTGCCGCGTCCTCGGATGGGGCGCTCGGCAGCGGGTAAGATAGTCATCGATTGAAGAATCGAAACCCAAGGAAGGAATCCTGCCTCATGGAGATGAACGGTATTGTCCTGTCGCCCGACCCGCGCCTTCGCCAGGAGTGCGCCGAGATCGAGGAGATCGATGCGAACATCGAGCGCCTTGCCGAGCAAATGAAGAAGCAGATGTTCGAAAACGGCGGGTGCGGTCTTGCCGCCCCGCAGGTGGGGGAGCTCATCCAGCTCGTCGTTATCGATACTGACTACACGTCCGAGAAGGATTACGACCCCTACGTGCTCATCAATCCCCGTATCGTCGAGCAGTCCGACACGCTCGTGCCGTTCAACGAGGGTTGCCTCTCCATTCCGGGCATCAATGTCGAGATCAAGCGCCCCGATCGCGTGGTCGTCGAGGCGTACGATCTCAATGCCGACTTGCTTCGCTACGAAGCGGAGGGCGACCTCATGTGCGTGTGCCTGCAGCACGAGATCGATCACCTGCACGGCATCACGATGTTCGAGCGCTTAGCTCCGAGCGCGCGCATGACGGCCATGCACGATTATCAGGAGGCCCTTGCGCGCGGTGCGAAGCCCGGCCAGACCGAGTAACAGGGCATCGAATCGGTTCCGTCTGCCAGGAGAGGAGCGCGTATGCGCGTTGTGTTCATGGGTACCCCGGCGTTTTCGGTGCCCTCGCTGAAGAAGCTTGCTGCCGCGCACGAGGTGGCCCTCGTGCTGACGCGTCCGGATGCCGTGCGCAGTCGCGGGAAGAAGCTCGAGCCCTCACCGGTAAAGGTAGCGGCGCTTGAGCTCGGGCTTCCCGTCATAGAGGCCAAGCGCATGACGCCCGAGGTGCTCGATGCCCTGCGAGCTGCAAACGCCGACGTGTTCTGTGTTGCCGCCTATGGGTGCATCTTGCCCGATGAGGTGCTCACGATGGCCCCGTTAGGCTGCGTGAACGTCCACGCATCGCTGCTGCCGCGCTGGCGCGGCGCCGCTCCCATCCAGCGTTCCATTCTGGCGGGCGACGACGTAACCGGCGTGTCCATCATGCGCATCGGGCACGGCGTGGATACGGGTGCCTATTGCGCGCAGGCGAGCTGCAGCGTGCCCGGCAAGACGGCCGACGAGCTCACATCCGAGCTTGCCGAGCTGGGAGGCGATTTGCTCGTTTCGGTGCTTCCTGCGCTTGCCGACGGTACGGTTCAATGGACCGAGCAGGACGAATCGCTGGTAACGCATGCTGCGAAGATCGAGAAATCTGAGTTGTGGCTCGATCCTGAGGCTTCTGTTTTGGACAACCTGCGCCGCGCGCTCGCTTCTTCCGATGCCGCGCCTGCACGCTGCTCGGTTGCGGGCAAGCCGTTGCGCGTGCTTGCCGCTGCGGTTTGTGAGGGATGCGATGTGCCCGCTGCGGGTGCATTCGCCAAGTCGGGCAAGCAGGTCGTGCTGGGATGCTCGGACGGTGGCCTGCAGCTTGTGCAGGTAAAGCCCGATGGCAAGCGCGCCATGGATGCGAGCGCGTGGGCCGCGGGTCTGCAGGCGAAAAACGGCGTCTGGGAGAAGCTCTCGTGACGAAGCCCGCCGCTGCCCGGAAAGCCGCTTTGCGCGTGCTCGTGGATGCGGAACGGTCGGGCACCTATGCGCGCGATGCGTTCAATGCCGATGCCGGCGTTCGGGCACTCGATGCGCGCGACCGCGGACTTGCCCTTCGCTTGACGCTCGGCGTGACGGCAACGATCGGCTGCCTCGATGAGGCGCTCGATGCTTTCATCGCGAAGCCCAAGAAGGTGGCTCCGCGTGTTCGCTGGTGTTTGCGCATCTCTACCTTCGAGCTGCTCTATCTTCACACTCCCGCTGAGGTCGCGGTCAGCCAGGGCGTGGAGCTTGTCCGTTCGTGCGCGCGCGGTGCTGTCGGTTTGGCGAACGCCGTTTTGCGACGCGTAGCGGAAGGGCGGGAGGCGTATCTGGCGGCAGAAGGTGTTGCCGATGGCGATCGCGCTGTGGTTCGGCTGTCGAGGTCTGGCGGCCTTCCCGTTTGGCTCGTCCGGTCCATAATCGAGGCACGCGGCTTTGAAGCGACGCGCCTCCTTGTTGCCTCGGAGCTCGAGGCGGCTCCTCTTGCCGTGCATCTCAATGCGCGCGTCGACGACCTTGACGGTATTGGGGGCAATTCTTGTGAGATTCCCGGCTGCATCGTCGATGTTGACGGTCCTGCATTAATCGCAAGTGGGGCGCTTGACCGCGCCGATGCTGCGGTGTCTGACGCTAACGCTCAGGCGGTGGCGTGCCGTGCGATCCGGAACGGTTCTTTGCTCGAGATCGGAGCTGGCCGCGGCACGAAATCGTTTGTCATCGCAGCCGAGTCTCACCGTGCCGGCCTTGCGCGCAACCATGTTGCCGTTGAGCTCAGCGAGGATAAGTGCGCGCTCAATCGTGAGCGCTTGGCTGCTGCGGACTTGGATGCCGGTATGCGCGTGCTGTCCGGCGATGCGTGCGACCTCGACTCCGTTCTCGCTTCTCTTGATTTGGAGGCAGGGGAGCGCTGCCTGTTCGATACCGTTCTCGTGGATGCACCGTGTTCCGGGACGGGCACGATGCGGCGCCATCCAGAGATTCCCTGGCGCCTAGACCCCGAGGATACTTTTCAAGGCTTACCCGAGCTGCAGCTTCAGATGCTCACTGAAGCGTCGCGTCGTGTTGCTCCAGGTGGAAGGCTTATCTATGCGACGTGTTCGGTGCTTCCTACCGAGAACGAGGGGGTTGTCGAGACGTTTTTAGCATCAGAGGCGGGGGAGCGCTTTGCGCTTGAAGGTTCGCCCAGCCAAACCATGCCCGCACCAGGCACGTATGACGGCCACTTCTGCGCCGTCTTCCTATCGGAGTAAATGGCCTCTCTGGGGACGGTGATGGTTAACGCCACTTTGGCGCCTCCCATCCCCGTCCCCAGAGAGGCCAATGCAAAAACCGGGGACTTTGTACGGTTTTTCGGGGCCGGGTCCGTATCGGCGCCCTTTCTGCCTGCGAAAACGCGAGGTCAGAGAGCCGCTTGTCTGGACCCGGGGCGAAAAATCCGCCCAAAGTCCCCGGTTTTTGCTGCAGGGCGCCTTGCGGCAAGACGGCGCGCGCCAGGCCTGTCCCGGGAGGGGACAAAATGTCTCCTGGCACCCCCGTCCCCAGAGAGGACAATGAGGCCGCCTTCTCCGGTGGGAGAGGGCGGCCTCGGTAGCTTTCAGGTGTTTGATGTTGCTAGTTATTGTGCGGGCAGTTCTCACAACCGCAGCTGGAGCCTGAAGTCGCCTCTGTGCTCGAGGAGCCTCCGCGCTGATCGGTGTTGTAGAAACCGGAACCCTTAAACTCGATCCCGCTGGCGCTGAAAACCTTTTCGGCGGAGTTGCCGCACTCCGGGCAGGTGATGCTCGGATGCTCGGTCATACCGTGCTCGACTTCGAACACGGTGCCGCAGGAGGTGCAACGATAATCGTAGCGTGCCATATCTTCCCCTCGTTTGCTTCTCATGAAATCCCCGCCGTGGACAAACACGGCGGGGAAGCGTTTAACCTTGTCTACTGTACCCAAATGCGGGCTGTATGCAATGGAGCGCGTTGAGGAATCAGCGTTGCTCCACTGAATTAGCCCTGCCGGTCTCTGTTGCAAGGTCGTGGATGCGCTCGATAGAGCCCACAAGCAAATCCTCGTCCGCCTGCCAGCTCCAATTGCCCTCCGCAGTGCCGGGGACGTTCATACGGGCATCGTCGTCCAGCAGCATGACGTCCTGCAGCTGGAGCATCACAAGGTCGGCGTCGCTTTCGAAGGCGTCCTTGATGATGGAGAGCGCAAGCTCCTGCTTCGCTTTCGGCTCTGCATCGGCTGCCCAGCGCGCACTCGTCCAGCCCACAAGGGTGGAGGTGTCGTGCGTCGAGGTGTACACGATCTTCTCGGAGGCGGGCTTCACACCCTCGCGCACGTCGTAATCCTCGAACTCGAGCACATCCATGCCGGGGAAGCCGCACGATGCCGTGAGGGCGCGAACGGCGGGCGTGAGGTAGCCCAGATCTTCGGCGATGAGCGGAAGCGGGCCGAATTCGCGCTCGGCGCGGCGGAACAGGTCGATACCAGGGCCGGGGAGCCAGCGTCCGGCGCTTCCGTCCTTGTCGGCAGGAATGCTGAAATACGACTGGAAGCCCAGGAAGTGGTCGAGGCGCACGCGGTCGTAGAGGCGAAGCGAGCGGCGCAGGCGCTCGATCCACCACGTGTACCCGTCGGCGCGCATGACATCCCAACGGTAGGTCGGGTTGCCCCAGATCTGGCCGGTGGCGCTGAAGCGGTCGGGCGGGGTGCCGGCGATCTCGGTGGGCTTGCCGTTAAAGGCAAGCGAGAACATGTCGGGTTCGCTCCAGGCGTCAGCGGAGTCATCCGACACGTACATGGGAATGTCGCCGATGATCTCGATGCCGTGCTCGTGGGCGTAATCCATGAGCTCAGACCACTCCGTATCGAAGCGATACTGAGCAAAGGCGTGGAAGCGACCGCGCTCGAGGAAGCGGGCGTCGTCGAGGATCTGCACATCGTAGGCGCGATAGGCGCGCGGCCAGCGGTGACGGCTTGCGCCGCGCGAGGCGTCCTTCAGGGCCATGAAGGCGCAGTATGGGTCGAGCCACACCTCGTTGCGCTCCAAGAACGCGCGGAAATCGGCGGATTTGTGGCCACCGGCAAGCTGGAACGCCTCGTAGGCATCCTCAAGTTCCTCGCGCGTTTCCTCGAGCAGATCCATATTGCCAGCGAACGCGGAGGGACCGGCATAGGGGGAGCCGAACTGGTCGGTGGGGTTGACCGGCAGCACCTGCCAGTAACTTGCGCCCATAGCGGCCAGGTGGTCGATGAAGCGGCGAGCGGGGGCACCCAGGGTACCGGGGCCGTCCGCGTTGGGGATGGAGGTGATGTGGCACACGACGCCCCATCCACGGTTGAGCGGCTTTTGCAGGCGCTGCTCGTCATGGAAGTACGCGACGGCACTGCCCAGGGGCCAAAGCGAAAACTCGCAGGTGCCGTCCTCGTCGATGGCAAGATCGTGGCCGCTGATGACGTCGATAGCCATCGAGCCCTCAGCGGGGATGCGCACCGTGTGCATGGCGCTCAGGCTGCGGTTGATAACAACAGTCGCTACCTGGCCGTCCTCGCCGCGGCGCGTGTACGAAAGCACATCGTCGTTCAGGGCGCGCGCCTCGATGGAGCCGGTGGTGAACAGCGGCAGCGTGCGGCGCAGCGCGGAGGCGTTGCGCACCATGTCGAAGAAATCTCGGTCCTCGTGTCCCCAGGGGAAGGTTGCGCGGTTGCCCGGGTCGGTGAGTCCCTGCACACCCGCTTCGTCGCCGTAATAGATCGAAGGGACGCCGCGGAAGGTCATCTGCATGAGCACGGCGAGCCAGAAGCGGCTCTTGGCAAGGCCCAGCTGGTTGTCGCTCAGGCGGTACGTGCTGCGCTCCGCTTCAGGCAGGCTGTCGGGGTTCGGTGCGCCGCCCAGAATGGAGATGATACGAGCGCGGTCGTGACTGCCCAGCAGGTTGAGGGCGCAGGCAAGCGCCTCATCCGGGTAGTTCTCGCGCAGCGTCTCGATGGCCTCGGCCGCGTCGTAGGCGGTGTATCCGGAATCCTCACCGGCGAGCAAACCGAGCACGAGGTCGCGGAAGGGGTAGTTCATCGCGGAATCGAGCTCGGAGCCCAGCAGGTAGTGCCGCAGCTTGCCGTAGGCGACCTTGTTGGAGGCGTCCTCCCACACCTCGCCGAGTACGAGCGCATCGGGTCGTTCCTTGAGCGCGGCCGTCTTGATGTCGGCCAAGAACTCGTCGGAGAGCTCATCGGCGACGTCGAGGCGCCATCCGCGGGCACCGGCGCGCAGCCAGTGGCGAATCACGCCGTCTGCGCCCAAGATGAGCTCGCGAATCGCATCGGACTTCTGGTTGACGGCGGGCATGTTGCCCACGCCCCACCAGCAGTCGTAGGTGCCGTCCGGGTTGATGTGGAAGGCGTCAGCCCAGTCCGACTCGGGGTCTTTGGACCATGCGCCGGGCTCGGGGTAGTTGCCGAAGGCGTTGAAATAGATGGAATCGCTGCCCGTGTGGTTGAAGACGCCGTCAAGGATGATGGCGATGCCGTGGCGGCGCGCCGTGGCGCACAGGCTGCGGAAATCCTCTTCGGTGCCCAGCAGCGAGTCGATCTTCATGTAATCGGCGGTGTCGTAGCGATGGTTGCTCGCCGCCTCGAAGATGGGGTTGAGGTAAATCGCCGTGACGCCCATCTCCGCGATGTAAGGGAGGTGCTCCTCGATGCCGCGCAGCGAGCCGCCGTAGAAGTCCCAGCTGCGAATCGCGCCTGTCTCATCGCGGTCGTAGACCGGAGGGGTGTCCCAATCCTGAACGATGTGCTGCTCGCAGCCACGGCGCGGGTGCGCCATACGCTCGAGAGCGCGCTGCTTCCAGTCCTCGTCGCGTGCGAAGCGATCGGGGAAAATCTGGTAGACAATGCCGCGCTCGTACCACGAGGGGCGCGTTGCGCGGTGGCGATAGACGGTAATCTGGAACGAGGGGACATCGACGCGGTCGAAGTACGTGACGCCCTCGCCGCCCACATGCCCCTCGGGCGCACCGACGCGCTGCTCGAAGCCGTCCATGGTGCGTACGATGAAGCTGTACCACACGATAGAGGGGTCGGTCCATGACACCGTGACGGTGTACATGCCATCGGATCCCGCCTGCATAGGATAGAGCTGCTCGCCCACGCCATCAATCCAAGTGCGCAGCGCGCACTCGATGCCCGCGGCGTCCTCTTTGTAGACCTCGAGGGAGAGGTTGACGTCTGTGCCCGTCTGCACCGCGCCGAACGGCGAGCGGAACTGCGGGAGCCTGCTGTTATGCTGAAGCTTCATGCGTCTTCCTTATACCGTGACCTCACCGGGAATGGTCCAAGCGAGGGTGTTGTTACTTCTGGCGAAATCGCCAACGTAACAGTTTAACGTATGCGCGTATGGCATCCGACATGGAAGCCCAGAATGTTGAAGTAAGAACGCTCAAATTAAAAAATGACGCACCTACGCAACAAAAAGATGGGGTGGAAGTTGAACTTCCACCCCCTCATATCCCGTTTGGTTGAAGTGGTTTAGCGCTTCTTGCGGATCGTGGTCTTGCGCGCGGCGGAGACGGTGGTCGCCTTGGGTGCGGGCTTCTCAGCCGGCTTCTCGGCGGCAGGCGCCTCAGCCTTGGGCTCGACTTCCTTCTCGGCGGTCTTCGTCGTTGCGGCCTTGGTGGTCTTGGCTGCAGCGGTCTTGGTCGCCGTGGTCGTCTTGGCGGCAGTGGTCTTCGTAGCCGTCGTCTTCTTGGCCGCGGGCTTCGCGGCAGCCTCAGTGGTCTCCTCGGTCTTGGCAGCAGCCGTCTTCTTGGCTGCAGCTGTCTTGGTCGCGGTCGTCTTGGTGGTCGTCGCCTTGGTGGCAGTCGCCTTCTTGGCCGTCGTGGTCTTTGCGGTGGTCGTCTTGGTGGAAGCAGCCTTGGTCGTCGTGGTCTTCTTGGCGGTCGTTGCCTTCTTCGCAGCCGGCTCCTCAGCAGCCTTCTCGGCCTCGTCGGCCTTGGCAGCGGCGGTTTTTGCGGCAGCGGTCTTGGAGGCCGTCGTCTTCGAAGCGGTCGCCTTGGTCGCAGTCGTCTTCTTGGCCGTCGTGCGCGTGGTCTTCTTTGCCGCAGGCTTGGGTTCGGCCTTCTCCTCGGCCTTCTCCTCGGCCTTCACCTCGGGCTCAGCGGGAGCTTCGACCTTCTCCTCAACGGGTGCGGGAGCGGGCTTCTCTTCAGCCTTCGGCTCCTCAGCAGGGGACTCAGCGGTCGGCTCGGGCTCGGCAGCGGGCTTCTCCTCGGTGGCCGGCTCGGGCTCAGCCGCAAAAGGGACGGTGCGCTCGATCTCGGGGTGCAGGCCGTAGTAGAGGTCCATGTACTGGTCGGCGGAACGCTTCCAGCTGAAGTCGCAGGCCATAGCGTTGTCCACGAGCTTGTTCCATGCGTCGCGATCATCCCAGAACGTGCGGGCGGCACGGAAGACGGCGTCGCCCATCTCGTCGCCGTTGAAGTGCGTGAACGTGAATCCCGTGCCCTCGCCGGTGAACATGTTGTAGGGGATGACGGTGTCCTTGAGGCCGCCGGTCTCGCGCACGATGGGCAGGGTGCCGTAGCGCATGGCGATCATCTGGGACAGGCCGCAGGGCTCGAAGAGCGACGGCATGAGGAACATGTCGGCGCCGGAGTACATGCGCTGTGAGAGGAACGGGTCGAACTCGATGCGCGCGGCCATGGTGCCGGGGTAGGTGCGCTCGAAGTAACGCAGGGCCTCCTCGTACTCAGCGTCGCCGGTGCCCAGGATGGCCACCTGCACGCCGCCGGACAGGATGCGGTCGAGAGAGTAGGTGACGAGGTCCATGCCCTTCTGACGGGTGAGGCGCGTGACCATGACCATGAGGGGACGGTCATCGCGGACCTCGAGGCCGAGCTCGGCCTGGAGAGCGGCTTTGCAAGCAGCCTTGCCGGAGCGGTCCTCGCGGGTGTAGTTGGCGTGGATGCGGTCATCGGTGGCCGGATCGTTGCGCTTGACGTCGAGGCCGTTCAGGATGCCCGAGAGGATGTTCTCGCGGCGACGCAGGATGCCGTCGAGGCCCTCGCCGAACTCCGGCGTGCGGATTTCCCAGGAATAGGTGGGGGAGACGGTGGTGATGGCGTCGGTGTAGTTCAGCGCGCCCTGCATGTAGTTGATGGAGCGGGCGTCGCAGCGCAGCTGGCGCACGGCGGGCTCGATGTGCGAAAGGCCGAGCACGTCGCCCAGCAGCATGTCGGTGAACTGGCCCTGGAACGCGATGTTGTGGATCGAGAAGACGGTTTTCACGTTCTGGTAGAGCGGGTTGGCCATGTAGAACTCGCGCAGGAACACGGGCGCGAGTGCGGTGTGCCAGTCGTTGCAGTGCAGCACGTCGGTCACGAAGCCGTCGGGCAGGTACTGCAGGCTCTCGCAGATGGCCTTGGAGAAGAACGCGAAGCGCTCGCCGTCATCGAAGAAGCCATAGGGGTAGCTGCGGTTAAAGTAGTGCTCGTTGTCGAGGAACATATAGGTGACGCCGTCATAGACCAGGCGCTCAAGACCGCAGTACTCGTTGCGCCAGCCCAGGGGCACGTAGAACTCGCCCACATGCTCCATCTGGTTTTTGTACTCGTCCGCGATGGTTGAGTACTTGGGGACCATAACGATGACCTCGGCGCCGTCGGCTGCGAGCGCTGCGGGCAGCGAGCCGGCGACATCGCCGAGACCGCCGGTCTTGACGAACGGGGCGGCTTCAGCGGAGGCGAAGACGATATGGAGCTTTTCGTTAGCCATGAGATTCTCCTGTGCGTACATCAAATGTGGCAAATCGCCGCCCGGCAAAAAACCGAACGGCGATTCAATGATACCGCTATTTGCCCTTATGTGGGAACTAAGGGGTCATTGTTGCGATTTAGGCCATGGGAGCCTTGCCAACGGAGAGGATGGCGTCGGGCGTCCCGCGCAGCTCGGTGTTGGCCGGGACCACGTTGTTCTTGTCGATGATCGCGTTCTCCACGCGAGCGCCGCTCTTGATGATGACGCCCTGCATGATGATGGAGTTCACCACGTTCGCACCGGACTCGACGACGACGCCGCGCGAGAGGATGGAGTTGCGGACCGTGCCCATGATCTCGCAGCCAGCGGAGATGCGGGAGTTGCAGGCGATGGAGCCGGCGGCATACTTCGCAGGAGGCGCGTCGTGGGCCTTAGTGAGGATCGGGCGATCCTTGCGGAACAGCTGGTTGTTGATGACCGGGTCGAGCATCTCCATGGAGCGCTGATAATAGGTCTCCTGATCGAACATGCCGACGGCGAGGCCCTTGAACTCATAGCTGCAGACGTCGATACGGCTGAAATCGGCGGCGATGGCCTCGAAGATGTCGAGGTAGTCGGCGGCGGCATAGCGGTCGATGATCTGGAGCAAGAGCTCACGGTTGATGACGAAGCAGTCGATGAACTTGTTGTCGCCGTACTTGCAGCCCTCGTTGACCTTCTGGACGCGGCCGGCGTCGCCGATCACGAGAGAGCAGGCTTCTTCGTGGTCGCGCTCGGCCTTGACGTAGACCATGGTGATGCCCACGCCGCTGGCCTCGTGCGCCTCGATGATGGCGTTGAGGTCCATGTTGAAGATGATGTTCGAGCCCATAAGCACGACGTAGGGCTCCTTGGCGCGCTGGAACAGCGTCTTGTTGGAGATGATGTCGCGCAGCAGGAAGCGCATACCGGCCTTGGTGGTGCCATAGGGGTTGCCGGGCAGCGGGAACAGGCCGCCGCGCTTGCGGTCGAGACCCCAGTCCTTACCGTGGCCGACGTGGTCGATGATGGAACGGTAGTTGCCCGGCATCACGAGGCCGACCGTCTTGATGCCGGCGTTCGCCATGTTCGACAGCGGGAAGTCGATGAGGCGGTAGCGGCCCATGACGGGGACCGAGGCGATGGGGCGGCTCTCGAGCAGCGTCTCCTGCTTGAGAGCGGTGTAGTTGGCTGTGATGTAACCGATGGCCTTATTGTTGATCATCGGCTCATTCCCCCTTCCCGATGACGACGTCGTTTCCGACGACGGCGGTGTCCTTCTGAGTGTCGACGCTACCGAGCTTGACGCCCTCTTCGACGACGGCGTTCTCGCCCAGGATCGCGCGGACCACATGGGCGCCGCTCTTCACGATGGCGCCGGGCAGCAGGACGGAATCCTCGACGATGGCGCGCTCCTCGACCACGACGTCGGTGGAGAGGATGGAGTGCTTGGCGGTACCGAAGACCTCGCAGCCGTTGGAGACCAGGCAGTCATCCACGCGGCCGTTGGGGCCGATGTAGTGCGGCGGGCGCGTGGTGTCGTTGCTCATGATGGGCGCGGACTTCTCGTAGATGTCGAACTCGGGGTTGGCGCCGAGCAGGCCCATGGAGGTCTCGTGGTAGCTCGCGATGGTGCCGACGTCTTTCCAATAGCCATGGAACTTGTGAACGAACAGGCGACGGCCCTCGGCGAGCGCCTTGGGGATGATGTCGCCGCCGAAGTCGTGGCTGGAGCGCTGGTCGAGCGCGTCTTCCTCGAGCGCATCGATGAGGAACTTCGCGGAGAAGATGTAGATGCCCATGGATGCGAGGTTCGAATCGGGCTTCTCGGGCTTCTCGGTGAACTTGGTGATGCGGTCGTTGTCATCGGTGGTGAGGATGCCGAAGCGGCTTGCGTCCTCCCAGGGCACCGGCATGACGGCGATGGTGAGGTCAGCCTCGTTCTGGATGTGCGCGTCGAGCATCTTGCGGTAATCCATGCGGTACAGAGCGTCACCGGAGAGAATCAGGACGTACTCGGGATCGTGCGTCTTGATGTAGTCAAGGTTCTGGGTCACGGCGTCAGCGGTGCCGGCATACCAGGCGCCGCCTTCCTGGGTCGCGTAGGGCGGGAGGATGGAAACGCCGCCGCCGCGCTCGTCGAGGTCCCACGCAGAGCCGGAACCAAGGTACGCGTGCAGACGATAGGGACGGTACTGGGTCAGAACGCCGACGGTGTCGATGCCGGAGTTAGCACAGTTCGACAGCGTAAAGTCGATAATCCTGTACTTGCCTCCGAACGAGACGGCCGGTTTGGCGATCTTGGATGTGAGCGCCCCCAATCTGCTGCCTTGTCCTCCTGCGAGGAGCATAGCGATGCATTCTTTTTTACTCATCGAATTCTCCTTCATTGCCGTGCCGTGCAATACCTTGCCTTACCTATGTGTTTCAGACGGGCCGGCCTATGCCCAGACCGGCCCGCCCGTAAGGGCCGCGTGAGGGGTTACGCGTGCCAGATCTCGTCGCGGTACTCGCGGATGGTGCGGTCAGACGAGAAGTGACCGGAGTTGGCGATGTTCATGAGCGCCATCTTCTGCCACGTGCGCTGGTCATCGTAGACTGCCGTGAGCTCCTCCCAAGCCTGGACGTAGCTCGCGAAGTCGGCGAGGACGAAGTCGTAGTCGTTGTTGTTCATGAGCTCGGCGTGAATGCTCTCGAAGTTACCCGAGAGGCGCGCGAACGTATCGTCGGTGAGTTCGTCGATGCAGCGGCCCAAGCCATCGCGATCGGCATTGTAGAGGTCCCAGGCGAAGTGGTTGCCACGGCGCAGGGCCTCGACCTCATCGACCTTCAGGCCGAAGATCTTCACGTTCTCGAGACCGGCGAGCTCGGCGATCTCGATGTTGGCGCCGTCGAGGGTGCCGAGCGTGATGGCACCGTTCATCATGAGCTTCATGTTCGAGGTGCCCGAGGCCTCCTTGCCGGCCGTGGAGATCTGCTCGGAGATGTCCGTGGCGGGGTAGATGAGCTGGGCGTTCGAAACCGCGAAGTTGGGGATGAACGCGACTTTGATGTAGTCGTTCACGCGCTCGTCGGCGTTGATGACGTCGGCGACCGAGTTGATGAGACGGATGACCTCCTTGGCGAACGTGTAGGCGCTCGCAGCCTTGCCGGAGAAGATGAACGAGGTCTTATGCGGCTTGTAGGAGGGGTCGGCCAGCATGCGGTTGTAGATGTGCATGACCTTGAAGATGTTCAGGAGCTGGCGCTTGTAGGCGTGGAAACGCTTCACCTGGACATCGAAGATCGAGGTCTCGTCGAGCTCGACGCCCGTGGTCTTCTTCACGTAGTCGGCCAGGCGCTTCTTGTTCTCGAGCTTGCTGGCAGACAGCGCGTCGAGGAACTCCTTGTCGTCCGCATAGCGCTCGAGGCGCTTGAGCTCGCTTGCGTCCTTCAGCCAGCCGTCGCCGATCTTGGCGGTGACCAGGCGGGAGAGGGACGGGTTCGCGTTGCCCAGGAAGCGACGGGGCGAGATGCCGTTCGTCTTGTTGTTGAACTTCTCGGGAGTAAGCTCATAGAAGTCGTGGAGCGTCTCGCGCTTCAGGATGTCGGTGTGGAGCTGAGCCACGCCGTTGACGGAGTGCGAGCAGATGACGGAAAGGTTGGCCATGCGCACCTGACCGTCCCACAGGATGGCGGTGTTGCGCAGCTTGTCCTGCCAGTTCTCGATGTCACGCGGGAACGCCTCCATGTAGCGGCGGTTGATCTCGTCGATGATCATGTACACGCGCGGAAGCAGGCGGCGGAACGTGTCGATGGGCCACTTCTCGAGCGCCTCGGGCAGGACGGTGTGGTTCGTGTAGGAAACGGACTTGGTGACGATGCCCCAGGCGGTATCCCAATCGAGGCCCTCCTGGTCCATGAGCAGGCGCATGAGCTCAGCGCCGCACATGGCGGGGTGGGTGTCGTTGGTGTGGATGGCGACGAGCTCGGGGAAGCGGTCCCAGGCGTCGGTGCCGTAGTCGGTCTTGTAGGTGCGAAGAATCGAGGCGAGGCCCGCGGCGACGAACAGGTACTCCTGCTTCAGGCGCAGGATGCGGCCGTGCTCACCGGCGTCGTTGGGGTAGAGGATCTCGGAGATGGCCTCGGCATCGGTGCGGAACTTATTGGCCTTGGCGTAGTCGCCGGCGCTGAAGGCGTCCAGATCGAAGTCGGCGCTTGCGGGCTCGGCGCTCCACAGGCGCAGACGGTTCACGGTCTTGCCCTCATAACCGATGATGGGCACATCGTAGGGAACGGCCTCGATGAGGTCGCCGCCCTCGACGTCGAAGTGGAACTGGCCATCGGGGCCCTCGTGGCGCACGACGTTGCCGCCGAAGCGCACGATGACGGCGCTCTCGGGGTGCTTGGTCTCCCACGGATAGCCCTTAGCAAGCCAGTTGTCGGTGACCTCGACCTGACGGCCATCGCGAATCTCCTGCTTGAAGAGGCCGTAGCGGTAGCGCATGCCGTTACCGAAGCCCAGGATGCCCTCGGCGGCCATGGAATCGAGGAAGCAGGCGGCAAGACGGCCCAAGCCGCCGTTGCCCAGACCCGGATCGCCCTCCTGAGCCAGCAGCTCATCGAGGTCGATGTCCATCTCCTTCAGGCCTTCCTCGACGATGTCGCGGATGCCGTAGTTGAGCAGGTAGTTGTCAAGCAGCGGGCCCATCAGGAACTCAAGCGAGAAGTAATAGACCTTCTTCTGGTCGCTTTTGCCGTTCTCGGAATCGGCCAAGGCGAACTGGCGATTTGCGCGCGAGGCGATCAGCTTGGCCAGGGCACGATAGCGCTCGCCGCTCCTGGCGTCGCTATAGTCCTTGCCCACTTCGGCCATGAGCATCGCGCGGTAATCGCGCTTGAAGTCCTCAGTGGTCTCGAAAAACTTCGACATGCAGTAATCTCCCTTTTTGTCGTGTCGCTACGCCGAGGCAGAGGGGGTCTTCGACGTAGCCTTTTTCGCGCTCGTCGTCGACTTCTTAGTCGTGGACGAGGCCTTCTTGGTCGCTGCTGCGGTCTTCTTGGCCGCAGAGCGCGTAGAAGCGGTAGTGATGGTTGACTTCTTGGTCGCAGACGCGGCCTTGGTCGTCGTGGATTTCGCGGCTGTCTTCTTAGCGACAGCCGAAGTCTTCGTGGCGGCCGTCTTGGTCGTCGACGCCTTCTTGGCGGCAGTCGTCTTGGATGCCGCTGCGGTCGTCTTGGTGGACGCAGCTGTCGTCGTCTTCTTTGCGGCCGTCTTGCGGGTGGTCGTCTTCGTGGCCTTAGGCGGCTTGTAGGAGCTCTTGCCCGTACGCTTCAGCACGATGCCAGCCAGCGGCGGGACCGTGAGCTCGATGGAGTCCTCGAAACCGTGCATGGGCTCGGGGCGGCTCGAGAGAACCTTGTCGTTGCCCTTGCCCGATCCGCCGAACTCGACGGCGTCGGAATTGAAGATCTCCTTGTAATTGCCCTCGCGGGGGACGCCCATCTGGAACGTCTCGTAGTACGCGGGATCGAAGTTGATGAGCACGATCACGTCATCATCGGGCTTGTCGCCGTGGCGGACGAACGAGATGATGGATTGCTCGGCGTTGTTGGGATCGATCCACTCGAAGCCCTCCTGCACGTAACCCAGCTCGTAGAGAGCGGGCTCGGAGGTATAGAGGTGGTTGAGGGCGCGAATGAACTGCTGGTGCTTGGCGTGGGTCTCGTACTCTTCGGTGAGGAACCACTGAATCGACTCGTAGTAGCGCCACTCGATGAACTGGGCGATTTCGTTGCCCATGAAGTTCAGCTTCGCACCGGGATGCGTCATCTGGTAGAACGCAAGGGTGCGAAGACCGGCGAATTGGCGCCACCAGTCGCCCGGCATACGGCCGATGAGCGAGCACTTGCCGTGCACGACCTCGTCGTGCGAAAGCGGCAGGATGAAGTTCTCGCTGAAGGCGTACATGATCGAGAAGGTGAGCAGGTTGTGGTTGCCCGGGCGCCAGGGGAAGTCGGTCTGCATGTAGTGCAGGGTGTCGTTCATCCAACCCATGTCCCACTTGTAGTGGAACGCCAGGCCGCCATCCTCGGCAGGGTAGGTAACGAGCGGCCAGGCGGTGGATTCCTCGGCCATCATCATGACGTCGGGATGGAGCGTGCCGACCGTATGGTTCACCTGACGGATGAACGCGGACGCATCGAGGTCCTCCTCGGTGCCGTACTTGTTGAACTTCTTCTGGCCGGGGTCATCGACGCCGAAGTTGAGATAGAGCATGCTCGAGACGCCGTCCATGCGGATGCCGTCGGCGTGGAACAGCTCGATCCAGTACAGGACGTTTGACACCAGGAAGCTGCGGACCTCACCGCGACCGAAGTCGAACTTGTGCGTGCCCCAGTTGGGGTGAATCTCGCGCTCATAGAGCATATGGCCGTTGAAGGTCGCCAGACCCTGGGCGTCGGCGCAGAAGCCACCGGGGACCCAGTCGAGGATGACGCCGATACCGGCCTGGTGACAGGCATCGATGAGGTGCATGAGCTGCTTGGGCTCGCCGTAGCGGGAAGTCGCGGCATAGTAGCCGGTGCCCTGGTAGCCCCACGAGCCGTCGAAGGGGTGCTCCTGCACGGGCAGGATCTCGACGTGGGTATAGCCCATGTCGCGCACGTAGTCCACGAGCTCGACCGCGAGGTCGTCATACGAGTAGTACTCGCCGCGCTGCGCGGGGAAGGGATCCATGGGGCCGGGGTAGTTGCCGTTCTCGTCGGGGTCGCCTTGCGGCTCGTCGCCGTGGCGCTTCCACGACCCGAGGTGCACCTCGTAGATGTTGAGCGGCTTCTTCATATGGTCAGATTTTTTGCGCTTGTTCATCCAGGAGGCGTCTTTCCAAGCGTAGCCGGTGACGTCCATGAGGCGCGAGGCAGTCCCGGGCACCTTCTCGGCATAGAAGCCGTACGGGTCCGCCTTGTACAGCATCGTGCCCTCTTCGGTCTCGATGACATACTTGTAAAGGTCGCCCTGCTCAAGTCCGGGAACGAAGCCCTGCCACAGACTGCCGGTGGGCAGCTGCTCCAAAGGATTGGCCTTCTCGTCCCAGTTGTTGAAGTCACCGATGACGCTTACGCCCTTGACCTCGGGCGCCCAAACGCAGAAGCGCCAACCCGCGACGCCGCCCTGGACATCGGGGTGCGCTCCCATCTTCTCCCAGCTGCGGTTCCACGAACCTTGAGCGAAAAGATGGATGTCATCCTCGGTAATGATCAGGCAGGGTTCCTGCCCCTTTTTCGCGGATGCCGCCTTTGTCTTGCGAGATGAAACGTTCGTGCGGTCCAACTTGTCCGTCCAATCGTCGGGGGTGACGAAGCGTCGCCCGAAGGTGGGTACTGGCCGTAGCAACCCGGGAAGGTGCACGCAAGCACGGGAGGGGTCCGGAATACCACGACAGCCATAATTTAACACTTGCAGGGCCTCTCGATGCGGTCAGAACGAAGTACGGTCGGTTTTGGCCTTTGGGCGAGTGGACGTAACGGACACACGGTCGACGATTTTCGGCGAATGGCAGAATGTATATAACGCGATGCCACTTGCGCGGATTCGATGGGGATGCGCTCTGGGGGAGCTTCGGTGTCGTCCCCAGCGTGCGTCAGGGGTGTGAAAGCTGCGTACCAAGGCTTTGATGCTTTGTTCTTTTGGTAGCATATGCTGCGGAATCGCCTCTTTTCGTAAGTGTTGGGGCAGGTCTTTGCAAGGAAACTGAAAGGCACGTCGATGACGGATACCGTCTGCGCGCATCCGCGCGCCTTCATATTCGATTGCGACGGGACGCTCGTGCGTTCCATGGGTATGTGGATCGAGCTCGGTCCACAGGTTCTGGCAGACTACGGCGTCTCGGTTACCGGCGACGACCTTGCGCGCTTCGAGTCGCTTTCTATGTACGGTGAGTGCTGCGCGTATCACGACACGTGGGGCGTGGGGAACGATGGCGACGAGATCTACGACCATATGATGGGTCTGTTGCTCGAGCGCTACCGTACGGTCGTTCCCGCGCGCGATGGCGTGAAGGATTTTCTCGAAAGCGTGAAGGCCGCTGGCATTCCCATGTGCATCGCGACGTCGACGCCTGCCCATGCGGTACGTTGCGGACTTTCCGCCAACGGTCTCGATGGATACTTCGATGTCATCGTGACCACGCAGGACGCCGGCGCCTCGAAGGATCATCCCGACGTGTACGATTTGGCGCTTGATCGCCTGTGCGCTCATGAGGGGATAGCGGTGCCCGATCGCGGCGATGTGTGGGTGTTCGAGGATGCCCTGTTCGGACTCAAGAGCTCGGGTTCTGTGGGGTATCGCCGAGTTGGCGTGTACGACTACGAGGGCCGCTCTGCGCGCGAAGATGTGCGTGCGAACTGTGAGATATTCGTCGATGAGTTCACTGAGCTCGATCTTGATCGCATCTTGACGTTTGAGGGCAGCGGAAAGGAAAGCTCCTGTGACTAAAGTCTATCGTGTAGCCGTGATCGGTGGCTCTCCGGAACCCGCTTCTGTGCGTACGATACGCGATGCGGTTCATGGTGCTGATGCCGTTGTTGCTATCGATAGAGGTCTGGATGCCGCCATCGCGGCGTCTGTGCGCGTCGACCTATTTTGCGGTGACGCCGATTCGGTGAGCGCTTCCGGTGCCGAGCTCGTGCGGCAAGCTGAAGCAGGGGAGCGTGACGCCGCGTTCGAGGTCGAGCGCTACAACCCGCATAAGGATTTTACCGATCTCTCCCTCGTGCTGCGCGCCGTTCGCGAGCGCTGGGGTGCGCCGGCCCTCGTCTGCACCTGCCTGTCCGGCGGCAACCCCGACCACCTCCTCGGCGTCTTCGGCCGCCTCGCCGCCTGGGAAGGTCCCATCGAGCTTATCGAAGACGCATTTTCAGGTCGCATTCTGCACAGCGAAGACGCATGGACCATTACGGGCGCAAGCGGTGCGCGCTTCTCGTTCATCCCGCTGTCTCCGGAGGTCGTCGTCTCCGAATCCAACATGCGGTGGGAACTCGATCATGCCCGCGTCGAGCTTCTCTCCGACCTGGGCATCTCCAATGTTATAGAGTCCAATTCCGCAACCATCACCTGCCACGAAGGCACCCTGGTCTGCTGGACGTTCAAGTAAGGTAACGCTTCAACAACAATCTGTCTGAAAGCAGCCGCCGGATGATTACGAAAAGGAATCATCCGGCGGCTGCTTTCAGACAGATACAAAACGAGCGCCGCAGCGCGGCGCTCACCACCTTCTCCTCCGCAGATTACCCGCAGCAAGGAAAACGCAAGGAGGCCCGGGTCTCCCTAAGCGGTCCGCTTTGAGCGCCGCAGGCGCGATAGGACCGCGTGGGAGCCCCGGGGCCTCCGGGTGGGCGTTACCCCTTACTGATAATCGAACACGTCGATCCAGCTCATGAGGAACTCGTCGTTCTTGCCGCCGCGGTGACGGGCGAGCTCAGAAGCGGCGACGATCGGCAGGTAGCCGCGGACAATCTGGACAGCCTCATCGGCGCGCTCGCAATAGAGCTCCAGGTAGGCGTCGGCCTGCTGCTTGTCCTGCAGGGCAAACAGCAGGTAGGTCATGGCGGCGTCGGCAGCCGGGGCGCCCTGGGTCGCGTGAGCCCAGTCGCACACGTACAGCTGCTCGTCTTCGCCCACGATCACGTTGGTCGGGTTGAAGTCGCCATGGCACACGCGACGGCGGACCTTCATGCCGTCGAGGCGCTGGAGCAGGTCATAGCGCGTGGAAGCGTTGATCTGGTCAAGGGAGTTGATCATGCGGGAGTACTTGTCCGTCTGGCGGGGGAGCAGCGGGCAGCGGAAGGAGTGGACCTCAATCTGCAGGTTCACGAACTGCTCCAGGTACTCATAGAAGCGGCCGGGCTCGGCGGCCATCTTCTCGGCAAGGGTGGTGCCGGGGACCTTGGTGGTGAGCAGGCCCCAGCCGCCATCCTCGACCTGAGAGACCTCGAGGGCCTTGGGAGAACGGATGCCGCACTCGTTGATGCGGGCGAGGTTCAAGGCCTCGTTGAACACATCGGAGACAGGCTTATCGGCAGAGAAGACCTTAGCGATCTTATCGCCCAGGTCGTACACGACCTTGTTGGAGTGACGAACGATCTCGACCTTGGAATCGGGGAGGATCATGGCGCTACCGTCCTTTCTGTTGGTTTGCACCATCGTTTGTCGAATCGGGGCGCGCATGGCGGCGTTGCCGTGTGCCGGCGCGCCCCGAGTGCTAATGAACGTGAGTCAGCGGTTGCTTAGACCTCGTAGCTCTGGGGCTCGCGGCCATAGTAGGCGTCGAGGTAGAGCTCCTTGATCTCGCTCATGAGCGGGTAGCGCGGGTTGGCGCCGGTGCACTGGTCGTTGAAGGCCTGCTCGGTCATCTCGTCCAGGGTCTCCAGGAAGTACTTCTCGTCGACACCGTACTCGGCGATGGTCTTCTTGATGCCGATCTGCTCCATGAGGTCCTCGAGCTTGGCGATGAAGTTCTCGAACACCTCGCGGTCGTCAGCGCCGGTGCAGCCGCAGTAACGGCCGAGGTCGGCGTAGTCCTTCAGCGCGTGCGGATACTGATACTGCGAGAAGGTGCCCATCTTGACGGGCTTCTCGGCGGCGTTGTAGCGCATGACGCGGGTCAGGATGACGGCGTTGGCCAGGCCATGCGGGATGTGGTGGAAGGCGCCGAGCTTGTGGGCCATGGAGTGGTTCACGCCCAGGAACGCATTGGCGAAGGCCATGCCGGCGAGGCAGGAGGCGTTGTGCATCTCCTCGCGAGCGTGCGGATCGGCAGCACCCTTCTCATAGGCCGCGGGCAGGTTCTCGAACACGAGCTTGGCGGCGCGCATGGAGAGGCCCTTGGTGTAGTCGGAGGACATGATCGAGACGTAGGACTCGATGGCGTGGGTCATGACGTCGATACCGGAGGCGCAGGTGAGGCCCTTCGGGGCGGTCATGGCGTTGTCCACGTCGACGATGGCCATGTTCGGCATGAGCGCGTAGTCGGTGATCGGCCACTTGATGCCGGTCTCGGCGTCGGTGATGATGGCGAACGGCGTCACCTCGGAGCCGGTACCCGAGGAGGTCGGGACGGCGACGAAGTAGGCCTTCTCACCGAGCTTCGGGAAGGTGAAGACGCGCTTGCGGATGTCCATGAAGTCCATGGCGGCATCCTCGAAGTTGACCTCGGGGTGCTCGTACATGAGCCACATGATCTTGCCGGCGTCCATCGCGGAGCCGCCGCCGACGGCGATGATGACGTCGGGCTCGAACAGGCGCATGCGCTCGGCACCCTTCTGGGCGTCCTGCAGGCGCGGGTCGGGGCAGATGTCGTAGAACGCGTCGTGGGCGACACCCATCTCGTCGAGCTTGGCCTCGATGGCCTTGCAGTTGCCGTTCTTGTACAGGAAGGAGTCGGTGACGATGAAGGCGCGCTTCTTGCCCATCACGTTGCCGATCTCGTCGAGGGCGACGGGCGTGCAGCCCTTCTTGAAGTAAATCTTCTCGGGAGCGCGGAACCACAGCATGTTCTCGCGGCGCTCCGCGACGGTCTTCACGTTGATCAAGTGCTTCACCCCAACGTTCTCAGAGACGGAGTTGCCACCCCAGGAGCCGCAGCCCAGAGTGAGGGACGGCTTCATGCCGAAGTTGTACAGGTCACCGATGCCGCCCTGAGAGGAAGGCGTGTTGATGACGATGCGGCACGCGGCCATGACGTCCTGGAACAGGGCGATCTTCTCGGTCTCGGCGGGATGCACGTAGAGGGACGCGGTGTGGCCCGGGCCACCGGCGAGCACCAGGTGCTCGGCCTTGTCCACGGCCTCCTGGAAATCCTTGGCGTGGTACATGGCCAGGACGGGGGAGAGCTTCTCGTGGGAGAACTCCTCTTTGACCGGGTCGGTGGAGGTGACCTCGGCGATCAGGATCTTGGTCTTGGCCGGGACGTCGATGCCGGCGAGCTCGGCGATCTTGGCGGCGGGCATGCCCGGGATGCGGTGATCGAGGGCGCCGTTCTTGAACATGGTCTCGCGCAGGGCCTCGAGCTCCTTGCCCTTCTTGACGAAGTAGCAGCCACGGCGCTCGAACTCGGCCTTGACCTCGTCGTAGACGGAGTCAAGCGCGGTCACGGATTGCTCGGAGGCGCAGATCATGCCGTTGTCGAACGTCTTGGAGTGGATGATGGAGTTGACGGCGAGCTTGATGTCGGCCGTGTCGTCGATGACGACCGGGGTGTTGCCGGCGCCGACGCCGAGGGCGGGCTTGCCGGAGGAGTACGCGGACTTGACCATGCCCGGGCCGCCGGTGGCCAGAATGATGTCGACGTTGTGCATCAGGGCGTTGGTGAGCTCGAGGGTCGGCTGGTCGATCCAGCTAATGATGCCCTCGGGCGCGCCGGCCTTGACGGCGGCGTCGAGCACGATCTTGGCGGCGGCGATGGTGCACTTGGCCGCCGCGGGGTGCGGGGAGATGATGATGGCGTTGCGGGTCTTCAGGCAGATGAGGCACTTGAAGATCGCAGTGGAGGTGGGGTTGGTGGTCGGGATGACCGCACCCACGACGCCGATGGGCTCGGCGACCTTGGTGATGCCGTAGGCCTCATCGCGCTCGATGACGCCGCAGGTCTTCGTGTTCTTATAGGCGTTGTAGATGTACTCGGCGGCGTAGTGGTTCTTGATCACCTTGTCCTCGAGAACACCGCGGCCCGTCTCCTCGACGGCCATCTTGGCCAGGGGGATACGCGCCTTGTTGGCTGCCATGGCCGCCTCGTAGAAGATCTTGTCGACCTGCTCCTGGGTGAAGCTGGCGAATGCCTTCTGGGCGTCACGCACGTACGCGAGGCGCTCCTTGAAGGCGTCGACCGAATCGACGATGGCGGGATTGGCATGAACCGTAGGCTTTTTTGCCATGCTGAGCTCCTTTTCTCCGGTGCCTGCCTATGGCCTGTATTCTATATAAGAAAAAGGGGGTTTGCACATACCCCTCGGAAACTTTTGCCGTAAACGGTATATATGAAACGCTTCAACTGCATGAATCACACTGAGTTTTGAAGAAAACTTGCTCAGATTATGATGAAGCGTCATGGCTTGCGTGAGAAGAAACCCCTCATAAATCAATAAATCATGTCGAAATGGCCGTTTTGCATACGAAGAACAACTGAAACGCTTCAATAGTTTGGTTGTAACGGATATGGCTGCGTCCCGCGAATCCTGTGTTCTTAGGACGTGTTCATTAATTGGTTTGACTGATGTCATTTGAGGGACGTTCAAAGCTTGCAGTGCGCCAGAAGGATGTGCTTGTGATGGTATAGAAGTGGCGAATCTGCAGGATGCATATGTATTACCGTGTCGTTTAGCTAGATGGTCTGCTATAGTGCTAACGCGATGTGCGGCATCGATCTTGAGGGGCGCAGCCTGCTCCACATTCCAACCGCTTGCGAAAGCTGCCCTTTGGTTGGAAAAACGCGTGCTCAATGTGTAGATTCCGCAGATTGACGATTCTATGTTATAGTTCAATGCTGTTTGTTCATGCGGCTGTTTATCTGCCGTCCAAGGAGGTTAACGATTATGTCCAAGGTTTGTGAGATCTGCGGTAAGCACCCCGTTGCTGGTCGCTCCATTAGCCACTCGCACCGCGTCGCCATCCGTAAGTTCCGTCCCAACATCCAGCGCGTGTACGTTGTCGTCGACGGTCATCGTCGCAAGATGAACGTCTGCACCAACTGCCTGAAGTCCGGCAAGGTGGCCCGTTCCTAATTAACCTTCTCGGCAAACATCGCGTGAACCGTAACTAACGGTACACTTTCAAACACAGGGCGCCCCAAGGGGCGCCTTTTTCTATGCATATCCTCTCTGGGTGTCCTCTCTGGGGACGGGGGTGGGAGGCGCCACTTTGGCCTCTCCGGGGACGGGGGTGGGAGAGGCCAAGGTGGTGTCTCTGGAGACAGGTCTTCGGATGGGTGTACAGGTCTCCCGTAGTATTGTGAGCACTTTCGGCCGATCGGCTTCTGTTCTGTGCGCTTTCGACCAATGCTTTCTTGGGATTCCCGTGATCTTGTTGGCCAAAACCGCTCACAACGGAGCTTGATTGGCCCAAAGCGCTCACAACGAATGCGGGGCAAAGTAGGCTGTCCGCTTCATCCCAAACCTGTCCCCAGGGAAGCCAAAGTGGCGCGCGACACCCCCGTCCCCGGAGAGGACAACATGTCCCCTGGCACCCCCGTCCCCAATGGGGACAGGAAAGATTAGGTGCCTAAGTTGTTGGGTTACTGTGAATGTGGGCTCCCTTGCTATGTTCGGCAGTTTTGCGGGAAGAATTGAAGCCGTTGTGTCCATCTCGAGTATGTGGAAGGGAAGTGGTCTGGTGAAGATATTCAGCTTCCTGAAACACCACAAGCTGAGTTTCCTCATCGCCCTGGTCTTGCTGTTCGCACAGGCGAATTTAGAGCTTACTTTGCCGGGCATCATGAGCGATATCGTCGATGTCGGCATCAGCCAGGGCGGTATCGCGAGTGCGGTTCCCGACAAGATTTCTCAAGACGACCTTTCGGATGTCGAGCTCTTTTTGAGCGAGCCTGAAGCCAGGCAGGTCGAATCCCTCTTCAGCGAGCCTAATTCCGAGGGAGTGCGCATCTTTACCGGCAATGAACGCGAGCGGTCGGATATCCAAGGCTTCATGGCGGAAGCAGAGACCCTTGTGTATCAGCTCAATCAAGGTATCTCTGTTGAGGAATGGACAAAAGGCGAAAGCCCCGAGGTGGCACAAGCCATCCAATCGCAGATGGGGGACACCCTCTACCTTGATGATCTCGTCCGCCTGTCCGAGGCGTACGCAACGGCCGAGGCCGGCTCTCCGGTGACACTTGGACCCGGCAGCCTCGTCGACCTTCGCCACCAGCTGATCGATAAGCTGGGCGATGCGGACAGCTCCCTGGTCGAATCGCGGGCCGTTGAGTTTGTTCGCAGTGCCTACCAGGATGTGGGCATGGACCTCAATGCCGTTCAGACGAACTACCTTATCAGTCAAGGTGCGGTCATGCTCGGCATCGCGCTCGCGTCAGCCGCCTGCGCGATCCTTGCCGCATTCAACGCGAGTCGCACCTCGGCGGCCATCGGCCGTGAGGTCCGCCATGAGCTCTACGAGCGGGTGCTCGATTACTCGCCGGCAGAGATGAACAAGTTCTCCGCCGCGTCGCTCATCACGCGTGCCACCAACGACATCCAGCAGATCCAGATGATCACGGTGATGTGCTTGCGCATCGTGCTGTTCGCCCCGTGCATGGGGCTGGGCGCCGTGGTGCGCGTACTCACGACTCCTACCGGCATGGAGTGGATCCTCGTGGTGGCAATTGTAACCATCGCGATCGCCATCGGCGTGCTCATGGGCGTCACGCTGCCGAAGTTCAAGATCATGCAGTCGCTCGTCGACCGCAACAACCTCATTGCGCGTGAGATCCTCACCGGCATCATGCCCATCCGCGCGTTCGGCCGCCAGGCGCACGAGGAGCAGCGCTACGACGATGCCAACCGCGAGCTCACGCGTACCTATATATTTACTAACCGCTGCATGACGCTGCTCATGCCGGTGATGATGATCGTCATGAACGCCACCACCGTGGCGATCGTGTGGTTTGGCGCTCAGGGTGTCGACACCGGCAGCCTGCAGGTCGGCACGCTCATGGCTTATATCAACTACGTGATGCAGGTCATCATGAGCTTCATGATCCTCACCATGATCTCGGTCATGCTGCCGCGCGCCGGCGTTGCGGCCGAGCGCGTGCTCGAGGTGCTCGCCACGCACACGTCCATTCACGACCCGTCTCCTGCCGATCGCGTTACACGCGAACGGGCGGAGGGCTGGCGCGGAGTCGTCTCCTTCGATGACGTCACGTTCGCCTATCCCGATGCGGACATGCCGACGCTCGAGCACATCAGCTTCACGGCGGCACCGGGAAAGACCACGGCCATCATCGGATCGACCGGTTGCGGCAAGTCGACGCTCGTGCAGCTCATCCCGCGTCTCTACGACGTGACGGAGGGTGCCGTCACGCTCGATGGCGTCGACATCAGAAATATCGACCTTGCTGAGCTGCGCCGCACGATCGGCTATGTGCCGCAAAAGCGCATGCTCTTCTCCGGCACCATCGAGAGCAACATCAAATACGGCGACGACGCGATGAGCGACGAGGAGATGGTGCGCGCAGCGTCGATCGCGCAGGCGACGGAGATCATCGAAGCGAGGCCCGACGGCTATCAAAGCGCGATCAGTCAGGGTGGCTCGAACGTTTCCGGCGGCCAGAACCAGCGCTTGTGCATCGCCCGTGCGCTTGCTATCCGCCCGAAGGTGCTCGTGTTCGACGATTCGTTCTCGGCGCTTGACTACAAAACCGATTCCGTGTTGCGCGCCGAGCTTGAGCGCCAGTGCTCCGATGCGGCCGTGATCATCGTGGCGCAGCGCATCGCCACCATCATGCACGCCGACGAGATCCTGGTGCTCGATGACGGGCGCATCGTCGGCCGCGGAACGCATGAGGAGCTGTTGCGGACGTGCCCGGAATACCTGGAGATCGCAAAGAGCCAGCTGTCTTCCGCAGAGCTCGGTTTGGAGGAATCGTCGCAGGATCAAGGTGCCGCGGCAAACGGTCAGGTTCAGGAAGGAGGTGAGCGCTGATGCCCGGACATGGTGGTCGTCGCGGTCCCGCGTCTGAACGCGCCCGCGATTTCAAGGGAACGATCAAGCATCTGGCCGCGTATCTCGCCCACGAGCGCATCCCGGTCGTCATCGCGCTCATCTGCGCGATCGCTTCGGTGGTGTTCAACGTTGTGGGTCCGCGCATCCTCGGCCAGGCGACAACGAAGCTCTTCGAAGGCATCTCTGCGAAGATCCTGGGTACGGGGTCAATCGATTTCGCCGGGATCGGTTATATCTTGGCGGGGCTCATGTGCCTGTACGCGACGTCTGCCGCGTTCAACTTCTGCCAGGGATGGCTCATGACGGGCGTGACGCAGCGCGTGTGCTACCGCATGCGCCGCGAGATCGTCGAGAAGATCGATCGCATGCCGCTCGCGTATTTCGAGCGCAACGCGGTGGGTGACGTGCTCAGCCGCATCACCAACGATGTCGATACGGTCGGCCAATCGCTCAACCAGTGCGTGACCCAGCTCATCACGTCCATCACCCAGATCATCGGCGTGACGGTCATGATGCTGTCGGTGTCGGCGGCGCTGGCGGGGATCACCTTCCTCACCATCCCGGTGTCGCTTGTGCTCATCGTGATTGTGGTTCGTTCCTCGCAGCGCTACTTCCGCCAGCAGCAGATGCTGCTCGGCCGCGTCGACGGCGTCATCGAGGAGAGCTTCTCGGGTCAAAACGTCATCAAGGTGTTCAACCGCGAGCAGCGCGCCGTCGCCGATTTCGACGTCGACAACGACCGCCTGTATCAGGCCGGCTGGCGCTCGCAGTTTTTGAGCGGCCTCATGCAACCCATCATGAACTTCGTTGCGAACCTCGCGTACGTGGCCGTGGTGTCCTTCGGTGCGTTCTTGGCCGTGGCCGGCGCCATCACCGTGGGCGACATCCAGGCGTTCATGCAGTACGTGCGTAACTTCACGCAGCCCATCACGCAGCTCACCCAGGTGTCGAACATGATTCAGATGCTCTCCGCCGCCGCCGAGCGCGTGTTCGAGTTCCTGGATGAGCCCGAGGAGAGCCCGGATGCGCAGACGCCGGAGCTGCCCGCGCGTGCAGGCGGATCGGTGGAGTTCGACCACGTGAAGTTCGGCTACGTGCCCAATAAGACCATCATCCATGACTTCACCTGCGATATCGAGCCCGGCCAGACGGTGGCCATCGTAGGCCCCACGGGTGCGGGCAAGACGACCCTCATGAAGCTGCTCATGCGCTTCTATGACGTGAACGCGGGCGCTATCCGCGTGGACGGTGTGGATGTGCGCGACTATGCCCGCGATGACCTGCGTACGAACTTCGCCATGGTGCTGCAGGATACGTGGCTCTTCAAGGGTTCCATCTTAGAGAACATCCGCTACGGCCGGGCCGATGCCTCCGACGACGAGGTCCACGCTGCGGCTCGCGCGGCGCTCGCGGACCACTTCATCCGCACGCTGCCCGGAGGCTATGACTTCGAGCTGAACGAGGACGCCTCCAATGTGAGCCAGGGTCAAAAGCAGCTGCTCACGATTGCCCGCGCGTTCATTGCCGACCGCCCGATCCTCATTTTGGACGAGGCGACCTCGAACGTGGACACGCGCACCGAGGAGCGCATCCAGCGCGCCATGGACGCCCTTATGCAGGGTCGCACGAGCTTCGTCATCGCGCACCGCCTGTCGACGATCCGCAACGCGGACAAGATCTTGGTGCTGCGCGACGGCGACATCGTGGAATCCGGTACTCATGAGGAGCTGCTTGCGAAAAACGGTTTCTACGCCGAGCTCTATAATTCGCAGTTCGAAGACGGTGGGGAAGAGGAGTAGGCTGAGCGGCCATCTGCACGTCAACGCATAGCGTATTGTCTGCATCGACGACGAGTCAGGGCGGGCGGGTCCAAGCGGGCCCGTCCGTCCTTTCGTTGAGTCTCATGCCGAGAATAGATGAAGCGCCTCGTGTTAAGGTTTCTAATTTCGAGTACTTGGGTATGATTTTCGCATACAATGATTCCACTGGCCTTATCGCAGCAAACACTTTAGTGCGGTAATGTACACGACCGAAAGGACCTGTTCATGTCCAAGCAGATGTTCAATCAGCCCATGCTCAATCGCCGTCAGGCGCTCATCGGCCTCGGTGCTGCCGGTGTCGCGGCATTCGGCCTTGCCGGATGCAGCGATGTCGAGGCTCCCGCACCCGAGGGTTCCGATTCCGCGACGGATGCGGCTGAAGAGGAGGCCGAGGAGCGCCAGCTCGACGCCGAGGCCTATGACGCCCTGATCGCTGCCGGCGCCGTTGCCGACGATGCCGCCATCGCCGCGAGCGAGTGGGCGACCAAGATCAAGGATGCCGGCAAGATGCGCGTGGGCGGCGTGCAGACCTCCATGCTCTTCTGCCTCATGAACGAGAAGGACAACAAGGTGCGCGGCTTCGATGCCGGCCTGTTCCAGCTGCTCACGCGCTATATCCTGGGTGATGAGAACGCCTATGAGCTCACGCAGGTCACCTCCGATACCCGTGAGTCCGTGCTCACTAACGACCAGGTCGATGCGGTGTTCGCCACCTACTCCATCACCGATGAGCGCAAGGAGATCATCTCGTTTGCCGGTCCGTACTACACGACCCAGCAGGGTATCCTCGTGAAGGCCGACAACGCCGACATCAACGGTGTCGACGACCTTGCCGGCAAGAACGTGGCCGCGCAGTCCGGCTCCACCGGCCCGTCGGTGCTCGAGGAATACGCTCCCGAGGCAACCATCCAGGAGTTCTCTACCGACGAGGAGGCCCGCTCCGCGCTCGAGCAGGGGCGCGTCGACGCTTACGTTATCGATCAGACCATGCTCATGAGCGATATGGTCAAGCGCCCGGGTGCGTACAAGCTTGCCGGTGAGGCCTTCGGTCCGGTCGATTCCTACGGCATCGGCCTTCCGCTCGATTCCGATGGCGTCGCCTTCGTCAACGATTTCCTGACCAAGATCGAAGAGGACGGCACCTGGTCTGACCTCTGGCAGGTCTGCATCGGCGATCGCGCCGACATCGATGCCGCTCCCGAGCCCCCGGCGATCGGCGCGTAAGGTTGCCTCTTTGGGTCTACCTCCGCCGTTACAGGAGCGAAGACCCTTGTATTGAATGATTGCTCGATGTGCACGGGGCCTGCGTATCAAACCGGGCCCCGTGGTGTATAGGAGGCCGGATGGGACTGTCCGAGCTGCTTTCCACCTACGGTCAGGACTACTTGACCGCATTGCTCACCACGTGGTGGATGACCGCCGTCGCCTTCGCGTTCGTGATGGTGCTTTCCATCGCCGTCACGGTGATGCGCGTCTCTCCGCTGCGCCCGCTTCGCCTGGTGGGCGATTTCTATGTGCAGGTGTTTCGCAACATTCCCGGTGTGGCCCTGCTCATCATCATCGTGTACGCCCTGCCCAACCTGCGCGTGGTGCTCGATTACTCCACGTGCGTGATCGTTACCGTCATCCTCATGGGTTCCGCCTTCGGGTCCGAGAACTTCATGAGCGGCATCAACACCATCGGCGTAGGCCAGATTGAGGCGGCGCGTTCGCTGGGGCTCACCTTCACGCAGATCATATGGAAGATTGTTATCCCGCAGGCGCTTCGCTCAGCAGTGCTTCCCATGACGAACCTGCTGATCGCGGTCATGCTTTCCACCTCGTTGGGCTCGCAGGTTCCCATGAGCCCCGATGAGCTGACGGGTGTCGTGTCGTTCATCAATACCCGTTCGACCGGCGGCATCCTTGCCTTTTTGATCGCGGCTCTCGGATACGTGGGGACGGCTGCGGTGATCGGCTTTGTCGGTAACCGCCTGGACAAGAAGGTGAGGATCCTGCGATGAGCAACCATGCGAAACCGCTGAGCATCCGCGACGCCCTCTATGAGCAGCCCGGCCCGCGCACCCGCCGTCGCGTGGCCATCGGCACCGCCGTCAGCGCGGTGCTCGCCCTCATCGGCATCGGCCTCATTGTTCGGCAGTTCTACATCACCGGTCAGCTGGCGCCGCGCTACTGGACCTTCTTGGCGCAACCGACCACGTGGCTCTACTTGCTGCAGGGTTTCCGGGGCACCGTGTCGGTGGCGCTGACCTCCGGTGTGCTGGCGCTCATTTTGGGCCTTCTGCTCATGCTCGGCCGCACGAGCGGCATCAAGCCGTTGTCCGCGGTCTGCCGCGTCGTCACCGACTTCTTCCGCGGCGTTCCGAGCCTGCTGCTGATCTACTTCTTCTTCCTGGTCGTTCCCCAGTACGGCATCAAGCTTTCGTCCTTCTGGATGATCACCTTGCCGGTGACGCTCGCCGCATCCGGCGTGCTTGCCGAGGTCATGCGCGCCGGCGTGAACGCGGTTCCGCGCGGTCAGGTCGAGGCGGCGATGTCGCTCGGTATGCGGCCGGCGCGCATCATGTTCAAGATCGTGCTGCCGCAGGCCATTCGCTTCGTTATCCCGTCGCTCATCTCGCAGTTGGTCGTCGTGGTCAAGGACACCACGGTTGCCTATGTGGTGAGCTATCCGGACCTCATGCAAAACGCCCGCGTGCTCATCACCAACTACGATGCGCTTGTGTCTATGTACTTCACGGTGGCCATCATCTACATCCTGCTGAACTACGCGATCAACAAGCTGTCTGGCTTTGTCGCGGAACGCATGGGCGTCAAGATCATCCGCTAGCGTCGAATTCCCGAGAGGAACGGATACCGCAATGTCTCTGAATCATACGGACGAGATTCCCGTCATCGAGTTGCGCCACGTCGACAAGCATTATGGCGACCTGCACGTGCTGCGCGATATCAACCTCAAGGTATCGCGCGGCGAGGTGCTCGTGGTCATCGGCCCTTCCGGATCGGGCAAGTCGACCATGTGCCGCACCATCAATCGCCTGGAAACGATCGATTCGGGCGAGGTGCTCATCGAGGGCAGGCCGCTGCCGCAGGAGGGTCGCGAGCTCGCCGCCATGCGTGCGGAACTCGGCATGGTCTTCCAGCAGTTCAATCTATTCGCGCACAAGACCATTCTCGAGAACGTGACGCTCGGTCCCATCGATGTGCTGGGCGTGAAGCGCGAGGAGGCGGAGGCGCGCGCCATGGAGCTGCTCGCGCGTGTGGGCGTGGCCGAGCAGGCGAACAAGGTGCCCGCGCAGCTTTCCGGCGGCCAGCAGCAGCGCGTCGCCATCGCCCGCTCGCTTGCCATGCACCCCAAGGCCATGATGTTCGACGAGCCCACGAGCGCGCTCGACCCCGAGATGATCAACGAGGTGCTTGACGTCATGGTCGAGCTTGCGCGCGGCGGCATGACCATGGTCGTTGTGACGCACGAAATGAATTTCGCGCGCCGCGTGGCTGACCGCGTCGTCTTCATGGCGGATGGGCAGATCGTCGAGGAGGGTGCGCCGGATGAGTTCTTCGACCATCCGAAGACGCAGCGTGCGCGCGACTTCCTCGAGTCCATCAAGGGACACTGATCACCCGGTTTGCCTACACGTGCAGAGGAGTATCGATATATGTCGGATATTGAATCGCTCTCGCAGCAAGCGGGCAAGTCGAAGCGCCCGCTCATTCTGGTCGCCCCCCGTTATGAGAAAAGCGACCCGTGCGTGAAGATGCCCGAGCCGCTGGCCCCGGAGGAGACGGCGGCCACGGTGTTTCTCGATGCCATCTTGGCGGCAGGGGGTCTGCCGCTTGTGATGCCGCTTACCGATGATGATGACGTGCTGGCCGAGATGGTCGCTATGGCCGACGGCATCGCCGTGCCGGGCGGACAGGACGTGTCGCCCAAGATGTGGGGTGACGAGCGCGCCTACGATGAATCGCTGCTGTGCCCGTTGCGCGATGCGTTCGAGTACCGGCTCATCCACGCCGCCCTGGCTTCGCATACGCCGCTGTTCACCACGTGCCGCGGCACCCAGATGCTCAATGTCGCTTTGGGCGGCACGCTGTGCATGGACGTGCCCGGCGTGAAGCCCGTCGAAGGCATGGTGCTGTGGCGGCATGCTCCCATCCTCTCGGATCCCGCGCACCCGGTCGAGGTGAAAGCGGGCTCGCTTCTTGAGCGCGCCTTGGGCGGCTACACCACCGTGCAGGCGAACTCGAGCCATCACTGCTGCGTTGACCGTTTGGGCGAGGGCGTGGAGCTCGTCGCGCGGGCTACCGATGGCGTGCCCGAGGGCATCGAGGTGCCTGGTGAGCGGTTCTGTCTGGGTGTTCAGTGGCATCCCGAATATACCTGGTCAAAGATGGAGACGGACTTCAACCTGTGGAAGGCATTCGTGAACGCGGCTGCCGAGCGCTAACCTTCCGTGGGCCTCAGCGCTTCTCGAGATAGTCCCGGGCGCTGCGATACACCGGCTTGCCCTGTGAACGTGCGTATGCCAGGAGTTCCTCGTTGCGCGCATTTGTCGATGCGAATCGTTCGACGGTGCATACGAGGGCTTCGCATCTATCAATCGATGCCCGTGCGGCTTCGAGGCTCTGTTCCGACAGGGCTTCGAAGTCGTTTTCGTATATGACGTGCGCGCTCAGCTGTGCAGCCAAGATGCCGTCGGCATCGTGCTTGTGAAGGACTCCTGCGGCAAAGGGCACGCAGGCGCGCTGGAGCGCGCGGAAGCAGGTGGCACCCGTGCCGCCGCCTGCGACGACGAATACCTTCGGCTCGCCGTCGGGCGCCGGAAGCTCGACGCTCGCAAAATGGGGCTCGTAGGTTTGAGGCTCGAGTCCATAGAGCGCGCAGACGGTGTCGGCGTTCATGACGGCACCAGGTGAACCTTGGGCGACGACGCTACCATCTTTGACGCACATCAAGCGATCCGCCGCTTTGAGCGCAAGGTCGATCTGGTGCAACGAAAGCATGATCGCACAGGCATGGTTTTGCGCATAGGCGCGCAGCGTGGCGAGCATGTCGAGCTGCGCGCGGATGTCGAGATACGACGTCGGTTCGTCCATGAGCAGCACGCGCGGCTCCTGGCACAAGGCACGGGCGATTAAGGTCCGTTGCTTTTGCCCGTCGCTCATATGGGCGAAGTCGCGATTGCGCACGTCCCAGGTGCCGGTTGCCTCCATCGCAACTCGCACGGCGTGCTCATCTTCCTCGGAGAGTATTCCGAGGTGCCCTGTATACGGATACCGGCCGGTGTCCACGATGTCCTTTGCGCGCAGCAGCTCGGTTTTCGGCCTATCGGTAAAGAGCGTTGCGAGCACGCGCGCGCGCTGCTGCAAGGGCATGTCCTGCATGGCTTGGTCGAAGATGCGTACCGAGCCATCGATCGGGGCCAGCAGGCCCGCAACGGTTTTGAGGATCGTGGTCTTTCCCGATCCGTTGGGACCGATGAGCGCAACGACCTCTCCGGGGCGTACAGACAGGTCGATGTCGCGCACGAGTGGTCGCTTCGAATGTCCCACAGACAGGTGCTCGATCACCAGCGCATAGGTGCCAACGCGTGCGTCGTTCATGTCAGCGATCTCCTTTTGAGCATGAGGGCGATGACGATAGGTGCGCCGATCACGGCGGTGACTGCGCTCACCGGAAGCTCGACGGGGGAGAACAGCATGCGTGCCGCCAGGTCGCAGCCGCAGCAGAACACGGACCCCGTCAACAGGCACGTGGGAATCACGAGGAGGGGGCGCGAGGATGCGATGAAGCGGCGCGCAAGGTGCGGCGCGGCAATGCCCACGAACGATATGGGCCCCGCAAACGCGGTCACGCAGGCAGAAAGCGCGCTCGATATGAGCACGATCGCAATGCGCAGGCCCATGATGTCGACACCCAGCCCCTGCGCGGTCGCCTCTCCGAGCTGATAGGCGCCGAGCGGTTTGGAGAGCGCGAAGGCGGCCGCGCTTGCGATGAGCGCGCATACCGCGACGATTGCGACATCATGCCAGTTTGCGCCGGAAAAGCTTCCCTGCGACCAGCTTTGGAGGTTGACGATGCTCTGGTCATCTGTGAAGGCGATGAGGAAGTTCG
>CALULJ010000008.1 GCA_944321445.1 uncultured Collinsella sp.
GGGCTCTTTGGGCGCGGCGAAAACCGCCTGCACAATCGCGTGGGTAGCGCGGGCCTTCTGACATACGGCTTCGGCGCGTCGGTCGCCTACGGCTGGATCCTCAACGCCTGGTCTGTCCTGGGCTTTCTCCACACGGGACTCGGCTTCAACCTGCTGGCGGTCTACGCCGCGTCGCTTCCCTTCGACATCGCCCACGGCGTCGCCACCGTCATCTTTCTCGTCACCCTCTACGTCCCCTGGCGCCGCAAGCTAGCTCGCATCCTCACCTAGTCGGGAAAATAGGGACAGGCACTTTTTTCCCACCGGTGGGAGATAAGTGCCTGTCCTCTTTTTCCCAAGAGCGCCCGAATGGAGCGCTCGTTTTTTTCTTTTGCTCTTTCAGAACTGTCCTCTCTGGGGACGGGGGTGCCAGGGGACATTTTGTCTCCTCCTGGGACGGGCCTCCGCCTCGAGAGGCGTTCCCTGTTCCATCCGGACCGAGACCTGTCCCAAATGGGGACAAAGTGTCCCCTGGGACCCCCGTCCCCGGAGAGGACATCCCAAAAGAAAAAAGAGGCGAGCCGAAACCGGCCCGCCTCCAACGTAACGGAATCTGCCTGCTAGGCTTCTGCTCCCGCGGCGTCACCGCTCACGGGCAGCGACACCTCGGGCATGAGCTCCTCGCCCATCACGGTGAGGATCTCGTCCATTTTGGCCAGATCCTCGGGCGAAAAGCGCTGCTTGATGCGCTCCATCACCTTGTGCACGTACGACGAGGTGATGTCGTAGTAATCCAGGTACTTCTGCGTGGGGCGCAGGTGGTACTCGCGGCCATCGCTTTCCGACTGCACCTTCTCCACGTACCCCTTGCGAATGAGGCTGCCGATCTTGTACGCCGCGTTCGACGACGAGATGCGCATGAAGTCGGCGAACTCATGCACCGTGGGTGAACCCAGGGCATAGATCGCCTCCATCGCAAACGCCTCCACGGTGGTGAGGCTCGCCTCGCGGTTTTGGAACCGCGCAAAGGTTTCCTGGTAAAAGTGGAGCTTGAACTTGTTATACACGCTCGCGAACTTATCTTCCAACTCGAAATGCTCCTTGGGTGCAGCCATCGCGCTTACGCCTGGTCGGCCGAACCGAGTGCCAGCGTCAGCGTCGCGCTGCATGCCACCTTGCCGTCCACGCGCGCCTCGGCGTCCACGAAGGCAAACGAGCCGCGCACACGGGTGATGCGGCTCTCGAGCTCCAGCACGTCGCCGGGACGCACCTGGGAGCGGAACTTCGCATCCTTGATGGCAGCGAAAAAGCCCAGCTTGCCGCGGTTCTCGGGCAGCGACAGCATGGCCACGGCCGCCACCTGGGCGAGCGCCTCGACGATGAGCACGCCGGGCAGCACGTGGTACTGCGGGAAGTGGCCGCAGAACACGGGGCTCATGTTGCTCACGCACAGACGGCCGCGGGCCCAGGAGCCCTCCTCGCCGTCCTCGATGCGATCGACGAGCGCAAACGGGTAACGATGCGGCAGAATCTCCGCGATCTGATTCGAATCGAGCTGCATGGAAATCACCTAGCCATTCCACTTCTTGAGCAGGACGCACGCGTTGTGGCCGCCGAAGCCGAGCGAGTTGGACAGCGCGTACTCGATGTCTGCCGCGCGGCCCTCGTTGGGCACGCAGTCCAGGTCGCACGCCGGGTCGGGCTCCACGTAGCCGATGGTCGGCGGCAGGAACTGGTCGCGCAGGGAAAGCGCGGTGAAGATGGCCTCGACCGCACCGGCAGCGCCCAGCATGTGGCCGGTCATGGACTTGGTGGAAGAAACCGCCATGTCGTAGGCGTGGTCACCGAAGACCGTCTTGATGGCGGCCGTCTCGCCCTTGTCGTTCAGCGGCGTGGAGGTGCCGTGCGCGTTGATGTAGCCCACGGCCTCGGGAGCGACGCCGCCGGCGTCGGACAGGGCCTGCGCCATGGCGCGCGCGCCGCCCTCGCCGTCGGGCGCAGGAGCGGTGATGTGGTAGGCGTCGCAGGTCACGCCGTAGCCCACGATCTCGGCGATGATGTTGGCACCGCGGGCCTGCGCGTGCTCAAGCTCCTCGAGCACGAGCATGCCGGCGCCCTCGCCCATCACGAAGCCGCTGCGACGGGCATCGAAGGGCACGGAGGCGCAGGTGGGGTCGTCGCCCGTGTGCAGGGCGCGCATGGTGGTGAAGCCGCCGATGGACAGCGGCGTGATGGCGGCCTCGGTGCCGCCGGTGAGCATGACATCGGCGTAGCCGTCGCGGATGTGGCGGAAGGCGTCGCCCACGGCGTTGGAGCCGCCGGCGCACGCGGTCACCGGGCAGGTGCACATGCCCTTGAAGCCGAACTCGATGGCGACCTCGCCGGCAGCCATGTTGGAGATGCCCATGGGGATGTAGAAGGGCGAGCAGCGATCGAAGCCGCGCTTCAGACAGCTGGTCTGCTGGTTCTCGGTCTCGCGGACGCCACCGATGCCGGAGGACACGATGACGCCGCAGCGGGTGAGGTCCTCGGCCTCGAGGTCAAGGCCGCTCTGCGCGATGGCCTCGCGGGCGGACACGAGCGCGAACTGCGTGAAGCGGGACTTGTGCTTGGCCTCGGGAGCGCTGAAGTGGTCCTTGGGCTCGAAGTCCTTGACCTCGGCCGCGATCTTCACCTTCTGGGCGCTCGCGTCGAACTGCGTGATGGGGCCGATGCCGAGCTTGCCGGCGCGTGCAGCGTCCCAGCTCTCGGTCGCGGTGTTGCCAATGGGCGTCAGCGCGCCCACGCCGGTAATCACAACCCTGCGTTTAGACATAGTGTTCATCCTTTCAAAGGAGGGTGGGAAAAAAGGGACAGGCACTTTTTCAAAGGAGGGTGGGAAAAAAGGACAGGCACTTTTTTCCCAGGTGCTGTTGACCGACGCACTTCTCCCCTGGGGAGAAGTGCGTCACTGACCGAAAACCCTGTAGGTCGAGTACTCAGTCAGCGAGCGGGCAGCTGGCGAGGCGAGGTGGGCCGAAAGAGGAGGGCATAGGCCTTTTGGCCATGCCCGACGATTGAGGCCCACATCGCCCGCCAGATGTCCGCGCAGCGGCGGCACATTCCGCGGTTCGGTAGAACCGCGGAACTCGAGTTACATGGACATGCCACCGTCAACCGACAATACCTGGCCCGTGATGTACGCGGCCTCGTCGGACACCAGGAACGCCACGGCGTGGGCGACGTCCTCGGGCTTGCCGGCGCGCGCCGCGGGAATCGCGGAGCACATCGCCTGCTGGGCGGCCTCGGGCATGGCGGCGGTCATATCGGTCTCGATGTAGCCGGGCGCCACGGCGTTCACGCGAATGCCCACGCTCGCGACCTCGCGCGCCACGGACTTCGTCATGCCGATGAGGCCCGCCTTGCTCGCGGCGTAGTTTGCCTGGCCAGCGTTGCCCATAATGCCCACGACGCTCGCCATGTTGACGATGGCGCCGCTCTTGGCGCGCATCATCGGGCGCAGCACGGCCTTGGTCATGAGGAACGCGCCCTTGAGGTTCGTGGCGATGACGGCGTCGAAGTCCTCCTCGCTCATGCGGGCGGCCAGCTTGTCGCGCGTGATGCCGGCGTTGTTCACAAGGATGTCCACGCCGCCGAGCTCCTTGGCAGCCTCCACGAGCTCTTTGGCGGAATCGGCAGAGGTCACATCGCCCTGAATGGCACGGGCGGCGACCCCGGTCTCCTCCACGAGCTTCACGGTCTCCTCCGCAGCGGCGGCGTTGCCGGCGAAGGAGAACACGACGTTGGCGCCCAAGCGGGCGAGCTCAAGGCAGATAGCGCGGCCGATACCGCGGCTGCCACCGGTGACGATGGCGGTCTTACCGGTCAGATCCATGGATTATCCCTCCTGGGTTTCGGTCAGCTTCTGCAGGTCCTCAACGGTCTCGACGGGCGTGCAGGAAATCTCCTTGGCGGTCTTGCGCACAAGGCCCGACAAAACCTTGCCCGGCCCGATCTCGATCACGCGGTCGACGCCCAGCTCGGCCAGACGGCAGATGGTGTCCTCCATGCGCACAGACGACTGCACCTGACGCTCGAGCAGGCTCACGATGTCATCGCCCTCGCCCATCTCGCGGCCCAGCGTGTTGAAGAGCACGGGCACGCGCATCTCGCCCAGCTCAAGACCGGAGAGGCGCTCGCGCAGGGCATCGCCTGCGGGCTTGAGCAGCGAGGTGTGGAAGGGACCGCTCACCTTCAGCGGAATGCAGCGGCGCGCGCCGGCCTCCTTGGCGGCGGCAGCGGCAGCCTCAACGGGCGCGCGGTCGCCGGCGATCACGATCTGACCAGGGCAGTTGTAGTTGGAAACCTCAACGGTCGTGCCCTCGGCGGCATCCGCGGCGGCAGCGGCCACAACGGACTCCACGGCCGCGCGGTCAAGGCCCAGAATTGAAATCATCGCGGTGTCGCGGCCGGCAGCGGCGCTCGCCATGGCGGCACCGCGGAAGGCGGCGAGCTTCACGGCCTCGACGGGCTCGAACACGCCGGCGGCGGCCAGCGCGGAGTACTCGCCGAGCGACAGGCCGGCCACGTAGTCGGGCTCGATGCCGCACTCGGCAAGCACCGCAGTCATGCCGCAGGCGAAGGCCACCATGCAGGGCTGGGTGTACTCGGTGAGGTTCAGCTGGTCATCGGGGCCCTCGAACATGAGGGTCTTGAGGTCGAAGTCCACAGCGGCGTCAGCGGCGTCGATCACGGACGCAAACGCCGGGTAGGCCTCGTACATGTCGCGGCCCATGCCCGCATGCTGCGAGCCCTGGCCGGCGTACAGAAACGCGGTAGCCATCGCTTATGCCTCCAGACCATCGATCACGGCCTTGCAGCCGGCCATCATGTCCTCGAAGATCGCGCGCAGCGGGCGCACCTCGTGCACCATGCCGGCCACCTGGCCGCACATGAAGCTACCGGTGTCCACGTCGCCGTCGAGCACGGCGCGGCGCAGGGAACCGAGCGTGAGCGCCTCGAGCTCATCTCGCTTGGTGCCCTCCTGCTCGAGCTCCAGGTACTTCTTGGTCATCTTGTTCTTCAGGCAGCGAACCGGAGCGCCCGCGGGGCGGCCGGTCACGACGGTGTCGTTCACGCCCGCCTTGACGACCTTCTCCTTGTAGTTGGCGTGGATGGGGCACTCCTCGCTCGCGAGCAGGCAGGTGCCCACCTGCACGCCGCAGGCGCCGAGCGCGAAGGCGGCCGCCATGCCGCGGCCGTCAGCGATGCCGCCGGCGGCGATCACGGGCAGGTCAACGGTGTCGACCACAGCCGGAACGAGCGCCATCGTGGTGGCCTCGCCCACGTGTCCGCCAGACTCGGTGCCCTCGGCGATGATGCCGTCGATGTCCAGGCGCGCCAGGCGCTTGGCCAGAATGGGGGCGGCGACCACGGGGAAGATGCGGATGCCGGCCTCCTTGAAGGATTCGACGTACTTGGCGGGGTTGCCGGCGCCAGTGGTGACGACCCGCACGCCCTCCTCCACGACGACCTTGGCGCAGTCGTCGATGTGCGGGTTCATGAGCATGAGATTCACGCCGAAGGGCTTGTCGGTGAGCTCCTTGGCGCGACGAATCTGGGCGCGCAGGCTCTCGCCGTCCAGGCCGCCGCCTGCCACGAGGCCAAGCGCGCCGGCGTTGGAGCAGGCCGCAGCGAACTCGCCGGTGGCGATGTTGGCCATGCCGCCCTGGATGATGGGGAACTCGGTCCCCAGAATCTCGTTCAGCTTCTTCATATCTGTATATCCTTTCGGGTGATGACAAGATGGGGGCAGCCCCCATCTTGTCGCCTAGGCGAACTCGGCCAGCGCGCCGGCCCAGGTGAGGCCCGCGCCGAAGCCGGCCATGAGCACGCGGCTGCCGGAGCCGAGCTCCCCTGCGCGCACCAGCTCGTCGAGCAGGATGGGCACGCTGCCGGCCGACGTGTTGCCGGTGTGGTCGATGTTGCCCTCGCACTTGGCGGGGTCGAGGCCGAGCTTCTTCACGGAGTAGTCCACGATGCGCTTGTTGGCCTGGTGGTACACGAAGCGGTCCACGTCATCGGCGCAAACGCCCGCGCGCTCGAGCACCTCGCGCGTGCAGCGCGGCATGACCTCGGTGGCGAAGCGGAACACCGCGCGGCCGTCCATGTGCAAGTACGACGGCTCGTCGCAGCCCACGCCGGGCGCGAACAGCGAGGCGTCGTCGCCGCGCGAGCCCCACACGGCGTGCAGCTCGGGGTAGCCCTCGGCGCACTCCAGCACCGCCGCGCCCGCACCGTCGCCAAACAGCACGCAGGTGGTGCGGTCGGTGAAGTCCATGACGCGCGACAGCGTATCGGCGCCCACCACGAGCGCGTACGGGCGCGCGGCACCGGGCAGCAGGCACTCGGCCACGTGCAGGCCGTACACAAAGCCGGCGCACGCGGCGTTCAAATCAAAGCACAGCGTGTCCTCGGACATGCCCAAGTCGGCCTGCAGCAGGCAGGCGGCAGAAGGCGTGCAAGTATCGGCCGTGAACGTGGCCACCAGGCACACGCCCACCTGCTCGGGAGCGATGCCCACAGCACCCAGCGCGCGCAAAGCGGCGTCGCGCACCAGGCTGCGGTGGCACTCCCCCGCCTCCGCGTCGCAATAGCGGCGCGAGCGAATGCCCGTGCGCGTCGAGATCCACTCGTCGGAGGTCTCCACGATCTTGGCCATGTCGTCGTTGGTCATGATGCGGCTGGGCACAGCCGAACCGGTACCGACGATCTTCACGCCCATCATATGCGGCCTCGCTTCACGGCGGTCGCACCCATGGCGCGGAACTTGCGGTAGCGGTCGTTGGCAAGCGCGGTCGGACTCATCTTCGAGAGCGCCTCGAGCTCGCGCGTGAGCTGCGTGTCGAGCACCTGGAAGAGCGCAGTCGCGTTCTCGTGCGCACCGCCGGCGGGCTCGGGGATGATTCCGTCAATGATGCCCAGCTCAAGCAGGTCGTCGGCCGTGAGCTTCATGACCTCGCACGCCTCGTCGGCGCGGCTCGAGTCCTTCCACAGAATGCTCGCGAAGCCCTCGGGCGAAAGCACGGAGTACACGGCGTTCTCGAGCATGATCACGCGGTTGCCCACTGCGAGCGCCAGCGCACCGCCGCTCCCGCCCTCGCCGCAGATCACGGAGATGACGGGCACGGTGAGCGAGCTCATGAGCTCGATGGAACGCGCGATGGCCTCGCCCTGACCGTGCTCCTCGGCCTCCAGGCCGGGGTAGGCGCCGGACGTATCCACAAAGGTGAGGATGGGGCGGCCGAACTTCTGCGCAGCCAGCATGATGCGCTGCGCTTTGCGGTAGCCCTCGGGCGACGCCATGCCGAAGTTGCACGCCACGCGCTCCTCGATGTCGGCGCCCTTGCGGTTGCCCAGCACGGTGACGGGGCGGCCGTGGAAGCGCGCGATGCCGCCCATGATGGACGGGTCATCGGTGCTGGAACGGTCGCCGCGCTGCTCGAAGAAGTCGGTGAACAGGGCGTCGATGATCTCGGCCACGCCGGGGCGGCCGGGGTGGCGGGCGATGGCCACACGCTGAGCGGCGGTCAACACGTCCACCGGCGCCAGGGTATCGGTCTTATCCGACATACTCGGCACCTCCCTTCCCATGGAGCGAAAGCACGCGGATGAGCGTGGAGCGCATGCGGGCACGCGGCACCACGGCGTCCAAGAAGCCGTGCTCCAGCTGGAACTCGGCGCTCTGGAAGCCCTCGGGCAGCTACTCGCCGATGGTCTGCTCGATCACGCGCGGACCGGCGAAGCCGATGAGCGCGCCCGGCTCGGCCAGCATGATGTCGCCCAGGCTGGCGAAGCTCGCGGTCACGCCACCCGTGGTGGGATGCGTGAGCACCGAGATGTACAGGCCGCCCTTGTCGGAAAAGCGCTGGATGGCCGCAGAGGTCTTGGCCATCTGCATGAGGGAGATGATGCCCTCCTGCATGCGTGCGCCGCCGCTTGCGGAAAACACGATGAGCGGCAGGTGCTGCTTGGTGGCGCGCTCGATGAGGCGTGTGAGCTTCTCGCCCACCACAGCGCCCATGCTCGCCATCAAAAAGCGCGTGTCGAGCGCGGCGACGGCCACGCGCACGCCGCCGATCTTGGCGATGCCGGTGACGATAGCGTCGCCCTGGCGCGTCTTGGAGCGCAGCTTGGCAAGCTTGTCAGGGTAGTCCGGGAACTCGAGCGGGTCGGTCGACACCAGCGCGACGTCGAGCTCGCGGAACTGCCCGTCGTCGGCGATCATCTTGATGCGATCGCGCGCCGGGATGGCAAAGTGGTGGCCGCAGTAGGGGCACACGAACTGGTTGTTTACCAGGTCATCGTCGTGCAGGACGCGCCCGCAGCTGGGGCACGTCTTCTCCTCGACGGCCGGCGCGGTGCCCTGCTGGCGCATCTTCTTCAGCGCGAGCAGCCGGTTGCGGCGCTCGGCAAGGATTCCCGCCATGCGTTACGCCTCCTTCGCGGTATCGGTCACGGCGTCGTCGGCGGCGTTCGTCCACGCCAGCAGCGTGTCGAGGTTCTCGTCGATGAACGAGGTGTTGTACGTCGCGCGGATGAAGCCGGGGTGGTACATGATCTGGTGGAGCACATCGATGTTGGTCTTGGGGCCGTCGATGACGAACTCCTCGAGGCAGCGGCGCATGCGGCGCAGCGCCTCCAGGCGCGTGGGCGCCCATACGATGAGCTTCGCGGCGAGCGAGTCGTAGTAGGGCGGCAGCTCGCAGCCGGCGTAGAGGCCGGTGTCGACGCGCACACCGTAGCCGCCGGGGATGTGGACGAAGTCCACCTGGCCGGGCGACGGCATGAAGCCGTGCGCCGGGTCCTCGGCGTTCACGCGGCACTCGATGGCGTGGCCGCGCAGCTGGATGTCGTCCTGCGTGAAGGAAAGCGTGAGGCCCGATGCCACGCGCAGCTGCTCGCGCACCAAATCGACGCCCGTCACGCACTCGGTGATGGGGTGCTCCACCTGGATGCGGGTGTTCATCTCGATGAAGTAGAACTCGCCGGAGGGGTCGAGCACGAACTCGATGGTACCCGCGTTCACATAGCCGGCAGCGCGGGCAGCGGCCACGGCGGCCTCGCCCATGCGCTGGCGCAGCTCGGGGGTGAGCACGCGCGACGGGGTCTCCTCGATCATCTTCTGGCCGCGGCGCTGAATGGAGCAGTCGCGCTCGCCCAGCTGGACCACGTTGCCCTGCGCGTCGGCCATGATCTGGAACTCGATGTGGTGCGGGTTCAGCACGAGCTTCTCGAGGTACATCTCATCGTCGTTGAAGCAGGCGCGGGCCTCGGCGCGGGCCTCCTCGAAGAGGTCCTCAAACTGGTTGGCATCAAAAACTTTGCGCATACCGCGGCCGCCGCCACCGGCAGCCGCCTTGATGAGCACGGGATAGCCGATCTCGTCGGCAACGCGCTTGGCCTCGGCGACGTCCTTCACGGAGCCATCGGAGCCGGGCACCACGGGCACGCCGGCGCTCTTCATGAGCTCGCGCGCGGCAGCCTTGTTGCCCATCGTGCGGATGACGTCGCCCGAAGGGCCGATCCACGTGATGCCGTTCGCCTCGCACTCGTCAGCGAACTCGGCGTTTTCAGACAGGAAGCCGTAGCCGGGGTGAATGGCGTCGCAGTGTGCGGCCTTGGCCACGGTGAGCAGCGCCTTCGTGTCGAGGTAGCTTTGCGCGGAGGGAGCGGGACCGATGCAGTAGGCGTGCTCGGCGAGCTGTACGTGCAGCGCCTCGCGGTCGGCCTCGGAGTACACAACCACCGGCTCGATGTCGAGCTCGCGGCACGCACGGAACACGCGCACGGCGATCTCGCCGCGGTTGGCGATAAGGATACGCTTGAACATCGGACGCCGCCTTTAAGCCTCGTGATAGCGGATGAGCGGAGCGCCGAAGGACACGAGCTCGCCGTCGGCGGCCATGATCTCGTCGATGACGCAGTCGCACGGAGCGGTGACCTCGCTCATCATCTTCATGGCCTCGAGCAGACACACCGTGTCGCCCTTCTTCACGTGGTCGCCGGGCTGGACGTAGGGATCCTTGTCGGGCGAAGGCGCGACGTAGAACGTGCCCACCAGCGGCGCGGTGATGCAGGGGCCATCGGCCGCGGGGGCCTCATCGGCCGCAGGCGCAGCAGCCGGGGCAGCCGCAGGAGCAGCCGGGGCCGCAGCGGGAGCCGGGGCCGGGGCGGCAGCGGGGCCGGCGACGGGCGCGGGCGGCATGGGCGGCACGGGGCCGCAGCCGGGCTTCTCGAGCTCGATGGTGGTGTCGCCGCTCGTGATCTTCATGCGGCCGATGCCGCTCGTATCAAAGCGACCCATGAGGTCGATGATGTCCTGAGTCTTCATAGCCATAGTGCAGAGTCCTCCTCAATCCGGGAAACACTGATCGCTTGCCTCTGACCTCCGCTGCTGTCCTCTCTGGGGACGGGGGTCGTAGGGGACATTTTGTCCCCATTGGGGACGGGGGTGCCACGCGCCACTTTGGCCCCTTTTGGGACAGGCCTCGCGACCGTAATGCCAGAGCCAACCGATCGGTGCTTCCCTCAGTGCATAAAGAGAAGCCGGGCAGGACGCGCGGCCCTGCCCGGCTGTTGGCTCGGATATGTTACTGAGCCTTGTTCTCCAGGTAGTCGGCCAGATCGCCAACGGTCTTGAACTGGTCGAGCTCGGCGTCGTCGATCTCGCAGTCGAAGGCCTCCTCAAGAGCCATGACGAGCTCCATGGCGGCCAGGGAATCGGCGCCCAGGTCCTCCTCGAGCTTGGCCTCGCGGGTGACCTTCTCAAGGTCGCAACCGACGGTCTCGGAGATGACCTCGCGCATCTTCTCGAAATCCATGACAACTCCTTTCCGAGTGCGTCATTCGTTCGCACTCGAACCCGAAGCGCGCATTCTTCGCGCACCCCTTGTGTGCAAAACTCGCTAAAGCATTTTAGTTAAAATTTTTGAGATGTTGACGACGCAACATCCCTTCGCAGTAACTGCACAATCCAACAAACCCGCTGGTCGCACTTGAGCAACAACCTCGCCAACGACGCACTTCTCCCCAGGGGAGAAGTGCGTCAACGTTTCACGCTGCTACTCGGTGCGCAGCGCCGTCACCGGGTCCTTCTTCGCGGCCATGCGGCTCGGCGCCATACCGGCCACAAGGGACAGCACGACCGAGATCACCACGAGCGCTACGCCCGCGCCCACCGGCACGGCGGCCAGGTTCGCCACGTCCGCGACCTGCTCGATAATCATATTCACCGGAATGTCCAGCAGCACCGTTACCACGATGCCCAGCACGCCGGACACCAGGCCGATGATGAATGTCTCGGCGGTGAAGATGCGGCTCACATCGCGCTTGCTCGCACCGATCGAGCGCAGGATGCCGATCTCCTTCGTGCGTTCCAGCACCGAGATATACGTGATGATGCCGATCATGATCGAGCTCACCACGAGCGAAATCGCCACGAAGGCAATCAGGATGTACGTGATGGCATTCACGATATCGGTCACGTTCGACATCAGCGTGCCCACGATGTCGGTGTACTGAATCTCGGTCCCCTCGCCCGTCGCCGCAACATCGTCGTTGTACGCCGTGATCAGGTCGTCGATGTACTCCTTCGCCTCAAAATCGTTGGGATAGATGTTGATGGTGAACGGGTCGTCCATGCTCGCCACGCCCAGCTTCTCCAGGTTGCCGTCGTAGGTCGCGTTGTCGGTCTGCTCCGTCATCTGGCGCGAGAACGCGGCGGCGATCTCCTCGTCGCTCATACCCTCGGCGCGCATCTCGTCCACGTACCCCTGCAGCTGAGCCCCCTGTTCGCCGGGCATCTGCGCAATCAGCGCCTCGATGCCCTCCATGGTGAGCTCGCCGGTCGACGAGTCGGAAAACGGCATGCCGGTGAAGATATCCGTCTCGGGCTGGTCCTCCTGCGCGGCCACGACGTCGCTCGCATCCACCAGACCCACCAGGTGCTCCATGAGCTCCGGGGTGTACAGAACGGCGCCCCAGTTGCTGCCCACATCGCTGTCCTCGCTCGGCCGCACGATGCCCACCACGCGAACCTCCTCCGCGCCGTCCACAACGTCGCGCATATAGTTCTCGTCGTCGGTCATGTCCTTCCACGTGCCGTCGTCCTGCTCGGCGTACTTCGAGCTCTCCGGCACCAGCTTGAACGTCAGACCCATGAGCTCGTCGTAGGTGTAGCTCGTCTGCTCGACCTCTTCCACATCCTTGCCGGCGATGACATCGGCCATCATGCCGCGCAGGTCAGACTGGTCGAGCAGTCCCAGCGCGTACAGCGTATAGTCCGAGATACGGTCGTTGCGGTCCACGTAGATCACGACCTCGTCCCAGCTCTCGGGCATGCGGCCGGCAACCACGTCGTAGTCGCGCTCCCACAGGTCGCGGTTGGGAAGCAGCTCCGTCCACACGTCGTAGCTCGAACCGCTCGTACCGGACATCGTGCTCATCATCTCGGTTTGCGTCGAGCCCATGGAAATGCCGAGCGCGTCCATGACGGTCGCCGGATTCACCTGCACCGCGCCGTCGGACGTATCGGATTTGTACACATTCAGCGGCGTATCGTAGGTGTACTCGATAGATGTCACGTAGTCGTCGATGTCACCGGGGTTGGAATCGAGCCATTCCTTAATGGCACGCATATCGTTTTCGTTTGCGCCATCGGCCACGCTCGTCACCATGTCGGTCACGAGGTCCTTCGACTCCACCTCGCCCGACGTGTTCTCCGCCGCGGCGTCGCCCGCCGTGCCCATCATCGACGTCATCATGCTCGCAATATCAATCGATGTCTCTTGGATGGTTAGCGGGTAGTCACCCATCGTCGATTCCTCGGTCTCGGCGATATAGTTCTGCGCGCCGTCGGACAGCGACAGAATGAGTGCGATGCCGATGATGCCGATCGACCCGGCAAACGCCGTCAAAAACGTGCGCCCCTTCTTCGTCATGAGGTTCGTGAACGAAAGCGAGATGGCCGAAAGGTAGCTCATGCCGCGCTTGCCCTTGCGCGCGTCGGCCACAGCGTGCTCCTGGATTTGCTCGTCGGTCAAAAACTCCGTCGCGGGGTCGACCGGATTGGTGTCGTCGGTGAGCAAACCGTCCTTGATGCGGACAATACGGTCAGAGTATTCCTCCGCAAGCTGCGGATTGTGCGTAACCATGATCACCAGGCGGTCGCGCGAGAGCCGCTTCAGGATCTCCATGACCTCGACCGAGGTGTCGGTGTCGAGCGCGCCCGTGGGCTCGTCGGCCAGAATGATTTCCGGATTGTTCACGATGGCGCGCGCAATGGCCACGCGCTGCATCTGGCCGCCGGAGAGCTGGTTGGGCTTCTTGTTCATCTGCTCGGCCAGGCCCACCTGCGCAAGCGCTTCCTCCGCGCGGCGGCGGCGCTCCGCCTTGGGCGCACCGGAAAGCAGCAGCGCCATCTCGACGTTGGCAATGACGCTCTGGTGCGGAATGAGGTTGTAGCTTTGGAAGACGAAGCCCACCGAGTGGTTGCGGTAGGTATCCCAATCGCGGTCGAGGTAGCTTTTGGTGGAACGACCGTTGATCACCAAATCGCCGCGCGTGTACTGGTCAAGGCCGCCGATGATGTTGAGCAGCGTGGTCTTGCCGCAGCCGGACTGGCCGAGGATGCTCACAAACTCCTGGTCGCGGAAGGTGACGGACACGCCCTTGAGCGCATGGACGACGCTATCGCCAGACGGGTAATCTTTGGTGATGTTCTTAAGCTCGAGCATGAAGCTCTCCTACCGTGCAAACAATCGCGATTCAATCCCACTTACTGTACCCAAATTCACCAAATAGACGCGTGCGGGAAAATAGGGACAGGCACCTTTTTCCCACCGGTGGGAAAAAGGTGCCTGTCCCTATTTTCCCAGCGTTAGCGGTGTTCAAGGATGGCGACGGTTTCCACGTGGTCGGTATGGGGGAACATGTCGACCGGCGTGAGACGAATCATGCGGTAGCCGCTGCGGGCCAGGTGCTCGATGTCGCGCACCTGCGTCTGCGGGTTGCAGCTCACGTACACGATGCGGCGCGGCCCCAGCTCACAAGCGGCGTCGAGACAGGCGGGCGTGGAGCCGGCGCGCGGCGGGTCGAAGCACAGCACGTCGACGCGCTCGCCGTGCTCGGCAGCGCGGCGCATGTAGGCCGTGGCATCGTCGGCGACGAAGTGAGCGACCTGATCCAGGTCATTCAGCGCCGCGCTGCGCTTGGCGTCGGCGATACCCGCGACGTTGCGCTCCACACCAAGCAGCTGCACCGTGTGCCCGGCATCGACCGCGGCGCGCGCGGCGCACAGGCCGATGGTACCGCTTCCGCAGTAGGCATCCATAAGAACATCGCCGTCGCGCAGGCCCATACCGTCAATGGCAAGCTGATAGAGCACCTCGGTCTGCGCAGGGTTCGTCTGGTAGAACGCAGTGGGCGAGATGTCGAACGTGCAGCCCAGGAGCTGGTCGCGCAGGTGCGTACGGCCGGCGAGAATGTGCGTCTCGCTTCCCAAGATGGCATTGGTCACGCGCGGGTTGATGTTTTGCGCGATGGTGGTAATACGCGGGTCGATGTCGTGAAGCGTCTTAAGAAACGACTGGTAGTGAGGCAAATTACGCTGACTCGTGACGAGCGTGAGCATGGCCTCGTCGCTTCTCCAGCCCATACGCAGCACGGCGTAGCGCAGCAGGCCGCGGCGCGTGTCCTCGTTGTATGCGGGGATGCGGCAGCTCTCGGCGGCGCGGGCGACGCCGTTCAGGATGGCGCGCGCCCCAGGGGCCTCGACAATGCACTCGGGAATGGGAATGATACGGTGCGTTCCGCGGGCGAAAAAACCGCTACGCACGCGGCCGCGCGGCCCGGGAGCGAAGGGCGTGACCGCTTTGTAGCGAAAGGCACGCGGCGCAGGGATGTCGGCATCTCCCGCCTTGCCGCCCATGCCCTGCACAGGATCGATGGCAACGTCCCAGCGATGCTTCTCGATGAGCGGGGCGAACAGCTCCTCCATAGCCCGCTGCTTGCGGGCGAGCTGCTTGCGATAGGGCATGCCGAGCCAGGCGCAGCCGCCGCATTCCCGCATGACGGGACAGGGCCCATCGGCGGGACGCTTCTTATGGGAGGCGGTGCGGTGCTGTGCCATGGTGTTCCAATCGTGCAAAAGCGGGACGGACATATTGTGCGACAAAAATGGGAAAATAGGGACAGGCACCTTTTTCCCACCGGTGGGAAAAAGGTGCCTGTCCCTATTTTCCCAGGGAGGCCAGCCAGGCAATGTACACGCTCGGATAATGCGGGTTCAGAATGGTCAGCGGGTCGACGTGCTCGGCCAAAATCCCAAACACCTGCGCCACGCCCGCAGGCGTCGTGAGCGCCTCGACGGAATCGAACCGCTCAGACAAGTCGTCCACCATATCGCGCACCGTCGCCTCCGCATCCGCATCAAGCGGGCACGCAACCCCCATCATCTGTTCAAACAGGGAGTTCATCTGCGTAAAAGCCGCCTCGAACCCCGCATCTCCCAGCGCGGGTAGCTCCACATCCGTACCGAACCGCTCGTACCCCCACGACTGCAGCGGCAGATGCACCATAATATCCGCCGTGTTCAGAACGTTAAAAATCCCCGCATACCGCGCGTCGCGCACATCATCGCTCGTGGTCGTTGCGGGCGTCGCGAAGGTGTAGGCGCGCACGCCATCACCCGGCTCAAGCGGCAGCCGCTCCGCAGCATCGCCCACGCCGGCAAGCGCATCGCACGCCTCCGCCGCCACCAAATTGGCGATCGCCCCGCCACGGCTGTGCCCCACGACCAGCAGCTGAGCAGAGCGCCCCGCACGGTGTGCAGCCTCAACGCGCCGAGCGACCTCTCCGCAAATCTCCTCCGCCGCCTGCGTGTACCCGGGATGATCGTCCTCGGTGCCCGCCTCGCAATCCGGCCCCGCGGCACGCGCCATGGCATCGGCGATGTCGCGATCCGCCTGCTGCGCGTCGTCGCCCTGATCGAACAGAACCTCCAGGTTGCTCAGCCATTCCGACCCATAGCTGCCGCGCACGGAAACCAAAATGACATCCGTCTCTGCAACGCCATTACCAGCGCCGGCGGGAGCGGCGAGGGTCTTGGTCGCAATCGCATAGGCAGCTACATCGGCCGTCTGCGTCACCAGCGAAAGCGCCTCGTCGACCACCTCGCTGCGATACCGGTACGACTCGGTCGACACATCGGAAAACCCCAGCTCGGCCAAAGCGAGCTCCATATAGGCAGGCTGCGACGAATGCTGCTGGTAGTACCCGGATTCCGAGTACGCGAGCGTCGAGATCACCGCCGCTGTATGGGCCAACTCGGCGTTATATGCGGAAGCATCGTCGAAAAACCAGCCATCGTCCCAGGTCACCGAGGTCGATATCTCGCCCGACCCCGGAGCCAGCAAGTCGGTGAAACGCAGCGTGGCATCAAAGCGACCGGTCTGCGCAGGCTCATCGCCCCACGCGACCGCAGGCGTCGCGACCGCTCCCTGATTCCCCTGCTGCTGACGATAGCGAACGTACAGCATCACGCCGCACACCAGCGCCGCAATCAAAAGAAGAAGAATCGCAACGGCCGACACGCGCACCGCAGCACGACCGGCGGCACAAAGCATCTTGTGTTGCATGACCTCCTCCTTTCGCTCTGGGAAAATAGGGACAGGCACTTTTTTCCCATTACAGCTGCACCTCGGCGCCCAGCTGGTAGTACACGTGCTCGCCGGCGCAGCGGCGGCAATACGTGTGTCCATCGCGCTCCACGCCGCGCCCGTCGTGAATCCGCTCGCCGCACACCTCGCACACCTGCGTCTTGCGCGGACGGCCCGGCAGGTCGAACTCCTTGAAATCGGGCAGCTCGACCTCATGCACCAAGAACAATTCCGCATCCGAAAGCCCAGCGAAGAAGTCGAGCATCTCCTGCTTGTCGTGCGGTGCCTTGGGAACTCCCGGCCGCTGCGTAATGCGAATCGCCCGGTCGCTCGCGATATCGTAAAAACTCGCAGCCATGATGCCGTAGTCATACCACTTGAGCCGGCGCTTTCCCAAATGGCAATTCGCCACGGAAATCACCGCGTCGGCCAGGCACCGGTCGCACTCCACGAATGCAATGAGGTCGCGATACGTATCTGCATCCTCAATCCCAAAATATGTCATGGCCAGCCGAGCCATGCGCGTGCCAATCACCTGCCCCGGACACATATGCCCGTGGAACGCCACGGCGCGCTGCAGATCTTCCTCAAAGCTCCGTTTGAGCATGAAACTCCCCTCGCAACCACAAGCAACCAAAAGGGGCAGGTTACTTTTGGTTGTCCTCTTCGTCATATTCGGCCAAATCGGCCAGCTCACACAGATTGCAAATCCCTGCGTCCGCCAGCGCGCCCAAAAACGTGCGGCGATCCCGGTTCATAATCAGTTCCTGCGGAAAACCAATGCCCTCCAGCATGGCCTGCGCATGCGGAAAACTCCCCAGCACCGGCGCCACGTGAGCGTCGGTCGACACCGCGATTCCCACGCCCATCTCGGCGCACCGCTGCGCAATCCGCGAGCACACACTGTGGAACCACCCGCGCGAATCGACCTCCAGGCTGTGCTCGTTGATCTCGATCAGCTTGTGCTTCTCCTTCGCAACGGTCAGCACCTCGTCGTAATCGAACGGCACGCCCGAGCGCCCCGTGTGTCCCAGAATGAACACCTTGGGATTCTCGAGCGCCCGCACATACATGCCGGTCGTGCGCGCAATGGGCGCGGCGTTGGTGAACTCACCGTTATGCACGCTGGCAATAAGGTAGTCAAGCGGCTCGGTCACGTGGTCGAACAGACTGCGCGCCTCGCGGTACGGCCGCCCCACAATGGTGTCCGGCACGTCGATATCCTGGCCAAACAGCTCGCCGTCGAGCGACACGATGTCCACCTCGGCGCCGCGCAGCACCACCACGCCATCCCACACGCGCGGCCACACGTTCTGGTTCAAGAAGTACTGGAAATTGCGCAGGTGCTGCCCGGGAAAGAGCATCTCGCTGAAATGATCGGTCGACCCTAACAGCTCGATGCCGCGGTCGCGGCACGCAGAGACGTTCTCGGCGATCGTCGAATACGCATGCCGCGAAAACAGCGTGTGCGTATGGACGTCGCAAGCGATCTGATAGCTCATGCGAACCCCCTTGCCCTCTGCCACCTGCCCGTACGCCGCGCGCAGGCAGCGCACCGGTTTTCCTCCTTATACCCCGTACTCCTCCGCAAGCTTCTTCCAAGCGGGCAACGAAGCAACAATGACATCGTAATCGATGCAATACCCCAAGCGGAACCACCCCGGCACGCCAAAGCTATTGGAGGGAACGGGCAGCAGCTCATAGGCCTTCGCCCGCTCGCAAAACGCCTCCGCGTCGTCCTCCAGCGCCTTAACCCACAGGTAGAACGCGCCGTCGGGCTCCACGTAGGTGTAGCCGTACTCAGAGAGCGCGCGGGTGAGTGCCTCGCGGTTGCGCGCGTACGCCGCGACGTCGGACGGCTCGTCCACGCAGTCGGCCACCACGCGCTGGAACAGGGCGGGTGCGCACACAAATCCCAGCGTACGGGCCGCACCCGCAACAGCCGCCATCACGCGCGTCGCCAGCGGGCACGTGTTGGGCACCAGCACCCAGCCCACGCGCTCGCCCGGCAGCGACAGCGACTTGGAATATGAATAGCACACCACCGTGTGCTCGTAGATCGAGGGCACCCACGGCACCTCCGCGCCGTAGACAATCTCGCGGTACGGCTCGTCTGAGATAAGGAAGATAGGCTGTTCGCGGCCCTCGTTGGCAGCGCGCAGCACGTCGACGAGCGCCTCGAGCGTTGCACGCGTGTAGACGGCGCCCGTGGGGTTGTTGGGCGAATCGATGATCACCGCGGCCGTGCGCGGCGTGATCGCGGCGGCAACGGCGGCGGGGTCCACTTGGAAGGTCTCCTGGTCGGCCAGCACCTCGACGCACGTCGCGCCCGCCTTTTCGATCCACACGGCGTATTCGGGGAAGTACGGCGCGATGACGATGACCTCTTCGCCCGGGTTGGTGAGCGCGTGCACGGTCATGGACACCGATGCCGCGGCACCCACGGTCATGAACACGTCGCCCATGGTGTATGACGTGCCAAAACGCCGGTTGAGCGACTCGGCGACCGCCGTGCGCGCCTCGGGCAGGCCGGGCGCGGGCGTATAGCCGTGCAGCTGGTCGCTCGGCAGCTCGAGCGCGCGCTCGATGGATGCGCGCACGGCCGCCGGCGCAGGAACGCTGGGGTTTCCCAGCGAGAAATCGAACACCTTGTCGGCACCGATCTGCGCCTTGCGCTCCAGCCCGTAGGAGAAAATCTCGCGGATGACCGAGCTCTCGGCCCCGCGCGCATACATGGTCTCGTTGATCATGGAAACCCCTCGCTTTCGCATCGTTTGTGCAATTGTACGCGCTTCGCCGCCGGTGGGAAAAAGGGGACAGGCACTTATTTCCCACCGGTGGGAAATAAGTGCCTGTCCCCTTTTTCCCTGACGCATTTTTCCCCTGGGGAGAAGTGCGTCGGTTTACTCGCTGCTGTCCTGCTCGGCTGCTAGCGCCTCTTGGGCAAACGCCGCCGCCTCGGCAGCGATCTCCTCGTCGGACTGCTTCGGCTTCGCAGCGGCCGCGCCAGCAGTACCGGCAACGCCACCCTCGCCAGCAGACCCGCCATCGGCCGGCGCCTCGCCGTGTTCAGCCAAGTACGCATCCCACGTGTTATCCAGCAGCGCCGTCACGGCATCGCCCTCGATCGTCTCGCGCTCCAGCAGCACGGACTTCATGAGCTCCAGCTGGTCGCGACGCTCGGCCAAAATCCGCTCCGCACGCGCGTGCGCCTCGCGCATGATGCGCTGCACCTCGGCATCGATGCGACGCGCCGTCTCCTCGGAATAATCCTGGTGATCGGCGTAATCGCGCCCCAAGAACACCGCGTGCTGCGCCTCGCCGAACACCTGCGTGCCCAGCTCCTCGCTCATGCCCAGGCGTGTGACCATCTCGCGGGCCATCTTCGTGGCGCGCTCCAGGTCGTTCGACGCACCGGACGTGATGTCGTCGCACATGAGCTCCTCGGCCACGCGGCCGCCCAAAAACACGGCCAGCTCGTCGAGCATCTCGTTTTTCGTCTTGAGGTAGTGGTCCTCGGTGGGCAGCTGCATGGTGTAACCCAGTGCCTGCCCGCGCGGAATGATCGTGATCTTGTGCACGGGGTCGGAGTGCTCCAGCACATGCCCCACCAGCGCGTGACCGCTCTCGTGGTACGCGATGGTCGTGCGCTCGGCTGCGCTCATCACGCGCGCCTTGCGCTCGGGGCCGGCGATCACGCGCTCCATCGACTCCTCGACCTCCGCCATGGAAATCGTGGTGCGGTGGCGGCGCGCCGCCAGCAGCGCGGACTCGTTCAGCAGATTCGCCAGGTCAGCACCGGTAAAGCCCACCGTGAGCTTCGCCAGCTTGTCAAAGCGCACGTCATCGGCAAGCGGCTTGTTGGCGGCATGCACGCGCAAAATCTGCTCGCGGCCCTTCACGTCCGGGCGATCAACCGTAATCTGGCGGTCAAAGCGGCCGGGACGCAGCAGCGCCGGGTCCAAAATGTCCGGACGGTTGGTCGCGGCGATCAAAATGACGCTTTCGGACTCCTCAAAGCCGTCCATCTCCACCAGCAGCTGGTTCAGCGTCTGCTCGCGCTCGTCGTGGCCGCCGCCCAGGCCGGCGCCGCGCTGGCGGCCGACCGCGTCGATCTCGTCGATGAAGATGATCGACGGCGACTGGCTCTTAGCCTCCTTGAACAGGTCGCGCACGCGGCTCGCGCCCACGCCCACAAACATCTCAACAAAGTCCGAGCCGGAAATCGAGAAGAACGGCACGCCCGCCTCGCCGGCAACGGCCTTCGCAAGCAGCGTCTTGCCGGTGCCCGGAGGGCCCACCAGCAGCACGCCGCGCGGAATCTTCGCGCCCAGTTTGCGGAAGCGCTCGGGGTCAGCCAAAAAGTCGCGGACCTCCTTGAGCTCCTCGACCGCCTCGTCGATGCCCGCCACGTCGTCAAACTTCACCTTGGGGCGCGTGGCCTCGTTGGTCTTCGCGTTCGTCTTGCCAAACTGCATCGCCTTGCTGTTGGCGCCCGTCATCTGCCGCATGAAGTAGAACATGACGAGGATGAGCGCCACCGTGGGCAGCACGCTCATCAGCAGGTTGGCGAGGAAGTTGGGGTCGGTCGTATCGATGTTGTACTGCTCGACGTCGTTGTCGGCCATCAACGCGTTGAACGAGTCGGACCCCACGTACTTGGTGGAAAAGCTCGCCAGCGCGTCAGCCTTGCCCACCTCGGCCTTCTTTGTCCAGTACTCGCCGGACACCGTGCCGTCGATAACGTTATACGTTGCCTTCTCGACGCGCCCGTCTTCCACCGCGGTCACGAAATCGCTGGTGGGAATCTCGGTCGACGCCTCCATGCCGCGGAACATGCCGCCCATGCTCATAAACGCATAGGCTACAAGCAGGCACACGATCAAAAAGTACAGCCAGCCGGTGCGCGAAGGCGGACGGTGCCCGCCGCCGGGACCCGTGCCGCCGCTTCCGCCGCGCTTCCGATCATCAAACGCGCTGAACAGCCCGCCATCGTCGTCGCGGCGGTTCTTGTCATCGGAGCCGTCCGCGCGCAGCAGCACGGCTCCGTCCTGTTCGGCCGTATCGTTCCAATACGTCATCTACGAATAGACCTCCGGTTTAAGCACACCCACATAGGGGAGGTTGCGATAGCGCTCGGCGAAATCGAGGCCGTAGCCGACCACGAAGTCGTCGGGGCAATGTGTACCCACATATTTGGGATCGATAGCCGCCTGTTTGCCCTCCACATCTTTCACGAGAAACGTCGCGACCTCGAGCGACGCCGGATGACGGCTCGCGAGGTTCTTCATGAGGTAGCGCAGGGTGAGGCCAGAATCGAGAATGTCCTCGACGATGAGCACGTCGCGACCCTTGATGTCCATGTCCAGGTCCTTGACGATGCGCACGATGCCCGAGGACTTCGCGCCGTCGCCGTAGCTCGAAACGGCCATGAAGTCGATGGCGAGCGGCGCGTCGATGGCGCGCATGAGGTCGCCCATGAACACGACCGCGCCGCGCAGCACCGCGATGAGCACCAGGTCTTTTCCCTGGTAGTCGCGGGCAATCTCGCTGCCCATGCGCTGGACGATCTGCGCGATCTCCTCTTTGCTGAACAGCACGTGGTCGATGTCGGGATGCAGCGCTTCCATGGTTGACCTTTCTCGCAGCGGCGTGCCCGGCGGCACGTCTTATCGATCGCTGGCGCCCTCGGCGGAACCGACGGCGCGAATGACTAATTTTATCAGCAGCTTGCTTGCGGACGTGCACTTAAAACGGTCGTCGAGGCGAATGCCCCCAACCCACACAACGGCCCCGCCGGGCGCCGTGCGAACCACCGGCACGTTCGCGCGCTCTGCCACCGGCACGCGCGCCGCGCCCAAGATGTCCGAAACCTTCTTGGAGCGCCCGTGCATGCCCAACGGACACATAATATCACCCGCTACCGGGCCATCCACCCACAGCCGCGCGTTAAGCACCTCGGCGGGAAGGTCCGCAGCGTCGGAAGAAAAGCGGCCGGGATCGCGCTCGGCGTACCCCAGCGCCGCCGCATCGACGTACGCAACGCTCATCACCGGCGCGCCGCCCGGGACCTCAAGCAGGGACGCCTGGTCTGTCTGCACAAACTCAAGAGGGCTCGTGCCTGCGGGAATGCGCACGATGTTCGCCTCGAGCACCGCGTGGTTCGCCAGCGGCATGCTCCCGGGCACGCCCAGCCAGCCGGCCACGAGCTGCTCGCGCGCCTGCATCGAACGCAGCGACAGCGTGCCGAACTCCATGCGCGCATCGATGCCGCCCGGCAGAGATAGCGACCCCTTTCCTTCCGCCACACAGGCCAAAACGGCCTCCACATGGCGCATCTCCAGGCGCTCCTCCGGCGCTACGCGGCGATACGCCAGGCGCACCATGCGCCGCGCGATCGCAATCTCGGCCGAAGCCAGGCGCGCGGCGTCGAGCACAATAAGCCCTTCCTGCTCGCGGCGGACGCACGCGCGCAGCGCCGTCGCGGCGAGCTGCGACATGAACGCGTCCTCCTCGCCCAGGATGTCGCAGGTCGATCCGATAGCGCGCTCCAGGTTCGCATTGCGCTCCGCCGCCACCGGTACCACGCGGTGACGAATGAAATTCCGCAGGTAGGAGGTATCGCTATTGGTTTCGTCCTCGCGCCAGCCAATGCCCGCCACCTCCAGGTAGCGGCACAGCTCCTCGTGCGTGTAGTCGATGAGCGGTCGCACGATGATGTTGCGGCGGCGTGGGATGCTGGAAAGCCCTGCCGGACCCGACCCCTTGATGGCGTTCATGAAGAACGTCTCGGTGCGGTCGCTTGCCGTATGCGCCGTGAGGATGCGCGCCGATGCCCGCGGCGCGCCGGTCTGCTCGCACAGCTCGCGCACGTAGCGGCGGGCGGCAGCGTAGCGCACCTCGCGCGCCGCTGCTTCCAGATTATGCCCATCGAGCTGCGAAAACGACGCGTGCTCCACGCACAGCGGCACGCCTAGGCGCTCGCACAGGTCTCGGACGAACTGCTCGTCGCCATCCGACGCCGCGCCGCGCAGGTGATGGTTGATGTGCAGCACGTGCAGCCGCTCGCGCGCAATGCGCGCCGGCCCGCGCCCGTCGCACAGGTCGAGCTTGGACGAGCACGCCATCACCAGTAGCGCCGTCGAGTCTGCGCCACCCGATACCATAAGCACCACGGGGACACCGGGACCCGCCGCATCCGACGCCCTGCCGGACGCCACCGGATGCAACCGCGCAAAATGCTGAGCAACTGTAGGCATGAACCCTCCTTGTACCTTTTCATTCCCCATTGTAGCCGCCCCGGAAAAGCGACAAGATGGTGCCAGGTACAATCTTGTCACTTGCACGCATCACGTAAGGAGCACCCGCTCGCATGAGCACCATCGACCACCCTCTGCACCTGCACATTCTTGGCAGCGGATCGAAGGGCAACTGCGCCCTTGTCGAAGGTCCGCAGGGCCTCATCATGATCGACAACGGCTTCTCGCGCCGCGAAGTCCTGTCGCGCATGCACGACCTCGGCCTCAACGAGGGCGACGTCCGCGCGCTCGTGCTCACGCACGAGCACACCGACCACGTGAGCGGCATCAGCGTGTGGTGCCGCGCCTTCCCCGTGGAGCTGTACGCGAGCGTCGGCACGCCCGGAATGCGCAAGTACCTGGCTGAACTGCCGTTTTGCGAGTTCATCCCCGGCACATCTTTCATCATTGCGGGCGTGACGGTGGCGACCTTCGGCACATCGCACGACGTCACGAACCCCGTGGGCTTTCGCTTCAGCTGCGACGGCGACGTCATCGGCTACGCAACCGATACCGGCGTCCTGCCCGAGCGCGCCCTTGCCACGCTGGCCGACGCGCGCATCCTCGCGCTCGAAAGCAATCACGACGTCCCCATGCTGCGCACCGGTCCCTACCCGCGCTACCTGCAGGACCGCATCATCTCCGAGCGCGGCCACCTGTCGAACGCGCAGGCAGCTAAAGCGGCAACTCAGCTGGTCACCGACCATACCGAGCAGCTTATCGCCATGCACATCTCGCAGGAAAATAACCGCCCGAGCCTGGCTGTGCGTTCCTTCGCCGAGGCGCTTGGGGCACAGCTGGACAACGACCTGGGCTCCAGCGCCACACTCGCACGCCCCGGCGATACGCCTGACCTGCACATTCGCGCCGCAGGGCAGAACCGCCCCATCTCCATCTGGTAGCCGCACAGCAAAATCCCAGGTCAGGGCCGCATAACGTTTTACAAAGGACTTGTGTATGGGTTTTCGGCGCCCCATCGAGTAGACAGCGATTCCCGGCCGTAAAAACCGCAGGTAAACAGCTATGCCACAAAAGCGTCTGCTCAGCGCATACGCAAAAACCCATACACAACATCCTCGATAACATATTACGAAGACCTCATGTGCACGTTTTTGGCGACCGTCCGAGTAGACCGCATCCCGCAGCCGAAGAAACCGCAGGTACAGGCGCTGCGTTTTTTGCGGCTACTTTGACGGCAACGAAAAACCCGCACACGCGGTCTTCGTAAGAAGTTAATCGAGCCAAAACAGGGACCGCACGACGCCAAATAGCCCAATCCGACCCCGTAACCCCGTACCGCCGCACAGCAAAGGGACCCGGAGCCGAAGCTCCGGGTCCCCTCCGAGTCAATGTGCTATGCGGCACTTGCGCCAACCGCGTACGCTAGTCGATCGAAATCTTCGTGACGTTGTTCTTCTCGACGATCTTGGGCACGTTCACGGTCAGAACGCCGTCGGCATAACGGGCGGACAGGCCCTGCGAAGAAGCATCCTTCAGATACACGCCGCGGGTCGCGCTGTAGGAGGTGAACTCCTTCTGCAGGTAGTTCTTACCCTTGTCCTCCTCCTTCTCCTCAACCTTGACGGCAATGGAAAGGCGACCCTCGTTGAGCTCGACGTCGATGTCGTCCTTGCTCACGCCAGTGAAGTACGCCTTGATCTCGTACGCGTCGCCCTTGTCCTCAACGTCGATGGGGAACGCCTTGGTCGACAGCGGCGTGGAGGCCAAATCCATCATGTCATCGAACGCGTCGAACAGCGACGTGGTGGGACGAAGACCGAAAACCGAACGATAAGGAACCATGCTTGCCATATCTATCACTCCTTTGGTGATGTGCCGCGCTCCCCGGTGGGGCGCGAGGACTTTCTTTGGTCGCCTACAGTTATTCCCGCCACGGCGCGCAGTATTCACCAATCGGAAGATTTTTTAAGCGTCACAGTATCATCAAATCTAAGTGTGCTTAACTAAGATTTATGACCGCAATGACCGATTCTATGGAGGGGCCGTAACGGTTTTCGCAACAATCGACGGTTTTTCTTAAATTGGAGTTTGAACCCACGGCCCCCTCGTACAATGTGGGCAATTGGGAAATCGGGTCGAAGGCATGGCATGGACGAACGCATCGACAACACCACCTCTCCCCAGTACACGGGGCAGCACCGCCGCATCAGCAGCGTCGATGTCCCCTCCCCTGCCGCTCAGCCGGCAGAGTCCCAGCCCCAGCCGCAACCCTTTCACCGGACCGTCCCACACGTGACGCAGGAGCCCATCAACGACGTGGAGCCGGAATACGTTACGCGCAACCGCTACATGACGCTCGAAGAGGCGCAGACGCGCCCCGGCCGCAAGCACATGGGCGTCGCCGTCGGCGACAACGATTACCTGGGGTCGACCGGCTCGCTGGGCACGACCGGTCAGTTCGCCGCCAACCCCGGCGACACAGGAGCCATTAAGCGCCAAAGTCTGCATTACGAGCGCTATCTCGAGACGCCCAAGCCCGGCAAAACGATCTTCACCTCGCGCCGCCGCAAGCAGCGCCGCGCCTACCTCGCCATCGCGATCATCGCCATCCTCATGCTGGTGCTCGCGATCGTGTGGTTCTTCTTCCTGCGCTAACCGCGCACCAGGCGCCGCCGCACAGGCGGCATTTTTCCGCTTTGCCGCAGGCACGACCCCATTCCGTGACACAATAAAGCCGCGGCTGACGCCGCATGCCACGCACCTTGCGGAAGGATCGCCATGTCTGCCCTGTCCGAGCGCTATATCTATGCCGACAACGCGGCCACAACACCGCTCTCCCCTGCTGCCCTCGAGGCCATGATGCCCTACCTTACCAGCGAGTTCGGCAACCCGGGAGGCATCCACCGCGTGGCCAAGGCGGCGGCGAACGCCCTGGCCGACGCCCGCACGCGCACAGCGGCCCAGCTGGGCGCCAAGCCGCACGAGCTCTACTACACCAGCGGGGGAAGCGAGTCGGACAACTGGGTCCTGTGGGGCGCGGTCCAGCGCTACCGCGACCTGTACGGGGCGGACGCGCCGGTCCGCGTAATCACGAGCGCCATTGAACATCACGCCGTGCTGCATACGTGTCGCGCACTGGGGTCGGCGCAGGAGGAAACCACCTACCTGCCGGTCGACAACCAGGGCCACGTACGCATCGAAGACCTGGAGCGTGCGCTGGAAGAAGCCCACACGGCATCGCTGGCGGCCGGTGTCGACGCGCCGGGGGCGGCCCTGGTGTCCATCATGCTCGCCAACAACGAGGTCGGAACCATTCAGGACGTCCCCGCGCTAGCAGCCGTCGCGCACAGCCGCGGCGTCCCCTTCCACACCGATGCGGTCCAAGCCGTGGGCCACATCCCTGTGAACGTGAACGACCTGGGCGTCGACGCACTGTCGCTCTCGGGCCACAAGTTCCATGGGCCACGCGGCATTGGCGCCCTGTACCTGCGCGAAGGCTTTTCCATTCCGCCGTTCATCGAAGGCGGCGGCCAGGAACGCGGCGAGCGGGCCGGCACCGAAAACGTCGCGGGTGCCGTCGGCATGGCAGCAGCGCTGGAAGAAGCGCACGAAGGTCTGGCGGATCGCATGGCGCGCGTCGGCGCGCTGCGCGACCAGCTAGTTGAACACGTGCTGGCAACCGTTGACGACGTCCGCTACACCGGTGACCCCGACCCCGAGCACCGCCTGCCCAGTATCGCCTCATTTGCCTGCAAAAACGTCGACGGCGAGCTACTCGTGGTGCTGCTCGACCGCGCCGGGGTGGCAGCGGCGACGGGTTCCGCCTGTTCGACTGGGTCGACCGATCCCTCGCACGTCGCAACCGCCTTAGGGCTAGACGACCCCGCGTGGGCACACGGCACCCTGCGCCTATCGCTTGCCGACAACGTTGCGGAAGAGGACATCACGGAGCTCTGCGACCGCGTCCCCCGCTGCATCAAGCGCGCCCGCCTGCTTTCCGGAAGGTAGCGCAGCGCGGCGACAACCCGGGGACAACCTTGGCACGCGATCGCTTTTTGACAAGGTTATGCCCATAGCCTTGTCAAAAAGCGAAATTGAGGTATACAACCTGACATATTGCCGCATTTTTGTGGAGGCGCAACGCCGATCAGCAAGATGCCACCCCATCGCACAAACACCCCCAATACGCATAAAAAGAGCCCGGTCCTGAGGGTTGGGGTCAGAACCGGGCTTGAGGCCAGCCCTGGAGTCGGGATTGGGCTGGCGCGGGTCCGCTCCGAAGTCGGGATGGGAGCGAACCCTGGGTGTGCCGGCTCCAGGTGTCGGGATGGGAACCGGGCACGGTTGCCGGACGCGCGATGCGTATCGTCCGGCGCTATGCAAAGCCGCGGTCGGGAAGCGGCTGTTGCAACAAGGGAATCAAAGGGAGGGGTCGGGCCAACGCTCGGCCCCTCCTGTATGCCACTTAGTGGCTGTTGCGACGGCGCAGGTACAGGCCGGTCGCGATGAGCGCCGCGGCCGCCAGGCCGGTGCCACCGATAGCCGCGACGGCGAAGTCGCCGGTCTGCGGGATGCTCTCAGAGGGCTCTTCGGGCTTGGTAGGCTCCTCGGGCTCCTCAGGTTTCGTGGGCTCCTCAGGCTCGGGCTCGGGCGTCGGCTCGGGCTCCTCGCTGGGCTCGTACTCGTTCTCGAAGACCATGGGCGCGTCAGCGTTCTCCCAGGTCACCACAAGCTTGTTGCCCTGCTTGGTCACGTGCGCCGTAATGGTGAACGTGGCCTCGTCGTAGGTGACGCCGTCGCTCTGGACGCCCTCGGTGTCGGGGTCGTCGTCGGCGGGCAGCACCTCGGTCACGGTGAACGTGTAGTCGCCGGCCTTGTCGAACACGAAGCCCTTTCCGCCGAACGTCACGTTGCCGGACGCATCGTTGGTGCCGGTCAGGCTCTTCGGCGAGACGTGTGAGGCGTTGTCGCCCGTGGCGGTGATGACGAAGGAGAACTCGCCGTCGACCAGGTCACGGCCGGTCAGCTTCTTGTCCACGTCGGTGTCCGGCTTGGACGGGTCGGAGGGATCGGGATCGACAGGCGTCGGCGGGGTGTACGGCTCGTCGTAGACGTTCTCGACGGTCGGGTTGTTGAACTCAACCGTAGCCTCGAGCTTACCGTCGTGATCCTCGTCGGTCACGTGCACGACGATGGTCTTGGGCGCGTTGTCGTACGCCCAGTTCGGGTCGTCGGTCGTCGTGATCTCGGTCACGGTGAAGTGGTAGTCGCCGACCGCGTTGAAGGTGAGGTCGCCGAAGTTCAAGGTCTCCTCGCCCTGCTTGCCGGTGAGGCCGGAGGTGGCCTTCACGATGCCGTCTGCCGTGATGCCCTCGATGTCCTCGAGCTTACCGGTGCTGTTCTCAGCGTCAAATGCGAGCACGAACTCGAACTCGGACGGAGCGTTGCCGCCGGTGACCCTCTTGGTCACCTGGAGGTCGGCCTCGTCGTCGCCCACGATCACGCCTGCAGGCGTGTAGGTGTTCTCGATGGTCGTGGTTTCCGGGTCAATGCTGTCAACAACAAGCTTGCCGTCCTGGTCCTCGACCGTGACCGTGATGGTCTTAGCCGCGTTGTCATAGGTCCAGCCACCTGCTGTGGTGGTCGTGAGCTCGGTCACCGTGAAGGTGTACTCGCCCGCAGCAGTGAAGGTCAGCCCGTCGAAGGACACGGTCTCGGAGCCCTCCCTGCCCGTCAGGCCCTTGGTCGAGGTCTCGATGCCCCCAGCCGGGAAAGCAGTCGCGGACTCGCCGGATCCAACGAACACATTGGCCGCATTATCGGACGTCAGCTTGAGCTCGAACTCGAACTCAGACAGCGCCGGAGCACCGGAAACCTTCTTGATTACCGAAATGACGGCATCATTCGGATCGCTCGCGTCGGGGTTGTAGACGTTCTCAACAGTCGGGTTGTTGGTGTCGATGCCGTCAACGACGGTGGTCGCATCGAGCTGGCCGTCAAAGCCATCGTCGGTCACTGTGACCGTGATGGTCTTGGCCGCGTTGTCATACGTCCATCCGTGCGCGCCCTCAGGCTTCGTCGTGGTCTCCACCACCGTGAACTTGTAGACACCGACCTTCTTGAAGATGAGGTCGCCGAAGCTCACGGTCTCCTCGCCCTGGGTACCCTCGAGGCCAGCGGTCGCCTTCACGATGCCATCGCCGGTGATGCCATCGATATCCTCGAGCTTACCCGTGTTGCCCTCGGCGTCAGCGTCGAACGCGAGCGTGAACTCGAAATCGGACAGGGCGTTGCCGCCGATGACCTTCTTGGTCACCTTGAGGGCACCCTCGCCACCAACGGTCACGCTTGCAGGCACGTAGGTGTTCTGGATGGTCGGGTTGTTGCCCTCAATCGCATTCTCGGCGATTTCAAGCTTGCCGTCGCCATCGGTGTCGGTCACCGTAACCGTAATGGTCTTCGGCTGGTTGTCGTACTTCCAGTAGTCATGGTCGGATGTCGTGGTCTCCTTCACCTCGAAGGTGTACGTTCCCGCCTTGGTGAACGTCATGGAGCCGAAGCTTACCGTCTCGGAACCCTTATTTTTCTCGAGGCCCTTGGTGCTTGCAGTAACACCGCCATCCGGGAAGGAAACGTCCTCACCTTCATCGTTCTTTACCTTGATGTCATCCTTGTTGCCAGACTTCAGAGTGAGCGCAAAGTCAAACTCGGACAGCGCCGGAGCACCCACAACCTCCTTGGTCACCTGGATCTGGGCCTGGTCATCGCCGCCAATCTCAGTGCCCTCGGGGATGTACGTGTTAGTGACTGTGAACAGCAGAGCATTCTCGGGATTCGTCGTGACGGTGATGTTGCCGGCACCATCGTCCTTCACGGTCACCGTGATGGTCTTTGTGCTGGTGTCGTACGTCACGCCTTCCATCTTCTCATTTTCGGCAGGCCCGTTCTCGGTCACCTCATAGGTGAACGTCTTCTCGCGCTTCTCACCGGAAGCGGCAAGCGTGTTCGGTAAAGGCGTGACGCCCCAGGTGTTCTCGAGCGTGTAGTCGATGGTGCCGAAGTCAACCTTACCGTCGGCGTCATTCTTGACCGTCTTCGAGCCGTCGACAGCGCCCTCGGGCATCGGAGCGTTCGGGTTGCTCTCGCTCGGCTTCAGTGTAAAGCTGAACTCGCCGCCCTTCAGGTCGGGAGCGTCAACGCCCTCCATGCCGGACTTGAGCACCTTCTCGCCCACGATGTTGAGCTTAGAGCCCTCGGCGCTATGCTCGGTCTCATCGTACTTGTTCTTGAACTGCAGCGGAGCATTCGCCTCGCCGTAGTTGACAGACGTGTCCATCGTGCCGTTGCCGTTGTCCTTGACGGTCACAGTTACCTTGTAGGACGTAGCACCAACAGTCGTAACGCTTTCCGGCAGGTTGTCGATCTTCTCGGACACGGTGTAGGCAATGGTGTAGGTCGCGAGGTCGGTGCCCTCGTCGGCCGTCTTGGTCACGCCGGACTCCTTGTCCTTCGCGAGCTCGTCGAGCTCGTTGCTGTTGTAGGAGATCTCGTCGAAGGAGATGGCAGCAGCCTTGCCCTCGTCGGCGCCAGCGTTCTTGCCCTCAGCGACCACGTTACCCTTGGCGTCCTTCACCTCGAACGTGAACTCGCCCTGGAGCAGCTCGCGACCGGACAGGGTCTTCTTGGCCTCGATGGAGGCCTTGCCCTCGGCGTTGAGGCCGCCCGTGCCCTTGTACTCATTGGTGAACGCGGCAACGGCGGTTTCGTTCGCATCGGCCTCGGTCACGGCGTCGGTGTTCTTCACCGTCACCTCTGCCTCGAGCTTGCCGTCGGCATCGGTGTCGGTCACCTCGACAGTCACCGTGGCGGTATGCCCGTCGTAGGTCAGGCCGTCCTTGCCCCCGTTCGTCTCGGTGATGGTGTACTCGTAGGTTCCGACCTCGTCATACGTGATGTCGCCGAACGTCGCGACCTTGGGGGCGCTCACGTCGGTGATGGTCACCTTGGCGCCGTCGCGCTCGGGAATCGGGGCCGTGGCACCCTCGATGACGTTGCCCTCGTGATCCTTAACGGCACCAGCAGTGAGCACGAACTCGAAGCTGTCGCCGTCGATCCAGTTGCGGCCGCTCAGCGTCTTCTGGACGCTGATGGAGGCGTCGCCGCCCTCGCCGACGGTCACCTTCTCCGGAGTGTACTTGTTCACGAAGGAGAACAGCGGGGCATCCGCAGTCACGGCAGGATTGGTTTCCACCGTGACCTTGCCCTTGCCGTCGTCGTGCACGTGCACGATGAACGTCTTAGCGGAGTCCTCGGTAACGCCGGCCACCTTCGACTCTTCCTCGGTCACCGTGTACTTGAAGTACGCGTCGCGCTCCACGCCGCCAACGGCAAACGTCGTCACTTGGCGTCCCCACACGTTTTCAACCGTGAAGTCGATGGTGCCGAAATCAACGTTACCCTCGGCATCATTCGAGACCGTCTTCGAGCCATCAGTGTCGGTACCCTCGGGCATGGGAGCGGGTTTTCCGCCCTCAACCGGATTACCGTCCTTATCGACCTGCTCGCCCGTCAGCGTGAAGGAGAACATGTTGTCCCTCAACTCGGGGGCGTCGACGCCGGCCATGGTGGACTCGATGGACTTCGTGCCCTCAACAGCGATCTCGGTGTCGGAACCCTCCTTCTCCTCATAGATATTCTTGAAGCCGAGCGATGAGGTGCCGGTGGGATAGTTCACCTTGACGGACAGCTTGCCGTCACCGTCGTCAGCAACAACAACGGTGATATCGAACGATGTCGCGCCATCGGGCGTCACGCCGGCATCGCTCAGTCCGGTCTTATCCTCTTCCACCTTGTAAGAAATGGTGTACGAGGCCAAATCCGTCTTGTCGTCAACCGACTTGGTCACACCCGTCTTCTCGGGGTCCTTTGACTTCAGCTCGAGATCCTTGATCTCATATTTAATGGCGCTGAACGTGATGGCTGCAGCATCGCCGTCCTCGGCGGGAGCATTGGTTCCCGTAGAAACCGTCTGACCGGCCTTATCCGTGACCTTGAAGGTGAATTCCTCCTTCTCCATGTTACGGCCGGTCAGGGTCTTGTTGGCAGCGATGCTCACCTCGCCGTTTCCGCCAAGCTCACCAGTAGAGGTATAGGTGTTGGTGAAGTCGACGCGGCCCGTACCCTCGTACGGTTCACCATCGCGTGTGATGGTAGCGGTGCGGTTCAGGACATGCTCACCGTCCTGCACAACGTCCTCGATCACGACGGTCACGACGTAGGTCGAGCTGTCCTTGGTAACACCCGCCACCGTGCTGTTGCGCTCGGTGATGGTGTACACATAGGTGCCCTCGTGCGTGTAGGTGGGAACGCCCGTGCCAAACGCATAGCTGTTGCCCGTCGCGCTCTGCGAGGGGTTGATGGTGATGTTGTACCTCAGCCCACCGTTAGTCTCGGTGAGATCAGCAACGTTACCTGCCAGGTTGTTGAAGTTGAACTCCGGCAGATCGTCCTTGGCAATCCCATCAGCCTTCATCGACACGTCGAAGGTGAAGGTGTCGCCCTGTTGCCAATTGCGGCCGCTCAGCGTCTTGAAGATCTGGATGCCGCCCGTAATCGTGCCGGCGTCGTACTTGTTGACGAAGTCGAGGCTACCCAGAGTCGCGGGGACATTCTCGGTATCGCCCGAGTTCACCAGAACGGCCTCGCCCTCGGCGGTGATCTCACCGGTCGCCAGATCCTCGGTCACCGTGATGGTAACCGTGTACGTGCGGCCAGGATTCACTGCGCTCACGCCGGCGGGCATATCGGTTTCGTTCTCGTACACGTTGTACTGGAACGCCTTGCTGATCTTGCCGTCGTTGTCGTCGTCGGTCACGCCGGCCAGATCATCATGGTCGAAGGTGATGCTGCCGAAGCTGTAGTCGGCGGTATACGCATGCGCGTCGGTGTTCGTATTCTTAACCGACACGACCTTGTAGCCGTTAGTGTCAGTCTCAACCGTCAGGTTGTCGGGCATCGGATTGGCTTCAGCCTGCGCACGCATGACGAACGTGAACTGATCGTCGGCCATCTGGAACGAACCAACGTTGTCCTCGACCGTCTTGTGGCCGCTCAGCATCTCGTCGGCTTCGAGACCGAAGGTGTAGGGCTTGCCCTCGAAGGTGTTGACGAACTCGACGGAGGCATCGTCCGTGCCCGGAGTCACCTTGGCCTGCAGCGTGCCGGAACCGTTATCGGTCACCTCAACGGTGATGGTACCGACGTGGCGGTCGTAAGTCATACCGTTAGTGCCGTCCTCGGGCAGTTCTTCGCCGTTGTGCTGCGTCTCGGTCACATTGAAGGTGTACGTGCCGGGCTCAGAGAACAGGTAGGTGCCGGCGAACCAGAAGGTGCCGTTCTTGTCGTTCTGCTCGTTAGCCGTGGCGGTAGCGCTCTCAAAGGCAACCGGCTCGGTACCCTCGGCCGCGTTGACGGGGAGATACGTCACGTTATCCCACGAAGCACCTTCAGACACGGCGCCCTTGGTCAGCTCGAAACCGAAGGTCTCGTTGTCGAGCCAGCCACGCCCGTTGATCATCTTGGTGCCTGCGAAGGTGGCCTCGCCACCCTCAACGGTAGCCGTACCGGCCTTGTAGGTGTTCTCGAATTGGGCAGGACCGCTAACGGTGGCGTGGAGGCTGCCGTCGTAGTTGCCATCAGCATCAGTCTCGGACACGGTCACCGTGATGGTTTGAGTGCTGTTATCGTAGGTCCAGCCGGCGGGATCGGTGGTCTCGTCCTGAGCCTCGTCCTCAGTCACGTTGAACGTATAGGTGCCGGGCTCGGTGAACGTAATCTCACCAAACTGAGCGCTGTGCGTGGCGCCGTCGGCAAAGCTCTCGGTCACCGCGGTCTTATCGGCAGCGCCCTCTTCGTACTCGACGGTGCTCCAATCGACACCCTCCTCCTCAACAGGAGCGAAGGTGAAGTGGAAGTCGGCATCGGTGGACCAACCCTTGACCGTCTTCTCGACCGTCAGAGCCTCGGCAGCGTCGCCGCCGATGGTGACGGTGCCGTGGTCGTACTTATTCTCAATCGTCGGGTTGTTGCCCGTCACATCGCCGATGTAGAGATTGCCGTCATACTGAGGTGCATCCCCGCCGGGCTCGTAGTCGGGATTAATGTCCGTAACCTCGACAGTGATCGTCCTAGGCGTCGTATCGAACGCCCAACCGTCGTCAGCGGCAGGCTGATTCTCCTGCACCGTGAAGGTGTAGGTACCCGGCTCAGTAAAGGTCAGCGTGTCGAAGCTCAAGGTCTGGGTGTTACCAGCCGCGATAGTTCCGCTGGTGGTCTCCGTGGTCTGATGATTCTCATCAAGACCCTTGATGTTCGCCACGGGTCCCTCAGTAGTATCCTGCGCGGTCAGCGTGAAGGTGTAGTCCGCAGCGGACGGGGCACCGGTAACCCTCTTGGTCACCTGCAGCGCATTGTCGGTGTCCTCGCCCATGTCGACGGAATTCGGGTTGTAGTCGTTCACGAAGCCGAAGGTCGGAACCACGTAGCCATCAGCATCGGAATTGGCGTGATTAACAACGACCTTACCGCCGTCCGCAATCTCGTTTCCATCCTTATCCAGGGTCTGAGTAACCGTGGTCACGGCATGCATGGTGCCGTCACCGTTGTCCACAACCTCGATCTCGACCTTATACTGAGACTTGTCGTAGCTAACGCCCGCGAGTCCCTCGCCCTCGACGGGCTCGGTCTCGTCCACGATGAACGTATAGGTCTTGCCAGCGTCCGTCTCATCAAAGGTCAGGCTCTGGAACTTGGCCATGGTGATGGTCTGATCGGCCGCCGCTCCCGTGTTCTGGAAGCTCTCGTCAGCGTTAGTGGTCAGATCCGCCGCATCGCCCTCGCCGGTAATGGTGAAGGTGAATTCGCCAGCGGTCATCGGGCGGTCGAGGAGCTGCTTGGTGACGTTGATGCCACCCTTGCCCTCAGCACCGTACTTCAGCTCTGCCTCGTAGACGTTGGTAAACACGGCCTTGCCGGTCTCGTCGCTACCATTGTTCTCGTAAACAATGGGACCGTCGAGCACCAGCGCGCCGTTGCCGCCGTCCTTGACCTTGATGGTCACCTTGGCGACATTCTGGCTGTAGGTCATACCGTTGCCATTAGCGGTCTCGGTTCCTTGATCGTCAGCAACCTCGTTCACGGTAAAGGTGTACGTACCGGCCTTAGAGAAGGTGAGCGCGCTAAACGCGAAGTCCATACCGCTGGCCTTGGTGACAGTCTTCACCTCGGGATCAGCAAGCACTGTCTCCGGGCCGCCCGTCTGCTCCAGCTGGAAGTAGAACGTCTCGTTTTCGCCTATCTCGCGACCCTGCATCACCTTGGTGCCATGAATGGCCTCGTTGCCCTTCAGCGTATAGTCCGTCGGATCATAGACGTTGATGAACTTCACATCGGCAGGCTGCATGCTGGGCGTGGCCACGAGGTGCATGCCCTCACCCTGCTCGTTGGGCTCATCGGTTATCTCAACGGTGACGGTGTACACCGTGCCGTCATAGGTCATGCCGTTCACCGACCAGGTGCCATTTTCGTTCTGGGTTGCATCCTCGGGGATAACCTCACGGATCTCGTAGATATAGGTGTTGTTCAGATGCGTTCCGTTATACCTGATGGTCTGGAACGCGAAACCATCAGGGTTCGTGCCATTGTTGCCAATGGTGATGGTGTGCGTATCCGCATCCGCGCCCTCGGGCATCGGGACGTCAGCCGCCTCAATAGTCGGGTTCTGCGCGGAGCCACCGTTGGTTGCGTAGCCGCCGATCGCCTTCAGCTCAAACGTGAACTTGTTGGCTGCGTTCGGATTGGCACCGGAGTTGTCCGTGTAATACTTGGTACCGTTGAGGTTGGTCGTGGCCTCCGTAGCATCGTAGTTGTTGGTGAACACGACCGTATTGTCGGTAATCTGCGGCTGCTCAGCAGGCGTGTTGCCGTCCACGTCAGTGCGCTGCGTGAACTGGACGGACTGAATCTCGAGCTTGCCCGTGCCGTTATCCACAACAGTAATGGTCACCGCATAGGTCTCGTTGGAGTAATCGATACCCGCGATCGGGTCGGTATCGTTGTCCTCCTCGATGACATAGGTGAACGTGCCCGGGTTCTCAAACTTGATGTTGCTCAGGTTGACGGTGTAGTCAGCAGCAGCATCCTCGTCGTCGACCACGACAGCGTCAGTGGACTCAGGCGCAGGGGCACCGCCCTCGGGAAGCATGGTGAACCTAAACTCGTCAGTATCCTGCCACTCGCGTCCGGTCAGATTCTTCTTCACCTTGACCAGCTGGTTGGCGCCTTCCAGCGTCACCTCAGTTGCGTGATAGGTGTTGGTGAACATCGCAGTCTGCTGGCTGCCGCCCACAATGGTACCCTCGACAATACCGTCGTCGGTCTTGGCATTCTCGCCTGTCGAATTGTCCGTCGTGGCAAAACCGTTCTGGTTCGCAGTCTGCTCGGTCACGGTGTACTGAGCGCCATTGGGCAGGTCGGAAATCACGACATACTGACCGCCCTCAAGGGTAATCTCACCGTTGTCAGAGACGGTACCCTCGCTCACAGGCGTCTCGCCCGTTGCGTATACGGCGTAGTCGTATTGGTTGGTGAGGTTGGTCTCAGCGCCGCCCTCGCCCACGGTGTACAGATGTACCGTGAACTTGAAGGTGTTCTTGTCCGCCTGTGTCTCGCTGGAGGCATTGCCCCAGTCGACATTCTTGTCGATGCGCAGATCGCCAGGAGCGTCAACGGAAAGCTTGCCGTTGTTACCCAGCTTCTGAGACACACTGTTGCCAACCCACGTCGGGGTCAGGACCGTAGAAGCGGTACCTGTGAGATTCTCGCCCTTGTTGGACACGAGAGTTCCCGGACGATCCGCACGAGGCGTATCCGCCGCGATGTAAACGTTGCCGTTCCGGTAGGTAACATTCCAGTCGTTACCACTACGGGTAATGGAACCGTTAGCGGGAACCTCTACAGCTCCGTTGTCATTTCCTGTCAGCTGCCAATAGCTGTCCTGATAATAGAGAGTATTGTACCGCGCGATATTGTTGGGCGTAGCCGGCTGCGTGCAATCCTCGTCGATGAAGAGCTGTGTATTGACGGGGTAGTAGTAGAACTTGTTTCCGTCGCTCGGCGTGAAGGAGGCCTCGGTCGTGCCCTGGGCGGCTTCCTGTACGAAGCTGTTGGAGTAGAAATCAACGGTCGTTCCGTCAGCAGAGGTCTGCGCCAGAACCGCATCATGATTTGCATCCTGCGGATTATTCAGAGCATCGATGACCCCATCCTTAACGCTGACGCCATAGAACAGACGAACCGGGAAGGTGTCACTCACGGTCATCGTGCCATTGTCGGTGTCAACGTCATAGTTACGCATCGGGATGAGCGACGCGGGAATCTGCACGGTAATGATGTCACCCGTCGCAAGGTCGTTGCTCTTGGTGACCGTTACTTTGATTTCCGAAAGATCTGCACCCTCGGGGTAGGCGGTGTTCACGCCATTGCCCTCGTTGACAACGCCGGAGAACGTCCAAGTATTGCCACGGTCACTGGTCGTGCCCTCATGGAGTCCGTCAGCGAACGCAAGATACATCTTGTTGTTGTCCGCACCCACACCCGTGACTTCCATGAAGGAACCAAGGGTGTCGGTAAAGGTCAGGTAGCCAGGGGTACCCGCGGCGCCCTCCACCTCTTCAATCGGAGAACCGGAGCCTTGATTGATGGGGAGAGACTCGGTGATGTCCTCAAACACCTGGTTGAGCTCATCGGCGTTGGAGGCAGCAAAGTAGTACTGCGGGGTCTCCTCCCCTTCGGCCCCTTCAACACGGTCGCCAAGAACGAGGTCACCGTAGTCGTCGGTCTGTCGCCACTCATACTGCGGATTCCAGAATGATCCAACGTTTACATTATCCGCGCACTCGGCATCAGGATAATTACTCGAGACCGCGTTCATATAGCGATTGAAGTCATTGTTCGTGTCAGAGGGGTTGGCTCCTTGGAACACGCCGATGCTGTAAACAAGCGCACCGTCCTGCTTCATATCGTATGCATAGTTGATAGCCGTACCGGCAACGCTATCGCTCCAGCTTGAAGAGGTGGTGGGGTTGCCATCAGTGAAGAAGATGACGATCTTCTGTGCGTTTGTGCGCGCGCCCGTGAGATTGCCGTCACCGTCGAGAACACGCTGCGCCTGATGCATGCCGTAGTCAGCACGTGTTGCGCCTTCACCCTCCAGGGAGTTGATTGTGTTTTTGAGGGTTGATGCATTCTGCGTCGTGTACGCAGTCAAATCCGAAACGACTTGAGAAAAGTTGTACCCGTCCCAATTGGTACCGTTGCCAATCGAGTTGTTCTCGTCGCTTGCAAACTTAACAAGTGAGATGCGGTGCTGCTGAGCAGTATCGGTAATGCCGTCATTCATGGCAGCAACAGAATCCACAAAGGCATTGGCGGCATTCTGGAGTGCCTCCATGCGGCTCATCTGCTGGTTAGAGCGCGTGTAGAACTGGACGCGACCGTCAGCAGTATCGCCTTCCCAACGCATAGGAGTAACGTACGTGCGGTTGTAGCTCGGTCCGTAATACCAACCTTGGTTGTTGTGCTCAAGCTCAGTCCATTGACCATTGACCTGGATGTAATAATTATTCCGGTTGTTAGTGTTATAGGTGGGGCTGTAGGAATAGCCCATGTCGTGACCGCTGTTGTTGTCCATCGAACCAGAAGTATCCACCACGAGAACAATATCGAGCGGGGTGGTGTTGGTAACAACAGATTTCAGGTTGGAGGTAGAGGAGATGGCAGACAGGCTCACCAAGAAGTCGGAATCGGAACCCTTTACGACGCTCGTGTCATCAAGCGCGCCCTCGAAGTTATAGTCATCATTAAAGACACTTTTATCAGTCCAAATGCGACCTATGTTCTCCGTGCTCTTAGAGTTCGCCGCCAGCGTCTCCCATGCGTTCGTCGTGTCGGGATCCACCACGGTGTCAGCGCCGTCGACAGCATAAAGTTCAATCTCGCTGTCAGCACTAAACAGCGAGATCCCAAACAGCTGTTGCGTTATTCCATTAACACCATTGGAAATTGCGTTCCCCAAATCCTCCAGGGGATTCGCATACGCTCCGGGAACCGCCACGGAGCATGCGATCGCGATTGCCATCATCACGGCAATCACAGCGGAGAACCGCTTACGAGCGGTATCAGAGGCTACTCGTTTGGAGCAACCCCCCCCCCGTCACGTATTTTTCGAACCACCGACTCATACTAACCCATCCTTCTCGTCTGCTGCGATTAAGCAACGTTTATGGCCCTCGGCACCCGCATCACCCGCTTGATATCCGACCACGAGCTCTGCGTATGCCTACGGCCACGAACAGCGATACACGCGTAACACTTTAACACTTAATTTCCGCTTAAGGTTCGAGTTTAGGTTGAAATATCAGAACCCCTGCTGAATGAACGCTCCACACCATCATTTACCTGCACATATTCTTTTAAGAGCTTGTGTAAGGGATTTGTTTCCTCTTAACGACGAACGCCCCCATCGCACCCGTAAACGGCTCCCGTTATCCGATGTTAAGCGCTCGCTCCACCGCGAGACTCCCAAACCCCTGCAAATCAACCCAGCACCTATCCCTCCAATCATTCAATTTGCTTCTATAAAGCAATATCATGCACAATTCATATAGAACATACTCTATACTGCGTATTTACCTACCAAACCAACCCACTGGAAGTCGCCCTATGAACACCTCATCCCTTTGGCTCACACCGCCCGATACCAGTATTGCCCTTACCGACCTCACCTTCGAAGAGGTCGCAGCCAAGCTCAACCTCCACGCATTCATCGACCGGCTCTTCCCATTTGCCTGGCCCGATCAATCGCAAACCCAGCTGGCGCTCGTCCAATCCGGCGTCTGCACCACAACCGAATCAGGCCTGCTCAGCATCACCGCCGCCGGAGCCCTCATGCTCGCGCGCGACCTCGCGATCTTCCCGCAGCTCTATCATGCAGCGCCGCAGGTCATACGCTATGCCGGCACCGACCGTCTCAACATAGCCGACCGCACGACCTTCTCGCAAGGCTTCTTGCTCGCGCTCCCCCGCCTTGTCGACCACCTCACCGCGGTGCTCCCCCGCACACGCAACGCACAAAGTACGTCGACTTCATTTGCTCCAGCCGTGCCAACCGACGCCATACGCGAGCTTGCGGCAAACGCCCTCATCCATCAAGATCTCACCGCCCGCAACGCGCATCCCACCGTCGAGATCTTCCCCGACCGCATCGAGTTCACCAACCCCGGACCGCTCCCCATGGAAGCCCTGCGCATAGCCGACGCCGCTCCCCTGCCGCGCAACCCGCAGCTATCTCAGCTCGCCAAACAGCTCAATCTCACCGGAACTACTCACTACACAGGCTGGCTCAACGTCATCGATACTCTTGACCAGGCAAAACTCCCCGCACCGTCCATCGAATCCATCGGCACGACGACGCGCGCAACGCTCTACCTGCCGCTCCCCTATCGCGAGCAGTCACCGGAAGCCCGCCGTCGCGCCTGCTACTGGCACGCCTGCGCCCAATACCAGCACGGAGCATCCGCCACCAACGCCAGCATCCGCGAGCGCTTCGACCTGCCCGCAACCTCAGCCGCCCAAGTCTCCCGACTGCTCCGCGACTGCGTCACCGCAGGTATCCTGCGCCCCGCACGCGCCCGGTCCTCCAAGCGCAACACCAGCTATCTCCCCTACTGGGCATAGCCAGAGCCGGCGGTCGCCCGTACGTCATCTACGCCCCAAGGGTGTCTATGGGCACAACAACCACACCGTCGTCACGCATGTGCGCCGCCCCGTTCTGCAAAAACCGCACCAAACGTGTATTTAGACTCGATCATCTTCGCATCACTGAATCAGTTGACGTGATTCCGTTCCACCTTATTAGCTCCCTGAAACAACGCTTCTACATCAACCTTATAACAGCAGGTCAAACGCCTATCATCGTTTTTTCGAATGTTTTGTCGGTTGAATTTCAAATGATTCGTCGGTTGATTTTCATATGATTGCAGCCATATGACCGCACCAGAGCGACCGAACCTGACCGAACCGCACTCTCGCGACCTGCGGTTTTACCGCATAACGTCTTACGAAGACCTTGTGTGCATGTTTTCAGAGGCTCGCCGAGTAGTCACCAAAACCCGCAATCAATCTACCTGCAGGTTTGCTTTAGCCGTAAGCGCCATCTACTCTGTCAGCCGCCTAAAACCTGCACACGAGGTCTTCGTAAGACGTTATCCCCCGCGAGCCCGCAGAATTCCGCCCGCACAACGGCCCGCATCACATGCCATATGAACACAAAAGAGGGCGCCCGCAAAGCGGACGCCCTCCCAGCAGCGCTATCTAACCAGCTGTTAGCTCAGCAGCTCGCGACCAGCAGCCTCAATCGCATCAATCTGCGCGTCGGCAGCGGCAGCGTCCGCGCCCTTCGCAAAGATGTACAGCTTGATCTTCGGCTCGGTACCGGACGGGCGCACAATCGCCTTGTCGCCACCCTCGAGGTCGAACTCGATGACGTTTGCCTTGGGCAGGCCGTTCACGCCGGTCTCGTAGTCCACGACGCCCTCGACCTTGGCGCCCGCGATCTCGGTCGGCGCGGTCTCGCGCAGGCCAGCCATAATGCCAGCCATCTTGGCGGCACCGTCGGCACCCGGGTAGCTCAGCGAAATCGTCTTGTTGTGGTAGTAGCCGTACTTCTCGTACAGCGCGCGCATGGCCTGAACCAGGTTGATGCCCTGCAGCTTGTAGTACTGCGCCATCTGGCAAATGAGCATCGACGCGTTGACGGCGTCCTTGTCGCGCACGTGGTCGCCGGACAGGTAGCCGTAGCTCTCCTCAAAGCCGAAGATGAAGCGGTCGACCTCGCCCGCATCGGAAAGACCGGTGATGATGTCGCCGATGTACTTGAAGCCGGTCAGGCAACGGCGCAGCTCAAAGCCGTACTCCTCGGCCAGCGCGTCCACCATGGCGGAGGACACGATCGTGGTAACGGCAACCTTGCGGGACAGATCCTCGCCGCGGGCGGCGCGCATCTTGCAGATGTAGTCGAGCAGCAGGACGCCCATCTCGTTGCCGGTCAGCAGCGTGTAATCGTCGCCATCGGCGCACGCCACGCCCACGCGGTCGGCGTCGGGGTCGGTGGCCAGCAGCAGGTCGGGCTTGACCTCCTGGCACAGGTCGATGCCCTTCTGCATGGCCTCGCGAATCTCCGGGTTGGGATACGGGCAGGTGGGGAAGTTGCCGTCCGGATCCTTCTGCTCGGGCACGATGGTGATATCGGTGATACCCACCTTGTTGAGCACGGTGGTAACCGGAATCAGGCCGGTGCCGTTCAGCGGGGTGTACACGAGCTTCAGCGGCGCGGCCTCAACCTGCTCGGGCGTCAGCGCGCTCACAGACTTGTCCACGACCGCGTCATAGTACGCGTCAAGGACCGAGTCATCGATCCATTTGACCAGACCCTGCTCCACAGCCTCGTCGAAGTCCATGGTCTTCACGTCGGTGAAGGGGTTGGTAGCCTCCATAGCTGCGGAAATAGCAGCCGCAGCCTCGCTGGTGATCTGGCAGCCGTCGGGGCCGTAGGCCTTGTAGCCGTTGTACGGAGCCGGGTTGTGTGACGCAGTCATGCAGATGCCGCCGGAGCACTGCAGGTAGCGCGTGGCCCAGGACAGCGTCGGCACGGGGGAGATCTTGGGGTACACGTACGCGGTCACGCCGTTGGCGGCAAGAATCGCGGCGGTGGTCTTCACGAACAGCTCGCCCTTGTTGCGGCTGTCGCGCGCGATAGCGACGGTGGGGTTCTCGAACGTTGCGTTCAGATAGTTGGCGAAGCCCTGCGTGGCGCGGCCAACGGTATAGATGTTCATACGGTTGGTGCCGGCGCCAATGGTCCCACGAAGGCCAGCCGTGCCAAAGGCCAGATCCTGGAAGAACGCGTCGGTGATAGCGTTTTCGTCACCGGAGTCCTTCATCTGCTTAAGCTCGGCCAGAAGCTCCTCGTCCTTGACGTTGGCAATCCACGTGTCAAGCAGCTCATGCACGTCTACCATAGCTTTTACCTTTCCCTTGCCGGATAAACACTCGATTGTGCCCCGTATGCCCACGGGGTTGGATCCGTTAATACACGCACCCACTCGGATGATACGTCATCTAGGTAAAGTTTATGACAGTGCGCCGCTCGACGGACGATTTGTCCGGTAGGCGTTCCTCGCACAATAGGAGATACAGGCCTCATTTCGACCCGCGACCCAATCGCCCACCAGACCGGACTGCCCCTCCTGACTCTTGCTCCAAACCGGACGAAACGGTCAGTGAACCGATCTGCATTCGTTGATGAGCAGCATTGGCGCGATTTGAAGCAGTTTTCTTGTGCTCAAAAGATTCGATTCATGAATTGATTCCATAACGCATCATACAACCGATTCACTGTCTGCATCGCATTGGTTCAGTCATATTCAATTGATTTACAACTGATTCTTCGTATCAACTCGCACTCAGTCGTTGGCGAAGAGACAACGAGATAAGATTCGGAGCATACTTTCGGTATCAAACCGACCCGCAGAACGCTTCATAACGAGAATCCTGACGCACTCTTCTATATCCGTACCAAACGTCACCGCGCTAGGCAGAGTGGGGGAGAGGCGTTCATGCGAAACGATTCCATGACCCATTCCGTCTGAACACATACCGTTTCGAAGACACATATCACCGCTCTTATATCTGATTCCATACGACACAACTATCGCTCTAAGAGTGCATCCCCTAACCAAACCAGATTTGCCCGGACCTATTGAGTACTCGAACTACAGGTCCACTTCAACAGTGTGCTTCACCAGATGTTTTTAAACTCGGAGCTCGTTGGACGCAGACCATTCAACTAAACCAACCACCGACTCAAACGCACCATCGGGTCACTCAGACTCATTCAAAGATTCAAGCGCATACGCTCAATCTATCCCAACCGCTTCGCGCTAACTCCGCCCATCTCAACTGATTCGAACGATCCCATCGAGTCGATGCGATCCTAAGTAGTTCCAATTCACATGCGTGTGCGTAGGCCGCTCGTACTCGATCAATCACCGAATCACTGAATCGGATTGCAGAATGAGTCTCATCGATCCGTCAATCGATTCCACTTCTCGTGCCACACATCTTCAACCGAATCGTGGGTTCGCACACGACTCATTCGCTATTAATCCGCCAACCACGTCAGAACCGATTCACACGCAGCAGGAGAGACCACATCAACCTGAACCTTGTCGATTCACTCCATAATCGAACCAACCAAAGAATCGACTCTGTCGTTTACACCAAGAATTCAAACCAGGTTCGATTCATGCGAATCGAACCCTCTACCAGTGCAAAGACTGAATCCAACCGCGTCACACCGACCCACGCACGTCAATTAACCGCACCATAAGCTCAATATCACGATATAATCGCAGGCAGATTAACCAATGCACTGATGCAGTCAGAAACGTAGCAGGGTAGGGTGAAACGTTTTGCCAACCATCAAAGAGATCGCCGACGCAACCGGACGCGGAAAATCGACCGTAAGCAGGGCCGTCAAGGAGCTTGGCCTGCGCGAATCCGGTCACGCCAAAGCTGATGGAGCCCGCGGCGCCCTTATCATCGATGCCGAGGGCGCATCGATGCTCGCTGACTACCTCACCAAGAATGTCGAGTCAAAACCGCAGGTAGACGACGATGAAACCCCTGCTCAGCCCGCTATTGACCTCGATGCCCTGGTCGGCGTGTACAAGGAGCGCATCGAAGACCTCAAAACCCAAATCGACGGCCTCAATGCCCAACTCGCCGCCAAAGACGAGCAAATCAAGGAGCTTTCCATGGCGCTCGACAACGCTCAGAACGCTGCAAAGGATGCTCAGGAAGAAACTCGCCGCTCGCACGACCGCGTCCTCCTCATGGCGAGCGCCGGCGTATGGGAGCGCCTCACCGGTTTCAAGGGCCTTTTGGAGTCCGGCGAGTAAAAAATCAAAGGCTCTGAGACGCCGAATACGGGCATTTTAGCCACCATTACATATAAGTAGACCAATAGACCCTCAGATGGCGAAATACAGCCATCTGAGGGCTTTAAATTAGATTTCGCGTTTTTACATGAAAAACCGGCTCTTACCTGGCCACGGTGCCAGCAATAATCACCAAACAGTAGGGGAGTAACCCGCGAGGCCTTCGGTCTCTCGCACGCTCCTCAGCGAACAGTCCCGCACCCCGAACGGGGTTCGATCCCCCGAACGACCCCTAGACATGAAAAGACCCCGCCGTAGCGAGGTCAACAGGATCAATGGTGGAGGTTAGGGGGATCGAACCCCTGACCTCAGGCTTGCAAAGCCCGCGCTCTCCCAGCTGAGCTAAACCCCCACTTAGTAATAAACACCCCAGCGGCGACTCGGCTCTCGCTGGGGTGTTTATTGCGAAAGAAAGTGGTGGACCTGACAAGATTCGAACTTGTGACCTCCCGGTTATCAGCCGGACGCTCTAACCAACTGAGCTACAGGTCCATCGCGCGAGGAATATATTAGCGCGCTCCCCAAACGGGAGTCAACAACTTTTTTGAGAAATTTCTTCCTCACACACAACCGTCCCCATCGTATCCATCATTCCATGAACAGCTCGATGAAGAGGCCATGTAACCACGCGTGCGCCGCGCATTTTGGGTACTATAACTATCCAGTTTTAAACCGAAGGCTTTCGGTAACGCGATTATCCATATACCTAGGAGGTGCCATAATGATTCGCGTTGATATCGAGACCATTATTATGGCCGCCGGCCCCGTTCCATCTATCATCGTGCTGCGTGAGCGCAGTGCCGAGGGAGCATCTGACGCCCCGCTGCGGGCGCTTTCCATCCAAACCGGTTCATTCGAGGCGGCTGCGGTCGGACGCGGTGTGGACGGCACGGGCGAAGGCTCGCGCCCCATCACGCATGACCTCATGGTCGACGTTATCAAGTCCCTAGGCGGTAAGCTCGAGCGTGTCGAAATCGACCGCGTCGACGCACCCGTCTTCTACGCCACCGTCGTGCTCGAGGATGCCGATGGGGGAGAGAAGCACATCGATGCTCGCCCCAGCGACGCACTCGCCCTCGCGGTGCGCACCAACGCACCAATCTACGTCGAGGACGACGTCATGAACCGCGCCGGCAACATCTCGTACCGCACCGAGGACGACACGGAAAAGGAGCTCGAGCGCTTTGACGAGTTCGCCCGCTCCGTCTCCCCGGACGACTTCTAACGAGCAGGCCACCGCATCGGCCAAGGGCCCGACCGAATCACGATTCGGTCGGGCCCTTTCTCTTACCTCGGGTTATCCAAGCAGCTTTTCGCCAAGCATTGCGCCGCCGTACCCCAAAAACGCACCGATTGCCGCACACAGCAGCGTCAAGCCAACGGTCCGGATAACCTTCATCCAACGCGGCAACATACGCTCCCGGCGCCCGCGATCGGTATCGCGATCGACCTCTTCGCCATTCCAGTACGCCAAGATCTCGCGATACGTGATCAGATCGTGCCTCTTTTTGATGCGCTCGACCCATACCGCGGCGAACATCGCAATGCCCCACAGCACAATGGCCAGCGCGAATGTGGGTACTGTCTGCCCCAGAGGCCAATCCCAAGCCGACGTCTGAACAATCCCCCACACCATCGCCAACACCATCAGCAGCAAAAAGCCAAGCGTCACATAGCTCAACCGCTTCATGGTGCGAACGTCTGAATCAATGGTCTTCGTCATGGTCTCCACGTCTCCTTTGATGAGGCTATCTGCAGTCACGTCGAAGATCTCAGAAAGGAGCAGCAGGCTTTGAATGTCGGGATAGGTCTTGCCGTTCTCCCAGGAGCTGATGGTCTGGCGCGACACGTACACGCGCGCCGCCAGATCATCCTGAGACATATGCGCCTCTGCCCTCAGGCCCTTGATGCGCTTCCCGACCTCCATAGCCGCCTCCTTTCGCAACCTCGACGGGACCCCTACAGCCCCACCATTCCATGACGCGCCGCATCGTACCATCAAAAGGGCCCGACGCAGCCCGCAGAGGAGCGAACCGCGCCGTCAAATGTTCTTGACGGTGCGGTTGACCAGCGTCAATCTCACGCGCAACCAGACCCCGAAGCCGCAAGCGGACCCCTTTCCACGCCAAGCTGGATAGAAATGTCGATTCTGCATTCCGCGCGGACAGCCTCAAGCCGCCTGCGACCGGAACCCACAGACCAAGGCGCCAAAACCTGTCTCAATCAGTCATCAATCACGCTCAACACGTCAAGCCCGCTCATCATCGCCCAGCAACACAAGCACCGCGCCCGCGGCAAGGCCCGAAAGCACCGACCAAGCGATGCATAATCGACATTTCTATCCACCAACGGCCGCAGACTAGACAAATAGGGTCGATATGCATTTTTTGCACGGCCATCGTGGCACGCGTCCCGTGCGCAACCGCGCCGCTATCCGGCACCCAGACCCACCCGAGCCATCAAACCACCAGGATTCCCGCGACCACACCCGGAATCACGCAATCCTGCACTGCCCCGCACGCCATCGCGCCTTCAAACCACACCGCTGGAAAATGCATATCGACCCCATTTGTCTACCTGCGCGCCACCAGCACCCCGCACCGCACCACACCGACCGAACCTCACCGCGCCAAGCGCGGCACGCGACTCGGTCGCGACGCAAAAAGCGGGGTCGGGGCTACCGCCCCGACCCCGCCAAACAAGCAGGTCAAACCTACAGCGAAGCGCTACTCGTCCATCAGGTCCTCGAGCGCCTCGTCGCCGCTGCCGATGTCCACATGGTCATCGCTCGGCGCCTCGGCGGCGCCGGCAGCGGCCAGGTCAAGCGCGCCCTGGCCCTCGGCCACCACAGGCGCCTTGGGCTTCTTCTTCGCGCTCGTCATACGGGCCACCGCGGTCACGCGGTCACCGTCCGCCACGGACATCATCTTCACGCCCTGCGTGGCGCGGCCCGTCTTCGAAATCTCGTCGGTCTTCACGCGAATGACCGTCGCGCCCTCGGTGATAATGAACAGCTCGTGCTGCGGACCCACGGTCTTCATGGCCGCCAGGTTGCCCTTGCGCTCGGTCATCTGGATCGTGTACACACCCTGACCACCGCGGTTCTGCTCCGGGTAGTCCGCCACGGGCGTGCGCTTGCCGTAACCGCGCTCGGTGATCACGAACAGGTCGCCGCGGCCGTTGGAGATCTCCATGCCCAGCACCGTCGTGTCGCCCTTCATGGTAATACCGCGCACGCCGCTCGTATCGCGGCCGGTCGCGCGCACCTGGTCCTCGGCGAACATGATGGCCTTGCCCGCCGTCGTCGCCAAAATCACCTTGTCGCCCTCGCGTACGCGACGCACGTCCAGCAAGTGGTCACCGTTCTTGAGGTTGATGGCGATGATGCCGTCGCGACGGCTGCGGTCATACGCGCTCATCACGGTCTTCTTCACCATGCCGCTCGCCGTGGCGAACATCAGGTACTCGTTATCGGGGAACTCGCGGCACGAAATCACGCTCGCGATCTTCTCGCCCTCCTCAAACGGCAGCAGGTTCACAATCGCCGTGCCGCGCGCCTGACGCGTGCCCACGGGCAGCTCGTGCACCTTCAGGCGATACACCTTGCCGCGGTTCGAGAAGAACAGTACGTACTCGTGCGTGCTCGCGATGAACATCTCGTCGATGACGTCATCCTCTTTGAGGTTCGCGCCCGTCACGCCCTTGCCGCCGCGCTTCTGCGCGCGGTACGCGGCCACCGGGATGCGCTTCACGTAGCCGGTGTGCGTGATGGTCACGACCATGTCCTCGTCGGCGATGAGGTCCTCGACGTCCAGGTCCTTCTCGGCGGCACAGATCTCGGTGCGGCGCTTGTCGCCGTACTTGCGCGAGATCTCGCGCATCTCCTCCTTGATGACGCCCAGAATCTTCTCCTCGTGCGCTAGCAGGTCCTCGTAGTAGGCGATGGCGCGGCGCAGGCCGTCCAGCTCCTCCTGGATCTTGTCGCGCTCCAAGCCGGTCAGGCGGCGCAGCTTCATCTCGAGGATGGCCGTGGTCTGCTCCGGAGTGAAGCCGAAGCGCTCGATCAAGCGCTGGCTCGCCTCGGCGTCGGTGCGCGAAGAGCGGATGATGGAAATGACCTCGTCGATGTGGTCGAGCGCCATGAGGTAACCCTCAAGGATGTGCGCACGGGCCTGCGCCTTCTTCAAATCGAAGCGCGTGCGGCGGGTCACCACGTCGACCTGATGGTCGATGTAGGCGCGCAGCATCTCGCGCAGCGACAGGCACTTGGGCACGCCGCCCACGAGCGCCAGGTTGTTCACACCGAAGGTGTTCTGCAGCGAGGTGTACTTGTACAGGTTGTTGAGCACGACCTGTGGAATGACGCCCTTCTTGAGTTCGATGACCAGGCGAATGCCCTTCTGCGTCGACTCGTCGCGCATGTCCGAGATGCCCTCGATGCGCTTCTCGTTCACGAGCTGGGCGATCTTCTCCTGCAGGTTGCCCTTGTTCACCTGGTAGGGAATCTCGGTGAACACCAGGCGGTTGCGGCCGGTCTTCGTGGACTCCACATGCGCCTTCGCGCGCACGGTGATGGAGCCGCGGCCGGTCTCGTAGGCCTGACGAATGCCGTCGGAACCCATGATGCGCGCGCCAGTGGGGAAGTCCGGACCGGGCATGACGGTCATGAGTTCCTCGGTGGTGGCGTCCGGGTTGTCGATGAGCATGCACGTGGCCTCGATGGCTTCCGCGAGGTTATGCGGCGGAATGTTCGTGGCCATGCCGACGGCGATGCCCGACGAACCGTTCACCAGCAGGTTGGGAAAGCGCGCCGGCAGCACCTGGGGCTCGGCGAGCGACTCATCGTAGTTGGGCTGCCAGTCCACGGTGTCCTTCTGCAGGTCGCGCAGCAGCTCCATAGCGGGCTTGGCCAAGCGGCTCTCGGTGTAGCGCATGGCCGCCGCGGAGTCGCCGTCGATGTTGCCGAAGTTACCGTGACCGTCGATGAGCGGCGTGCGCATGCTGAACCACTGCGCCAAACGCACCATGGTGTCATACACCGCGGAGTCACCGTGCGGGTGGTACTTACCGATAACCTCGCCGACCGTCCAGGCCGACTTCTTGTGCGGGCGGTTGGGATAGATGCCCGACTCGTTCATGGCGTAGAGGATGCGACGGTGCACCGGCTTCAGGCCGTCGCGCACGTCCGGCAGGGCGCGCGCGGTGATGACCGACATCGAGTACTCGATGAACGACTGCTTCATCTCGTGCCCGAACTCGGAGATCTGCAGCTGGCCACCGTTGATGTCCTCACCGGCCGCCTCGCCGCGCTCGACGGTGCCAAAGCTCTCCTCGAGCTCGCCCTCGTCCTCTTCTTCGTCCTCATCGACCGCGTCGGGGTCGTACCCCACGGTCTCGCCATCCTCGTTTTGCGTCTCGGCGCGCGCGAGCAGGCGCTTCAGGTCCTCGGGCAAGCCCTCGGAACCCTCATCGCCCACCGGCGTGTTGTTCATATCGTCTGCCACGTACTACCTCCTATGGTTCGGTCGAGCGACAAGTTTGGGCCCGCCCCCATCTTGTCAAAAGCTAGGCGTCCAAGAAGCGAGCATCATGCGCGTGCTTCTCGATGTACTCGCGACGGAACTCCACTTGGTTGCCCATGAGCTCGCGCACCGCGCGGTCGGCCACGGCAGCATCCTCGATGGTCACGCGCTGCAGAATGCGCGTCTTGGGATCCATCGTGGTCGACGCCAGCTGCTTCGGGTCCATCTCGCCCAGGCCCTTGTAGCGCTGGACGGTGTAGCCGCGGCGCTTCTTGGTCACCTTGCCGCCGGCGGCCTCGTCCTCGCCCTCGTCGGGGTTCAGACCCAGGCTCTTGATGGTGTCGCGCAGGATCTCCTCTTCCGGCTGACGGCCGTTGGGATACACGTAGTGGATCTTGTTGCGCACCTTGATGCCGAAGATCGGCGGGCACGCCACGTACACGTAACCGGCGTCTATCAGCGGGCGCATGTACTTGTAGAAGAACGTCAGCAGCAGGATGCGGATGTGCGCGCCGTCGACGTCGGCATCGGTCATGATGATGATCTTGTGGTAGCGCGCCTTCGTGATGTCGAAGTCGCCGCCGTCGCCGGAGCCGGTGGTCACGCCGCAGCCGATCGCGGTGATGAGCGACTGAATCGTGTCGGACGAGAAGGCGCGATGATCGCCCACGCGCTCGACGTTCAGGATCTTGCCGCGCAGGGGCAGAATCGCCTGGATGTCGCGGCGACGGCCGTCCTTGGCCGAACCGCCTGCGGAGTCGCCCTCAACGATGAACAGCTCGGTCATCTCGGCATCGCGCACGGAGCAGTCCGCGAGCTTACCGGGCAGCGACGCGGTCTCGAGCAGGCTCTTGCGGCGCGTGGCCTCGCGGGCCTTGCGCGCGGCGTTGCGGGCCTTGGAGGCCTGCTGGGCCTTCTTGATGATCTCGCGCGCCTGCTTGGGGTGCTCCTCGAGGTAGTCGGAAAACCCCTCAGACACAACCTTGCGCACAAGGGTGCGCATGAAGGAGCTGCCCAGCTTGGCCTTGGTCTGACCCTCGAACTGCGGGTCGGCGAGCTTCACGGAGATGACCGCCGCCAGGCCCTCGCGCACGTCGTCGCCCGTGAGGTTGGCGTCCTTCTCCTTCAGGATGTTCTGCTTGCGCGCGTAATCGTTGATCACGCTGGTGAGTGCTGTGCGGAAGCCCTCGAGGTGCATGCCGCCCTCAGGCGTGTAGATGTCGTTCGCGAAGCTCATGACCGTCTCGGAGTACGAGGTGTTCCACTGCATCGCGATCTCGACCTCGCCGGTGCGGTCGGCCGGCAGCCCCGGTTCGGACGCGCCGGAAAGATAGATGGGCTTCTTCAGGCCATCGGGAATGTCCTTGCCCTCGTTCAGGAACTTGACGAAGTCGATGATGCCGCCCGCGTAGCAGTATTCGTCCACGCGCGGCGCCAGCTCGCGCTCGTCCTTGAGCACGATCTTCAGGTTCTTGTTCAAGAAGGCCGTCTCCTGCAGACGGTTGCGCAGGATGTCGTAGTCGTAGACGGTGGTCTCGAAGATCTCGTCATCCGGCCAAAACGTCGTGGTGGTGCCCGTGGTCTTGGACGTGCCCACCTCGATCATCTTCTGCGTGGTCTTACCGCGGGAGAACTGCATCTCGTAGATCTTGCCGTCACGGCGCACCTGAACGACCATCTTCTTGGACAGCGCGTTCACGACCGACACGCCGACGCCGTGCAGGCCGCCGGACACCTTGTAAGCCGAGTTGTCGAACTTGCCGCCCGCGTGCAGGATGGTCATAACGACCTCGAGCGTCGGGATCTTCTTCACCGGGTGCTTGTCCACCGGGATGCCGCGGCCGTTGTCGACGACGGTGATGGAGTTATCGGGGTGCACCGTGACCTCGATCTTGGAGCAGAAGCCCGCCATGGCCTCGTCGACGGAGTTGTCGACGATCTCCCACACCAGGTGGTGCAGGCCGCTGGAGCTTGTGGAACCGATGTACATGCCCGGGCGCTTGCGGACAGCCTCAAGACCCTCGAGGATCTTGATTTCGCTTCCGCCGTATTCATTCTTCTTCGCCACGCACATCTCCCTCTCTTTAAGAAATGCTAGTAACCTTCAATATTTTACTTGAAATATCGAGGTGTCTGCGCGTGGTCCGAATACCCCCACAAGGCCACCAAACGCCGCTAGAGGGTCGATTCACTCCTCCTTGGTGATTTTGTGCTCAAAACTTGCCTTCATGGCCTTTTTGAGCGCTTCCCGCAGACGATCGTCGCCGATTGGCGACACGCTTTCGTCCAAAGCGGACACTTCGGCCGCAGACAGCGCGCGAGAAGGAGTCACCGGGCCCTGCTTTGCCGTCGCTGCGGGGGAGGGGGGTGAGGGAGCGGAAGAAGCCGGCGCCTTCACGCGGCCGCCCGCCGGGTACCCGCCGCGCGAGAGGCGCACCTTGATGTCGGCGATGTTGGCCCCATGGCGCAGCATGCGGGCGCGGATGATCTCGCGCATCATGGTGAGCTCGCCCACCCAGCTCGAGCCGTCGGCGTAGACGATAAGCTCGTTCGATTCCGGCACGTAGTGCAGCCCCGTCACGTGCGCGCCTTCGCGCGTGCCGGCGCATACCTCGTTCCACGCGCGATACACGGAGCGGCTCGATTCCGCGGCGCGCATCTGTTCGCGGCGCACCGGCGACGCGCCGTCCATGATGCGGGCGCGCTCCGACGGAATGAAATCCGCCAAACTATGCGTCTCACCCGTCCTCTTCATATCGCCTCCTTCTCCTCGCCCGACGCACTTCTCCCCTGGGGAGAAGTGCGTCGGTCCGGCCTGCCCCCGTCCCCAGAGAGGACAGAGCGGCTACGCGTCCCCACCGATCCGCACCACGGTGGCGCGGTCGAGCACCTCGTGCGAGAAATACCCCAGGTTGGTGGTGGTGATGACCGTCTGGATCTCATCCGCAATGAACCGCACGATCGATTCACGGCGCGCTTCGTCCAGCTCACTCATCACGTCATCCAGCAGGAGGATGGGGTAGCGCCCCAAGATGTCGCGCGCCACCTCCACCTCGGCGATCTTCCACGCCAGCACGAGGCTGCGCTGCTGCCCCTGGCTCGCGAAGCTGCGCGCATCGCGCCCGTCGACCAAAAAGACGATCTCGTCGCGATGCGGCCCCACAAGCGTCAGCCCACGCCGCCGCTCCTCCTCATGCGTCTCGGCGAGCGCCGCCGCGAAGCACGCCGCGACCGCCTCGCGGTCGCGCGCGGACGCGGCAGGGATGTCACCAATGGACGCGCGGTACCGCACATCGACCGATTCATGCGGCGCGATGGTGCGATACACCGCCACCAGTCGCTCGCGCACCCGCTCCAACAGCGCCAACCGGTGCACCAGCACCGCCGCACCGGCGCTCACCAGGGCATCATCCCACGCCCCCAGCAGCTCCGGCGACACGAACCGATCCTTCAACAGGTTGTTGCGCTGCTCCACGGTGCGCTCGTACGAACCGGTCAGCTGCGCGTAGCTCTCGTTCAGCTGCACGCCGAAGTCGTCGAGCGCCGCGCGCCGCACGCGCGCCGACCGCTTCACCATATCCAGATGGTCGGGGCAAAACAGCACGCTGGGCAGCACGCCGCGCACACCGGACGCGGTCACGCGCTTTCCGTTGCGCGAAAACGACCGCCGGCCCTTCTCGGACACCATGCCCATGTCGAGCACGCGGCCCTCGCCCTCGAGACGCAGCGATATCGCCGCGCGGGAAGCCCCGTCGCGCACCAGGTCGACCGGCGCCGGCCGGCGAAACGATTGCCCCGCCGTGAGCAGCTGCAGCGCCTCGACCAAGTTGGTCTTGCCCGCGGCGTTGGGCCCCACCAGCACGGTAATATCCGAGGCGAGCTCCAGCTCAAACGCCTCGTAGCTGCGAAAATCCCGAACGCTCAGCGTCCGCGCCAAAATACCCAACGTTATCCTCTCTGGCCTCTCTGGGGACGGGGGCGAGAGACGCCACCTTGGCCTCCGTGGGGACAGGTTCCCCACCCCCGCGACAGCGACGCACTTCTCCCCAGGGGAGAAGTGCGTCGTCCTAGATCCTCACCGGCATGACCAGGTAGAGGTAGTTGATCTTGTCGTAGCTCTTGAAGATGCCCGCCTGGCTGTAGCTCTGCAGCTCCAGCGTGAGCTCCTTCTCGCGGCCCAGCACGTTCAGGCAGCCGAAGATGTAGTGGTAGTTGAACGCGATGACGCCCGACGCGCCCTCGACCTCGATGTCAATCGTCTCCTGCGCCTGGTCTTGGTCGTTCGAAATCGCCGAAAGACCCATGGTGCCCGTCTCGGCGGAAATCTCGAACTTCACCGCGGAGTTCGCCTGCGCCACGACGGCCACGCGCTTCAGCGCGGCCGAGAACGCCTCGACATCAATCTTCACCGTGGTCGCGCAGGTCGGCGGCAGCAGCGCCTTGTAGTTGGGGTACGTGCCTTCGATGCGGCGCGACACATACGTCGTGTTGCCGGCGGCGAACACCACCTGCGTGTCGGTCGACCCGATCATGATCGTGCCCTGCGAGCCCATGATGCTCAGCGCGTCGTTGAACGCCTCGGCAGGCACGTTCAGCTCAAAGCTTCCCTCGAGCGACGAGGTCTCGACCTGCGTGTCGCACACCGCCAAGCGGTACGAGTCGGTCGCCACCAGGCGCACCGTGTTGTTCTCGACCGTCATGTACACGCCGTTCAGTACCGGGCGGTTCTTGTCGGTGGAGGTCACGCGCCACACGCGGCCGACCATTTCCGACAAGATATCGCACGGAAGTTCAACCGAACGCTCGAGCGCGATGGTGGGAAACTCAGGGAAATCTGTCGGGTCGAGCGTGTTCAGTTTGAAGGAGCTCTTCTCGCACGCGATGCGCGCCTGGCGGTCGGCGACCTCGAACGACACCGGGGCGTCGGGCAGGGTCTTGGTGATGTTGGAGAGCATCTTGCACGGGATGACCGTCTCGCCCTCTTCTTCAACGCGCGCGGCGATGCGGTGGCGGATGGAGATGGTGTAGTTGGAGGTCTGGAACTCCAAGACGCCGTCCGTGGCCTTGATGAGTACACCGGAGAGGATGGGGAGTGTGCTTGCACTCGCCACACCCTTCATGACGGTGGTGAGTGCCTCAGAGAGTGCCGGTTGGCTGACGGTGAATCTCATGTGCCGGGTCCTTCCTTTTTCTATCTATCTCTATATATCTATACATAACAATAGTAATAAGCCGGTCGACGGTGTGGATTAGTGAGAAAAGCGCAGGTGGAAGTTGTTAAAGTTTTCGACTTCCGTCCGTGGAGAACCGCTCGGTTGTCAATGGACGAATCCCTGCGCTTTGGTTGTCCCCCAAATCGGTCACCTTTCCAACACGTTATCCCGACGTATTCCAACAGTTTTCAACAGCTCGTGAAAAACTCGGCAGCCGCCTGCGGCATCGTGTGAAATATCACGCGAACGCCCAGGTAGCGGCCTTGCCCTACGATTTGATGAGGATGATGTTCTTGAGCTGCTGCACCTCCTCGTTAAAGCGCGCGTCCTCTTTCATCTTGGTCTCGACCACTTCCAAGCTGTGAATCACCGTGGTGTGGTCGCGCCCGAACGCGGATCCAACAGCCTTGAGTGACATCTCACACAGCGTGTTGGTGAGATAGACCGCCACGTGGCGCGGGAACGCGATGTTTTTAGAGCGCTTGCGGCCGATCATGTCCTCGTGGCTCACGTGGTAGAACTCCTCGACCACGCTCTGCACGGTGTCGACGCGGATGACCTTGTGTGCGGTATCGAAGTACTCGTCGGCGATGGCGTCGATGTCGGCCGCCGTGAGCTCGCCGCCCGCCTGCTCGCGTTCGTAGGAAAGGCCCGCGCAACGTTCACAGAAGCTTTCGAGCTCGCGGATGTTGTTGCCCGAGATCTCCGCCATGTGGCGCAGCTGGTCGTCAGAGAGATGTCCCTCTTCGAGGCCAATTCCGTCGAGCAGCGATGCACCCGCACCCGGAATCGCGACGTTTTGCGACCCGCGAATCGTGTGCTCGTAGTAGTTGCGCAAGATGGCGTACTTCATCTCGAAGCCGGGCTCCGATACGAGGCACAGCATGCCCGAGTTGAAGCGGCTCGTCAGGCGCTCGTCCATGCCCAGCTTCTTGGGCGCACGGTCGCTCGCGATGACGATCTTCTTGTTCTCGCGGATGAATTCGTCCACCAGCTGGAAGAAGAACTCGATGGAGGCCTGTCGGCCGATGATGTTTTGGATATCGTCGATGATGAGCACGTCCGCCGCGCGGTAGTCGCGCATGATGGGCTCGCCCGGTCCGCGCTGCGCGCCCAGGTCGCGCATGTAGTCGTCGATATAGGCCTGGCTGTTCGCGTATTTCACGCGGATATAGGGCTTTTCGGCGGCCAGGTAGTTCTTGATGGCGAACAGCAGGTGCGTTTTGCCCAAGCCCGAGTTGCCGTAGATGAACAGACTCGTGCACTGCCCCGGCTCGTCGGCGAACGCGGCGAAGCGCACGGCGCTTTGGTAGGCATGTTTGTTCTCGTCGCCGAAGACGAAGTTTTCAAACGTGTACTTGGCGTTGATACCCACGGCGGGATAGCTCTGCTCGACAGGTTCCGGTTGGGGTTCTGTCGGTACGGCCACCGCGCTCGCCGACGGCTGCTCCTGGCGCTTCATGTTGGCCATCACGCGCTGGAACTGCTCGTTGGTCAAGGTGTTGTTCACGGTCACGCGCCCGCTCCCGGCATCCGAGGCGATGGGGGCCTTGGCGAGCCGCCGCGCGCCATCGGTGTTCCAGGGCAGTCCGCCGCCCGCCGTGCGCGCGCCCGCGGGGGCGGCCCCGGCTGCCGGCTCAGGCTCAGCGCCCGAAACGGGCTCGGTGCGCGACACCGGCGCGCCGGCAGGCGCCTGCGGCACGGTGATGGTGAGCGCGAGGGGAGCGAAGGCGATTTCCTCCAGGTAGCGCTCGATAACCTCTCGCTGTTTCACCAGGTAGGAGTAGGCGAATCGGCTGGGCGCCTCGATGGTGAGCGCGTCATCGGTCAAGTCGCACGCCCGCGCGCTCGCGAGCATGTTGACCAGCCGCGCGTCTAGGCCGTCGCGCTGGCAGCATGCGATGGCGTCATCGAGAAGAATGCGTGCCTCGTTATCCATGGTTCACCTCACTGTCCCTGAATCTGCTCTTCTGCCCACAGTTTGCCCATCTCGGTGAGGAAGCGCTTCTGCCCGCGCTTGATCACGAGTCCGTCCTGCGCCAACGCCTCGAGCTCGCGCGACCACGTGGGCGCTGACGACCCCAGCGCGTGCGCCAGGTCGGTCGGGCCGCAGCTGCCCTGCTCAAGCAGGTAGCGCATCGCCTGCGCACCGCGCTCGGACACATACAGGCCGGCCGCGGCCCCGGCGGGGGAGGGCTGCTGCCATCCGCCCGCGCCGTACGCGTACTGCGGCCAACCCTGCGCGCCCGCCGTGCCCGGTGGATAAACCCCCGGGTATCCGGCAGGTATCTGTTGGGGATATGCCTGAGCCGGTTGCGCCGGCGGATACCCCTGTGGGGCGTAGCCGGGAGCATACCCACCTTGCGCCGGGTACCCCTGCGGTCCCGGGTACCCCATCGCTCCGGCAGCGCCGTATGCGCCGGCCGGCGGATATCCCCAGGCCGGCTGGTAGGGCACCCCCGCGCCGCCGGCCATCCCGCCGCCCGCGTCCGCTCCACCGAACGCAGCGGTCCCGGTGGAGCGGACGCCCCACGCGGCGTCGCCCACCGCGCCAGCATCCGCCGCCGCACCGAGTCCCACCGCGCCAGCCGCCGCGAAACCGTCTGCAACACCGGCACCAACACCGCTAGCTACCTGCGGTGACGCACCTGTGACCGCACCGTGCAACCCATCATGCACCGCACCTGCCGCAGCTCCACGCACCGCACCGCCGTGTGCGCCCGCGCGCTCGATCTGCGCCACGCGCGAGGGGTCGATCGACACGGTCACCACGGTTCCCTGGTGCAGGTTGTCCTCGATGGACACCGCGCCCCCGGCGTTCTCCAAATACTGCTGCACCATGGGAAAGCCCGCCCCGGTGCCGCGAATGTAGCGCTTCTGGTCGCGGTCGGCGCTCGTCACGCCGAACTCGAACGCGCGCTCCTTGTCTTCAATGCCCGGACCCTGGTCGGCAAAGCGAATGGTGTTGCCGCTATCCAAAATTGAGATGATGGGCTCAACGAAGTTCGCGTGGATGAAGTTTTCCACAATCTCGCGAATGACCATCAGCGAGATGCCGCCGCCCTGCTCCTTCATGCAGCGGTAGACGGTGTTGGTGATCTCTTCCAAATAGGTGCGCACGTCCTTGGGCGCGATTACGATCACGCGCGGCGTCGACAACATGTCGTCGTAGACGGCGATGCGCGTCGCGTACGCCACCTGCTCGCCCTCGGCGGCACTGCTCGCAGCAATGTCACCGCGCCCGCTCTGAGCAGGGGAACCCGTGATATGTGCGTTGTCGGGAGCCGGGTCACCGGAGTCCACGAACGGGTAGAAGTCATCAGACATGGCGCACCGCATTCCGTCTTCGTTTGAGCTGCGAATCGCCGGTCGAGCGAGCCCGTCTGGACCCGCGCATCCGGCGCGTATCCAAGGATACCAGCTCGCCCACCCGAAACCTTTCAACAACTTTTCCAAACCTGTTGAAAAGTGAAGAAAAGTCCTGAAAAGTTATCAACAGTTTCCGCATCACCTGTGGAAAAGTGCATGAAAGAACGTGAAAGAATCGCCGTAGGACCTCCTGTGCTCCCGCAAATCGTGCGCAAAGGGTGTGTTGTGCAGGACTTTTGCGATTCATTCATTGACACGCGCGCGCGGTATTCCCTACAATCTGTAAGCTCACGTGTCTAAACCGTGCAAAATGCACGCAAAATGCAGCAGGAGGATATCAACCATGAAGCGTACGTATCAGCCCAACAAGCGTAAGCGCGCCAAGACCCACGGCTTCCGCGCCCGTATGGCCACCAAGGGCGGCCGTGCCGTTCTCGCCCGTCGTCGCGCCAAGGGCCGCAAGCGCCTCACCGTCAGCGACAAATAAGCACCATGCTCTCGCATGAGGACGATTAAGTCTCAGCTAGATTTCGAGCGCGTGTTTCATGAGGGGCGGCGCTACAACCACCCCTTGGTTCGCATGACCGCATGCACCACCAGCGAAGGCGATCCGGGTAGGGTCGCCTTCGTCGCAGCGAAGCGCCTTGGTTGCGCCGTGCTGCGCAACCGGTCCAAGCGCGTGTTGCGCGAGGCCGCCCGTGCCTGCGACTTCCCCCGCGACGGGTTCGACATCATCCTGTTCGCGACGAACCGCACGTCGACGTCCTCACCGCAAGAGATGCAGGCTGCACTCAGGTCGCTGTGTTCTCGGGCGGGCATCGATGGATAAGAGAATTGACGCTTTGGCGCACCTGCCGCGACGCATAGCCGTCGCTGCGGTGCGCTTTTACCAACGCGCCATCTCGCCTCTGTTGCCAGATTCCTGCATATACATCCCGACCTGCTCGCAATACACCGCCCAGGCTATTGCGAAATATGGCGTTATCAAAGGCTGTTGGCTGGGCTTTCGGCGCATCCTGCGCTGCAATCCCTGGCGTGACGGCGGTTACGACCCGGTGCCGTAGAGGCGCTCGGATATTCCCGGAGGTTATTCCATGTGGGACTGGATCGTTAACATCCTCTTCCAGATTCTGAAGCTCATCCAGGGCTTCGCGGTCGACTGGGGCCTGTCCATCATCATCCTGGTGGTCATCGTGCGCCTGCTTCTGTCGCCGCTCATGATCAAGTCGTCGCGCTCCACCGCGCGCATGCAGGTGCTCCAGCCCAAGATGCAGGAGATCCAGGAGAAGTACGCCGACGATCCTCAGCGTCAGGCCGAGGAGATGCAGAAGTTCTACTCCGAGAACAAGTTCAACCCCTTCGGAAGCTGCCTGCCGCTGCTCATCCAGATGCCGATCCTCATCGCTCTGTTCACGCTGCTCAACAATCTTCCGCAGTACTTCTCGGGCGAGAACTTCTCGTTCTACAACATCCTGCCCAACCTGCAGGCGTCCCCCGCGGGCACCATCGGCGAGGGCTTTGGCGTCGCCGCGCCCTATCTCATCGCGCTCGTGCTGTTCGCCGTGCTCACGCTCATCCCGCAGCTGTGGATGTCGCGCAACCAGACCGGCCAGCAGGCGCAGACCATGCGCATGACGGCCGTGGTCATGACTATCATGATGCTCTGGATCGGTTGGGGCCTGCCCGCCGGCGTTCTGCTGTACTACGACGTCTCGTCTCTGTGGCAGGTCGCCCAGCAGCTCTTCGTGACCCAGAAGGTCATCGACAAGGCGAAGGCCGAGGAGGAGGAGCGCCTGAAGAACGCCCCCATCGAGGTCAACGTCGTGCGCCGCGAGCGCAAGCAGCGCCCGCACAAGAAGAACTAGCGCTGCTTCCCATTGGTAAATGCAATCCGGCGAACCCCCTGGTGAAGCCGGTATTTAGGTACCTAACTTTTGGAGTGAACCATGTCTGACGAGATTCAGGACGTAACGGAAGGGGCGGTCGCCGAGTACGCGGAGATTGCTGCCCGCTACAAGGCGGGGGAGGAGCTCTCCGACGCCGACCTGGACACGATCGCCGACGTTGCCGTGTCGGTGCTGCGCGACATCCTGTATCACTTCGATGCGCAGGATTCTCCCATCGACGAGTACGATGGCGACGAGGGTGAGCTCATCTTGGACGTCACCGCGCCGGACCTCGCCGTGCTCATCGGTCGTCACGGCCGCACGCTCGAGTCGCTGCAGACGCTCTTCTCGCTGCTCGTGAGCCGCAAGCTCGGATTCCGCTACCCGGTTGCCGTCGATGTCGAGGGTTACAAGAGCCGCCGTCACGACAAGGTGATCTCTATGGCCCACTCTGCCGCTTCGCGCGCCGTGCGCCAGCACTCCAAGGTGAGCCTGCCGCCCATGAGCGCCTACGAGCGCCGTCTGGTCCACATCGCCCTGCGCGATAACGACCGCGTCGATACCCATTCCGAGGGTACCGAGCCGGAGCGCCGCGTGGTCATCACCGCGCTGTAGCGCACATTCCATCGGAAGTTCGAGGGTCATGTCTGCGGCATGGCCCTCTTTTTTGACTCAAATCCACGTATCGCCGGTTTGTGTCACAATAAGCCCGTCCTGTGTACGCACGGAGAGGAACCGCCATGTCGCCCACGCCCGCACGCGCCATTCATCTGAAGCCGCTCGATGACCAAGCTGCCGAGCATGCTCGTCTGTGCGAGCTGCTGGCGGGCTACTGCGCCGATGCCGGGCTTGCGCTTGATGACGATCAGGTCGCGGCATGCATCGACCACCTGCTGTACGTGATTCAGGTGAACGAGTACATTAACCTCACGCGCATCACCGATGTCGACGAGGCGGTCGTGCTGCACATCTTGGACTCGCTGCTGCTTGCGCCCTATATCAAAGAGGGGAGTGCGGCGATGGTCGACATGGGGACCGGTGCCGGCTTCCCGGGTATTCCGCTGGCGGTCATGACAGGCATCCAAGCGACGCTGCTCGATTCGGTGAACAAGAAGGTGCTCGCCGTGAACGCCTTCGCCCGTGCGCTGGGACTCGATGGTCGGGTTCGTGGCGAGCATGATCGTCTGGAGACGTTTGGAGGCGCCCATAGGGAGGAGTACGACCTCGTTGTCGCCCGCGCCCTGGCGCCGCTGCCCGTGCTTCTTGAGTACGCGAGCCCCTTGCTCAAGCGTGGCGGTCAGTGCCTGCTTGCCAAGGCCAATCCTGAAGATGACGAGCTGGCTCAGGGCTCCCGCGCAGCAGCCATCTGCGGCTTCGAACTCATGAACATCCACGAGTTCGACCTCCCCGGCGGCCTCGGTCACCGTACCGTCTTCGACTACCGCAAAATCAAGCGCCCCACCATCAAGCTCCCCCGCCCCGCCGGTCAAGCCAAACGCCACCCCCTCGGCACCAACTAATGTCCTCTCTGGGTGTCCCCTCTGGGGACGGGGTGCCAGGGGGCACTTTGTCCCCTCTGGGGACGGGGGTAGGAGAGGACACTTTGTCCTCTCTTGGGACAGGCTTGCGTCACGATTAATATTGCGCTCGCGATAATGAGTCCATCTTTGGACGCATCGACCAAATCTGGCGGTAGCGACCACGGCAATTCGTGCATCCCTTGTGCATCGATATTCTCCTTGTCAGTGTGTTTCACGTGAAACATAATGATTCATGCCCGTTCCCTTGGGGTCGGGCGACCTGCTGATGTTTCACGTGAAACAGTGCGGAGCATAATTCAAAATCAGAAGCATAGGAGGGTGACGTGGGGTTCAAGGACGTCAAACGTTCAAAGTCTGGCCTTCAGACACGCATCATAGCCATCATCAACCAGAAAGGTGGCGTGGGAAAGTCGACGACCGCTGTGAACCTCGCGGCTGCGCTCGGGGAACTGAACTTCAAGGTGCTCGTTGTGGATTTCGATCCGCAGGGAAACACGACGAGTGGATTCGGCATCGAGAAGGAACAGCTCGAGCATTGCGTCTATAACTCGCTGCTGTATGACGTTCCTGTTGACGACATCATTCAGGAGACCTCCTGCAAAAAGGTGTTCGTCGTGCCTGCGACCATTCAACTTGCCGGTGCTGAGATCGAACTCGTGTCCATGATGGCGCGTGAAACCCGGCTCAAGGACCTTCTGGAGCCCGTCATCGACGACTTCGACTTTATCTTCATCGATTGTCCGCCCTCGCTCGGCCTGCTCACCATCAACGCCCTCACGGCCGCTGACAGCGTCCTCATCCCCATCCAGTGCGAGTACTACGCGCTGGAAGGCGTCACCAAGCTGCTTGAGTCCATGCGCATGGTGAAGAGCCGCATCAACAAGAGCCTCGACACCTTTGGCGTCCTTCTCACCATGCATGATTCCCGTACGTCGCTCTCAAACCAGGTCGTCGATGAGGTCAAGGGCTACTTCGGCGATAAGGCGTTCAATACCGTCATTCCGCGTTCCGTCAAGGTGTCCGAAGCTCCGTCGTTCGGTATGCCGGTCGTAACGTATGCGCCCAACAACAAGGGTTCCCTTGCCTATGTGAAGCTTGCGAAAGAGGTGGTCAAGCGTGCCAAGTCCTAAGAAGAAAGCGCTCGGGCGTGGTCTGGGGTCGCTTATCCAAGAAGCTCAGAGCGAAGCTGGTTCGAACGCGGAGCAGGAGAGCCTTGTTGCCATTGACAAGGTGAAGCCTAACCCCAACCAGCCGCGCACGCATTTCAACGAGACGGAGCTGCGTGAACTCAGCGAGTCCATCAAGGCCCACGGTGTCCTCCAGCCCCTGCTCGTTCGCAAACAAGGTGACGGCTTCGAGATCATTGCGGGCGAGCGCCGCTATCAGGCGGCGAAGCTTGCGGGCCTCACGGAAGTCCCCGTGGCCATCAAAGAGGCGGACGATCAAGCCGTTCTGGAGATGGCACTTATCGAAAACCTGCAGCGTTCCGACCTAAACCCCATTGAAGAGGCTAAGGGCTACAAACAGCTCATCAAGACGAGCGGCATGACGCAAGAGGCGCTTTCCAAGGCGGTCTCAAAGTCTCGCTCGACCATCACGAACTCGCTCCGCCTGCTCGATCTGCCCCAGCAGGTGCAGGATCTCCTCTACAACGGCAAGCTCACTGCGGGCCATGCCCGTGCCATTCTTGCGGTTCCCTATGAGGAGGCGCGCATTAAGTTGGCTGAGAAGGTTGTTGCCGAAGGTTTGTCCGTCCGTGCGACTGAAAAGCTTGCTCCGTTGTTTTCAGTCGGAGACGCGCAAAAAGCGCCGCGTCCTGTCACGCCGCAGTCCTTCAAAAAGGCGGCGCGCGTCCTTCGCCAAACGTTTAATACGAATGTAAAGGTCAAGTCGCTCCGGGGTAAGAATAAAATCGAGATTGAGTTCAAGGATGAAGAGGATCTCGCTCGCATCCTGGGCCAGGTTCTGGATGGAGCGCCGAGAGCGGAGGACTACCATGCGGAGTAAAATCATCGCGGCAATCATCGCGAGCGCCAGTGTCGCTGCCGGTGTGTTCGTCGGCTACAAAGCCGTGACGGACCAGGAGTTCCGCGGCCGCATCACCCGCGGTGCAAAGGATGTCTACCAAACGTCGAAGAAAAAGGTCGGCGATATGACTGAAGATGTCGCAGTCCGCACGGCCCAGATGACCAAGAACCCCAAGATCAACCAGGAATGGGTTGAAAACCAGTGGGATGCACTCGGTTACTAAAACATATATAACACAAAGCTGAACGACTAAAAAAGCACCCCTTGGATATATCATCCAAGGGGTGCTTCGTATGTTTCACATGAAACATCGCCGGCCAGACGCCGGGCCTTACCCGCTGCTCTACGACACGGTTACATGGCGCTGCTTCAGCTGGCCGCAGGCGGCATCGATATCGTTGCCGCGCGAATTGCGGATCGTGGCCTCGACGCCATGCATCTGCAGGCGCTTCTGCAGCGTCTCGATTTTCTTCATGGGCGAGGGCTTCATCAGGCTGCCCGGCGTGTCGTTCAGCGGGATGAGGTTCACGTGGCACAGCGTGCCGGCGCAGAAGTCGATAAGCGCTTCCATCTCGGGGTTCGTGTCGTTGATGCCCTCAATCATCGCAAACTCGTACGTGGGGCGGCGCCCCGTCTTCTCCACGTACGCCTGGATGGCCTCATGCAGGCGGGGGAGCGTGTACTTCTTCGCGCCGGGCATAAGCTTGTTGCGCGTCTGCTGGATGGCGGAATGCAGCGAAATCGCGAGTGTGAACTGCTCGGGCAGCTCGGCGAAGCGCTTGATGCCTGGAATAACGCCGCAGGTGGAAACGGTCAGGTGGCGCGCACCGATAGCCATGCCGTCCGGGTCGTTCAGAATCCGCAGCGCCTCGACAACCTCGTCGAAGTTGGCGAATGGCTCGCCCTGACCCATGAACACGACGCTCGTGACGCGCTCGTCGAAGTCCTTCGCCACGTGAATGACCTGGTCGACGATCTCCTGAGCGGTCAGCGAGCGCGAAAGCCCGTTGAAGCCGGTCGCGCAAAACGCGCAGCCCATGGCGCAGCCGGCCTGCGTCGACACGCACACAGAAAGCTTGTTGCGGCTGGGCATGCCGACCGTTTCGACCGAGGTCCCGTCATTGAACTCCAGCAGGTACTTGCGGGAGCCATCGCGCGAAACCTGCTTCGCGATCTCGGTAGGCACGCGGAACGAAAAGCGCTCGGCCAGCTTGTCGCGCAGCGCCTTGGGGATATTGGTCATCTCGTCAAACGAGCTGACATTCTTGGAATACAGCCACTCGCCGATCTGCTTGGCGCGAAACGCGGGCTGCCCCAGCTCCTTAACCAAATCGGCAAGCTCGCGCTCGGTCAGCGAGCGAATATCGCGCGTGCGATGTGAACGTTCCATAAGTGACCTTTCAAAAGAAGACATCATGTATACCTATACAATAAGGTATTGTTCGGGAATGCTGGGCCTCCAGCGTTTCCCCGTGGAGAATCAACATCAGGGCGCGCCGCGCCCGCGTGAAGGAGTGTCAATCATGGCCGTGCAGAGGGAATCGATGCGTATTGCGGTGCTCGCAGGCGGTATATCGTCGGAACGCGAGATCTCGTTCTCGTCCGGTAAAAACGCGGCGGCAGCGCTCAAGACCGCCGGCTTCGGCACGGTCGACCTGCTTGACCCCGCCGACGAGAGCTTCCTCGATGCCATCCGCGCCGGCAAGTACGACGCCGCCTTCATCGCGCTGCACGGCGCCGGCGGCGAGGACGGCATGATCCAGCACATCATGGAGTACCTGGGAATTCCCTACACCGGCTCCGACGCACTCGCCAGCGCCTGCAGCGCCGACAAGGAACTGTCCAAGCTGCTGTACGAGCGCGCCGGTATCCCGGTGGCGGCCGGCGTAGCACTGCGTCGCGGCGACGATATCGACCCGGGCTCCATCGTCGCCAAGCTGGGCGAGCACCTGTTCGTGAAGCCCGCCATCAACGGCTCGAGCTACGGCGTCACCAAGGTGGACGCTGCCGACCAGCTTCCCGCGGCTATTGACCTCGCCTTTGAGTACGGCGACGAGGTGCTCGTCGAGTTTTGCCTGGAGGGCACCGAGATCACCGTCGGCGTCTACGACGACGGCACCACCCTGCAGGCGCTCCCCATCGTCGAGATCTGCACCCCCGACGACGTGGACTTCTACGACCTCGACGTCAAGTACCGCGACCCCAGCGACATTCACGTCATCCCCGCGCGCCTGGAAGAGGCCGACTACGCCCGCGCCCAGGAGCTCGCCCGCGCGGCGCACCGCGCGCTCGGCTGCTCCGGTTTCTCACGCAGCGACTTCATCGTCACCGCGGACGGCCCCATCATCCTCGAGACCAACACCATCCCGGGCATGACCGATACCTCGCTGTACCCTGACGAGGTTCGTCACGCGGGCATGGAGTTCTCGGACGTGTGCGCCACGCTGGTCGAATCGGCTATCGCTCGCCACAACGCCCGGTAGGGGACGCGTATGTCGCTCCCTACCATGGCCGATTCCGTCCTCGCGGGCACGCCCGAATCCGTCGTCGAGCGCTACGCGACGCTGGCCGAGCGCGCACAGAACCGCTCGTTCGGCCTCATCGAGGAGGACGTGATCGTCCTCGATACCGAGACCACGGGCCTCTCCGTCCAGGACAACAAGCTCATCGAGATCGCCGCGGCCCGCCTGCGCGGCCGCGAGATCGTCGAGCGCTTCGATACCTTCGTGCACCCCGGCGTGCCCATTCCGGCAGAAATCGTGCAGCTCACCGGCATCACTGACGCCGACGTGATGCACGCCCCGTCGCCCGAGGAGGCCGTTGCCGCGCTCGAGGAGTTCGTGGGCGGCTGCCCCGTCATCGCGCACAACGCGAACTTCGACCGCTCCTTCATCGAGGCGGTCAAGGGAGGCGTGCGCGTCAGTGACATCTGGATCGATTCCCTGGCGCTTTCCCGCATCGCGCTGCCCCGGCTCGCATCCCATAAGCTCGCGACCCTGGCCGACCTTTTCGGCTGCAGCTCGGTTTCGCATCGCGCCATCGACGACGTCGAGGCGCTCTGCGGCGTGTGGCGCATCCTGCTCACCGCCCTCACCGATCTGCCGCGCGGCCTCATGCGCCGCCTTGCGGACATGCACCCTGATATTCCCTGGAGCTACCGCCCCATCTTCTCGTTCTTAGCGGGAGAGGACCCCGACGGCATCTTCTCGCTAGCAGCTTCGCGCGCTGAGATTCTGCGCGCCCAAGCGCCGGAGGAGCGCATCGACGCCGACGAGCTTCCCGGACTCCGCCTGCCTTCCGACGACGAGATGCGCGCGAACTACGAGCCCGGCGGCATCGTGAACCGCATGTACCCAGGGTACGAGCCCCGCGCCGAGCAGGTCGAGATGGCTTGCGAGGTTCGCGACGCCCTGGCAACCGGTACGCATCGCGTCATCGAAGCCGGCACGGGCGTCGGCAAATCCGTTGCCTACCTGGTTCCCTTCGCCGAGGCAGCCCGCCGCAACAACGTGACCGTGGGCATCGCCACGAAGTCCAACAACCTTGCCGACCAGCTCATCTACCACGAGTTGCCCCGTCTTGCACGCGAGATGGACGACGGCCTCACCTTCTGCGCGCTCAAGGGCTACGACCACTATCCGTGTCTGCGCAAGCTCGAGCGCCTGAGCCGTTCAGATGCAGAAATTCAAACCCAGCGTGATCCCGCAGACACGCTAACGGCCATAGCGGTCATCTACGCCTACGTGTGTCAGTCGCCCTCGGGTGACCTCGACGGCCTGGGTATCCGTTGGCGCAGCGTAAACCGGGCGGACCTCACCACCCCGTCGCGCGAATGCGCGCGCCGCCTCTGCCCCTTCTTCCCCGATAAGTGCCTGGTCCACGGCGCCCGCCGCCGCGCCGCGCGCGTTGACGTTGTTGTCACCAACCATTCGCTGCTGTTCCGCAACGTCGCCTCCGACGGAAAGATTCTGCCGCCCATTCGCCATTGGGTCGTGGATGAGGCGCATTCCATCGAGCGCGAGGCTCGCCGTCAGTGGGCAGTCACGGTCTCGGCCGACGAATCGCGCGCCATCTTCGAGCGTTTGGGCGGTGAGCGCTCAGGGGCACTCGGCCAGCTCGTGCGCAACCTCGCCGGCTCCGACGCCGCGACGCTCTACATGGGGCTTTCCGCCAAGGCGACCGCAACCGTGCAGCGCGCGTCGCTCACCATGGCGGAGCTGTTCGAGGGTGTGCGCGACCTTGCGCGCCGCGGTCGTGCGGACGGCTATGACAACGCCAACATCTGGATCGGCCCCGAGATGCGCGACAGCGCTGCGTGGCAGCACTTCCTGTCGCCGGCCTACACCGCCATCGATGCGCTGGAAGAGGCTCAGAAGAACCTCGCTTCCCTGGTCGAGACAGTCTCCGAGGACAAGCCGGAGTTCGTGGTCGATGTCGCCGACGGCGCGCGCCGCGTGAAAGAGCTGCTCGACGGTCTAAAGCTCATCATCCAGGGCGAAGATACCCGCTATGTGTACTCGCTGCAGGTGAACCGCCGCCTGCGCGCCGGCGGCGAATCGCTCACCGCTGAGCTGCTCGATGTGGGCGAGATGCTCGCTGAGCGCTGGCTGCCCGAGGTCCACACGGCGATCTTCACCTCCGCCACCATCTCCATCGCGGGCAACTTCAACCACTTCAACCGAGCCGTCGGCCTCGACAGGCTCGAGGCGCGTTCGTCGCGCGCGCTCCACCTGGACTCGAGCTACGACTTCGACGAGAACATGACCGTGGTCGTGGCCGGCGACGTGCCCGACCCGCGCAACCGCGACGCCTATCTCGATACCCTCGAGCACCTGCTCATCGATATCCACGTGGCCATGGGAGGCTCGGCGCTCACGCTGTTCACCAATCGCCGCGACATGGAGGACCTGTACGCGCGCGTCGAGCCGCAGCTTGCCTCGTACGGTCTCGAGCTCGCCTGCCAGCAGCGCAACGCCTCGGCCCGCCATCTGCGCGACCACTTCATTTCCGAGAAGCGCTCGTCGCTCTTTGCCCTCAAAGCGTTTTGGGAAGGGTTCGATGCATCGGGCGATACGCTGCGCTGCGTCGTGATTCCCAAGTTGCCGTTCTCAAGCCCCACCGACCCGCTTTCGTGCGAGCGCAACCTGCGCGAAGAGCGTGCATGGGCCCAGTACGCCCTGCCTGAGGCGGTGCTCGAGGTCAAGCAGGCAGCCGGCCGCCTCATCCGTTCGTCGTCCGACGTCGGCGTGCTCGTACTTGCCGATTCGCGTCTGGTCACCAAGGGTTACGGCAAGAAGTTCCTGAACTCGCTGCCCACATCGGGATACCAGCGCATCGAAAGCGCGCAGGTCGGCCGCTATCTTGAGCTGTGGCGCCGCACCCACGAGCGCTAGCCGCACATATCGCCGCGCCGGGCGGGTTGGGGCCGATCCTCAACCCGCCCGGTGCTTCAGTCGGAACACTTTTTTCGCCCAAGTGGATAGAAATGTCGATTATGCATTTTCCCATCGGCTGTCACCGCCCGCGCGGGCCCCGAAATCCAACAAAACGCGTGTTATCGCCGTCGGCAGGCTCCAAAATCCGCCTGAACAGCCCGGCGCACAGCCTTCAGACCCCCTCAGGCGCGCCCGCAAAAATGCATAATCGAGGCTGTGTTAACCCTTTTTGGCGGCCCTCGCGGCAAGCCTGGCGTCGACGGCGTAGGGCTCCGCGAACAGCCCGCGCCTGGTCGTCCGGTACCTGCCGACGGCGAGGATCCCGAGCAGCGACGAGGCCCGCGCCCGGTCCGCGCCGGCCCCGGAGAAGCTCGCGTGCCAGCAGAACCGGCGCATGTAGCGCTGCATGCGCCGCGACGACAGCCCGCGCATCCTCGCGACGAAGTGCTTGAGCGCCGAGTGGACGGCGTTGAGCGCGTTGAGCCGGCGCTCGCCGGAGTAGGAGCGCGACACCTCGAGCCCCATCGCGGACGCTGCCGCCCCCAGGCTCGACTTCAGGTCGCACGCCACGGAGGTGGCGCCGTGCAGGAGCCCCTCGAGCTGGGAGCGCGCGGAGGCGGAGACCTCCGGGGTGTCCGAGACGCGCACGTCGGCGCTGCCGTCGGAGCCCACGACCGTGAGCAGGACCTCCTTCTCGCGGGGCCTCCCTCCGCGCCTGCGCGGCGCCCTCCACGGGTCGAAGCCCGGGCAGTTGGCGTGGTTGCCCGAGAAGCTCTCGGGGAGGAACGCCTCGTCGACCTGCACGGCGTCGTCGGGGCCGGTGGTGAACACCGTCACCTCCAGCGCCAGGGCCTCGCAGACCCTCATGCGCATGAACCAGGCCGTCTTGAGGCTCACGCCGAGCCTGGAGGCGCACTCGCGCAGCGTCATCCGCGCGCAGAAGCACCTCGCGAACGCCGCCCACGTCCCCGCCGGCAGGTGCGAGCGGGAGACGATCCCCCCGGTGTCGAGCGTGAAGCTGCGCCGGCAGCCGGCGCACGACCAGCGCTGCC
>CALULJ010000009.1 GCA_944321445.1 uncultured Collinsella sp.
GGTCATGGCTGCGGTGAAGGCGGCTTCCTCTCCCGCCCGGAACACCAGGTGCATAAGGACCGAGTCGGTGAAGTCGGTCCCGGCAACGTGCGCACCGGCGTTCTGGGCAACGTGGAGCACCTGCTCATACTGCGGATACGCCACGCGCACCTCGACCGGCACCACACTGGTCATCTCCACGAGCAGCCCCTCGGCGCGCGCGTTCTCCACCGCCGCCTGAGCGGCTGCCGTATACGCGCGCACGAGCCCTCCAGGCCCCAGCAGCGTCCCACCGAAATACCGCGTCGTCACGCAGCAGACGTCTTTCAGCCCTGCCCCGCGCAGCACCTCGAGCGTCGGCAGACCGCTCGTGCGCTGAGGTTCTCCATCATCGCTCGCTCGCTCGCGTCCGTCCACCAGAATCCAGGCAGGCACGTTGTGCCGCGCATCATAATGCTTCGCGCGAACCGCCGCCTGATGCGCTGCGGCCTCTTCCTCGGACTCCACATGCACCAGCTGCGCGATGAACCGGCTTTTACGGTCCACGAACTCCCCGCAAGCCTCAACCCCAGCCCTCAGAGTGATGTAACTCTCCACGCAGCACCTCTTAGCACGAAAATACCGTCTCAACCCACTATAAACCAAGGGGACGGGGCCTTTGCAACCGCAAAGGCCTCGTCCCCGCCAGGTCGCAGGCAGCACCACGCCACGAACCAAACCCTAGCCCCGAATCAGCCAAGGGAGATGAAGCGGGCCCATGGTCGGGTTTTCGCGATTCCGCAGGCCGCAGGCCGAGGACAAGCGAAAACCCGACCATGGGCCCGCATAGGTTCGTCCCCCTTAGCTATTCTTCATCACAATGCTGTCAACGACGTCGGCGACGTGCTCGACGCTGTCGACGCAATACTCCAGGAAGGTGTAGATCTCATGCCAGGTGAAGACCTCCATGGGATCGGTGCAGTTGGTGTGCAGGCTGTGCATCGCCTCGATATAGAGCGAATCAGCCTCCTCCTCGATGCTGTTGATGTGGATGACCGTGTCGCGCAGGGTCTTGGAACGCTTGAACTGCGGAAGCTCCTGCAGCAACTTCACCATCTCGGAGCAGGAGCTCTCGATCTTCTCGACGAGCTCGAGGGAATCGGGACGGATGGTGCGGATGTTGTTGAAGTACAGTCGCAGCAGCACGCCCTCAATCCGATCGACGACAGTATCGAGCAAATCACTCAGCTGCGCGATATCCTCGCGCTCGATGGGCGTGACGAACGCCGTCACGAGGGCATCGAGCACCTCGTGCTTGTACTCGTCGGCGGCTTGCTCGATTGCATGCATCTCGTCCATACGCTGCTTCAGCGTATCGGGGTCGTACGAGCGCATGATGTCCGCCAGCAGGCGGGCACCCTTGCACGACAGCTCAGCACATGCCTGGAACGAGTCAAAATAGAACGAGTCGTTTTTCCTAGCCACAGTTCCTACCTTTCACAGGTTGTCTTGCACATGAAAAGCCGGCACGTGCGGACGTGCCGGCATACAGGTCGAAATTAGAACAGCATCATGAAAATCTTGGCCATGACGAAGCTGATGAGGCCGCAGCCCGGGAACGTGAACACCCAGGTGAGCACCATGTCCTTCACCACGGAGAAATTGATGGCCGAAATGCGCTTCACCGCGCCGACGCCCATGATGGCGCTCGTCTTGGTGTGCGTGGTGGACACGGGGATGCCGAACACAGTGGAGAGCATGATGCAGAAGGCGCCCGCGAGGTCCGCAGAGAAACCCTGGAACTTCTCGAGCTTCACCATGTCCATGCCCACGGACTTGATGATCTTCTCGCCGCCCACGCTCGTGCCGACGCCCATGACGACGGAGCACAGCAGCATGAGCCACACGGGAATGACGGCGCCGGAGACATCGGGCTGACCGTTGCAGAAAGCAACGCCCAGCAGCAACACGCCGATGAATTTCTGGCCATCCTGGGCGCCGTGCATGAAGCTCATGGCGGCAGCACCGAAGATCTGCAGGTACGTGAAGGCACCGTTGGCTTTTCGTCGGTCTATGTTGGCGCATACGATGGTGAGCAGCTTGCATATGCCCCAGCCGATGGCGAAGCCCAAAACAAGGCTCAGCACCAGGCCGTAGAGCACCTTGACCCACTCGTCCATGTTGACGCCGCCCAGGCCGTTTTGAATGGCCAGCGCAGCGCCCGTAAGGCCAGCAATGAGGCTGTGGCTCTCGCTGGTGGGAATGCCGAAAATGGACGCCCCCACGCTGTAGACCACGATCGAGAACAACGCAGCGCACAGCGCGATAAGCGCCTCGTGCGTATCGCCGCCGAAATCGACCATATTGCTGATTGTGGATGCTACGGATGCGTTGAGGTGCGTCATGATCAAGACGCCAAGGAAATTGAAGATCGCGCTCATGATGATCGCGGGGCGCACGTTCATGCAACGTGTCGAGATGCAGGTGGCGATTGCGTTCGGGGCATCCGTCCAGCCGTTGACGAAGATGACACCCAGGGTCAGGAGAACCGAAATCGCCATAATCGGATTCGTGGTGACCTGGCCCAAGAATTCAGTTAGTGAGACTTCCAAAACGCCAAACTCCTCCGTCGAGACGCGTGCGGACCCCGGCCCGGTTGACTGTGACGACAGCCATAGGGGCAATGTGGCCGAGGGCGCAACGTGTGGCGGGCGCCGGGCGGTAAAACAGCCAAAACAGCCCGGATTCCTGCGCGTATGCGCGGTGTAAAGCGTAGCACTTTACCGTATCTTAGCCAACACGTTACATTGGTTCTCGTTTGTAAGGGTTTTGTAAGGTGCCACGCTTACATGGGAGATCTCACAGCGACCTACAAGTGCGCTGAAGACCATTTTACCTGCTCAAATGGTATGTCTAACCAGACGCAATAAAGCGTGGACGGCGCAAAGCGGACCGATAAGCCGGGTTCTGTCGAGAACGGTCATTTATCTTGGCGCACACGTCACCGTGCGGCTCCTCGCACGCTACCCGAGCGCGGACCGGGCCGGCCCATCGCGCTCCTATTCGCGCTTGCTCCGGATGGGGTTTACCAAGCCGCCGCGTTGCCGCGACGCTGGTGGTCTCTTACACCACCGTTTCAGCTTTTCCCTTTACGCATACGCGCAGGTGGGAGTCTTCTTTTCTGCGGCACTTTCCGTCGGGTCGCCCCGCCTGGCCGTTAGCCAGCATCCTGCCCTGTGGAGCCCGGACTTTCCTCACGCCGGGGTCTCCCCCGGTCGCGCGACCGTCTGGCCCGCTTTGCAAGGGCACATTGTAGCATCTGAAGCGATCGTTGCCTCCCACTATTCCGCTGCATGGGCCCGGTCGGGCAAAACGTACAGATTCACGACGGATGACGGTATCAAAACGCAAACGGGCCCGCTTCCCTCGCGAGAAGCGGGCCCGAATCAAAGCGCTATGCGTGCACGCAGACCTTAGTCGAGGTCGTCCATGCCGAAGTCGTCGACCGGAGCAAAGGGGTCGCCGCCCATGACCGGAGCGGGAGCCGGCTCGGGAACGGGAGCGACGGGGGTCTCGACCACAGGGGTCGAGGCGGCGGAGCCGCTGGGGGTGGAGCTCAGCAGGTTGCTGGGGAAGGAATTCTGAGCGTCGTCCATGAAGTGCTGGATAAGCTTGAGGTACTCGCTCTTGAACTCCTCGCGGGAAGCCTTGAGGCGATCGATCTCCTCGATCTCGCTCTGCTTCTCGGCGAGCGCCTGGCGGATGACCTCACGGGCCTTGGCATCGGCGTCGTTGCGGATGCGCTCGGCGTTCTCGCGGGCCTCGGCGATGATGTTGTCAGCCGTCTGCTGGGCGGCGATGAGGGCGGCGGAGATCTGACGCTCGCTCGCGCCGTAGGCGGGCCCGGGAGCAGGGGCGACAACCGGCTCGGGCGCGGGAGCGGCCTGGGCCTCGGCAAGCTGAGCCTGGGTGTCGGAGAGCTGCTGCTCGGTCATGGTCAGACGGTTCTTCAGGTCAACGATCTTGTTGAGCATGGCGTCGACTTCAGCGGACACCTGCTCGAGGAACACATCGACCTCACCGGGGTCATAGCCGCGCTTGGCCTCGGAGAACGTCTGAGCCTGGATGTCAGCAGGGGTGATAGCCATGTTTGTACTCCTTTTCATCACTGAAGGCGATGCCGCATCTTCCGGCAGCCTCGTGTCACCTTATAAGATTATATTGAATACCAGCCGTTCCGCCAGACTCAACGCAATAAGTGCAACAACCGGCGAAAAGTCGATGCCGCCCATGGGCGGGATGATGCGTCGGAAGAAGTTGAGGTACGGGCCGACTAGCCGATCGAGCACGACGGCGAAATCGTACACGATACCGCCCTGCCGCATGGGAAACCATGACAGCAGGCAATAGATAACAATCAGCAGCTCGTAGAAGCCCACGAGCGTGGAGATAGCCTGAACCAGGGTGTAAATGGTGATCGAACTCCTCGATTACTTGAGATAGCCGTCCGCACGCAGCTTGGCCAGATCGGAATCCTTGACCTCGCAGCCCTGCGGCAGCACGATGAAAACGCGGTCGCCCAGCTCCTTGATGGTGGCGCCCAGGCCGCACGCGAAGCCGTAGCTGAAGTCGAGCACGCGCTTGGCCACCTCGGTGCGCACGCCCACGAAGATGAGCGCGACCGGCTGGCGGGTACGCACGCGGCGCACGACCGTCTCGACGTCGTCATAGCTCTCGGGACGAAGCACGTAGGCAGGCAGCTGCGGGGTACCGTTCACGACAGCGTTGATGTGCGCAGAGGCATCCGAAGCGGGGGCAGCATTGTACGCAGGTGCCTGACGGCGCGCCTCGGCGTAGCTCGAAGGGGTGTCGTACGCGCCGGGACGATAGGCAGCATCGGAGCTGCGGGAAGGCGGGTTGAACGTCGTGGCGTGACGATCGGCATCGCCTACGAGCTGGCCGCTGCGGGTGTAGACCGCTACGGACTCGGCCTCGCCGCGATGGGTCTGGCCCAGCAAGCCGTGGCTCGGCTCGGGCTGCTCGTAGCCGTAGTCGGACTCGCCGTATCCACGGTCGTCATAGCCCTCGTCGCCTTCGTAATACTCGTCGGCGTAGCCCTCTTCGTCCGCATAGTCGTCGTTTCCAAAACCCTGCGTGTGGGCCGCAATCTTGTTCTTGATGTCGTCTAGGAAGCTCACGATGGTACCTCTCTGCCCGTGCTGCGGATATCCTCTGTGTGGTGCAGGCTCGACAAAACGCCAAGCACTCCTATTGTAGAGCAAAAGCCGGGTCAAACACCACTCTACCCAGCCGAACGATCGTTGAACCCTCCTCGAGCGCGATATCGAAGTCCTCGCTCATGCCGCAGGACAGCTCCGGAAGCTCGATGCCATACACCGAGGAGAGCTCATCGCGCAGCTCGCGCAGCCCCGAAAACGTCGCGCGTGCTGCACCTTTATCCCCGCGAGGGGCCATGGTCATAAGCCCGCGGATGCGAATACCGGAAAGCTCCATGAGGTGCTCCATGGATGCGCGGACCTCATCGGGGGCGAAACCGGATTTGGTCTCCTCGCCGCTCACGTTGACCTCGAGCAGCACATCAACCGCAGACTGAAGCTCGCCGGTCTCGATGCGGCGCGCGGCACGCGTCGAGACGGCCTCGGCTAGGTGCGCAGAACCGATAGAGTGGATGAGGACGGCACGCCCCAAGACCGCATTGATCTTGTTGGTCTGAAGATTGCCGATCATGTCGAAACGCACCTGCGGCAATCCCGTGCGATCGCCCAGCTCGCCCATCTTCCTCACGAGCTCCTGGGGACGGTTCTCGCCGAAAACGCGATACCCGGCACGGATGGCAGCGACGACCTCATCGGTCCCCACCGTCTTCGACACCGCGACGAGCGTCACGTCGTCTGACGAGCGACCGGAACGAGAAAGCGCATCATCCATGCGCGCGCAGATCTGTACCCGGCGCTCAGCGACCATATCCTCGTAAGTATCCATCTAATCCTTCTTCACTTCGCGTTACTCCCCTATGGTATACCGAAAGCACGGCCCCGCTTGCGCGGAGCCGTGCCCAAATAACCGTCTATTCACAAGAGAATCGCCGTGAAGCGAAGCGGATGGAAGCGTCTGAAACCTAAGCTTCGTCCTCCACGTCGTCATCGCCGGCCTGCGCGCGAGCGATGAGCGCCTTGAGGCCGTCGCTGATCTCGTCTTGCGGGATGGCCGCCACATAGCGCGCATCGCTCACGGGCTGCAGGATCACGCCCTCGCCGGAGGGGACGCGCATGGCCTCGAGCTCATCGTCATCGATCTCGGCGATATCGGCGATAGAGAGGCGCTGTCCGGTGAGGAGGAAGGACAGCGAGCTCGTAGCGTCTATGGAGATGGACGCAATGCGGTCCAGGTAACGCGACACCATGATGGCGCGGCGCAGGTCGTCGTAGGTGCTGTCGTCGGCGAGCTCGATGGAAGCCATGCGGTTGTAGGCGCGGAAGAACTCTTCGTACAGCTCGTGTACGCTGTCGTCCTGCACGAGCAGGTCGCGCATCACGGTGAGGTCGTTGCACACGAGCACCGAGATGCAGTTGCCCACGATGCGATAGACGTAGGCGGCCTCCTGCTCGATGATCTCGACGAGCTCGGCGGGTAGCTCAATGTCGGAGTTGACCTTGTGTTTGGCCGCGCGGGCGATGCGGCGGACCTTGTCGCACATGCGCTGGAGGTTGAACTCGATGTTGATGACCGTCTGCAGCAAGCGGAAATCCGATGCGACCGGGCTTTGCGTAGCGATGAGGTTGTAGCACACGGCCTCGAGGTTCGCGCAACGGGCGTCGATCTGCAGAGTCTTGCTCTGCGCCTTCGCCGCGAGCTTCTTATCGTCGGTGACGAACGCGCGGACGGCATCGTGCAGCGTGAGGTCGACGGCCTCGTAGATGGAAAGCATCTCGTGGCGCGCCTCGACGAGCTGGCGTGAGAACATCTTGCGCATGACATATCTCCAATCAGTAGGTGGGGCGCCGGGTGCCTGAGCGCATACCGGTCGGATGCCGCCTTTGCGCGCGACAGCATATCCCCGTACAACCTCATTCAGTGTAGCGAGGCAGTGTCAAGCGCTTGTAAAGGCTCCGCAGGAATCTGATTACATGGATATGTGCTCCTGTTTGGCGCACGCAGGCGGGATGTCCCCCCCCCTACAGCATCACCGCCACGGCCGCATGGCGGCCACATGTGCCGTGCTCGGCGCGGTACGAGAAGAACCGATCGTTGTCGCGCATGGTCGAAAGCTCAAGGTCGTGCACACGATCAGAGCTGACACCCGCTGCGGCAAGTACCTCGCGGATGGCACAAGACAGATCGAGCAGGCGGCCCGCCGCCGCGTCGATGCTCTGGAAGCGCTCGGCAAATTGTTCCATGAGCTCTTCGGACACCTCGTATTCATCACCGAGGATATGCGGGCCGATGTACGCGTCGATCTGAGATGCATCCACGCCCGCGGCATCCGCAAGCAGGCGCGCCGCCTTCCCCGCGATTCCCGCGTACGTACCCTTCCAGCCGGAGTGGACAACGGCAAACCCGCAATCGCATACGAGCACCACGGGCACGCAATCGGCGTAGCACAACATGACCGGAACGCGGGCAGCCGTGCATACGATGGCATCTGTCCCTTCGGCTATGAGCGCACGGACTCGCGCAAGCTCCTCCTCGTCGGCAGACGCGACAACAGCAACCTCATCGCCGTGAACCTGGTTGGGCACGAGCAGGCGCTCTTCGAGACCGTCCGCCCCCAAAACCGCGAGCACACGCCGACGGTTCTCGGCCACAGCAGCCGGGTCGTCGCCCACGTGCGTGCCGAGGTTCAGCGAGGCATAGGGAGCCTGGGACACGCCGCCCGTACGCTCCGTGAAGCCGAAGCGGATGGGACCGCGTGCGCCCTCGACGAGCGTGACGCCATCGTGCGAAATACGGTCGAGCATAGGGAGTCTCCCCTCATGTGAAAATCGAAGTACTGGCCCTATTGTCCCCCAAAGGCACCCGCTACAAACTTTCGCCAATTTGGGAAAAAGGGGACAGGCACTTATTTCCCACCGGTGGGAAATAAGTGCCTGTCCCCTTTTTCCCAAGCGCGGCTCGATAACTCGGGCCGCGCTTGCGCAATCTGAAAGAGAGCGGAATTAGAAGTTGCCGCGCTTGAGGAAGTCGGGCAGCTCGAACTGGTCATTACCGAAGTTCGGGAGCTCAGTGCCACCAATGTTGCGCGTCGGGGCGCTCTGGGCGGCAGACGGAGCGGTGTGCTGCGGCTCGGGACGAGATGCCGGAGCTGCCTGGCCGAAGAGCTGGTCCTGACGGTTGACGTTAGCATCGGAGAAGCCGGTGGCGATAACGGTGATGCGCACCTGATCGCCCAGGGACTCGTCGACAACGGTACCGAAGATGATGTTCGCCTCGGGGTCGACCGCATTGGCAACGAGGTCTGCGGCGTCGTTGATCTCCTGGATGCCGAGGTCCTTGGAGCCGGCGATGGACAGCAGCACGCGGGTCGCGCCATCGATGGAGCTCTCGAGCAGCGGGCTGGAGATAGCCTGCTGGGCGGCATCGACGGCACGGGTGTCGCCCGAAGCGGTGCCGATGCCCATCATGGCCGTACCGGCCTGCTTCATGATGGTCTTCACGTCAGCGAAGTCGAGGTTGATGATGCCGGGGACGGTGATGAGGTCCGTGATGCCCTGGGTGCCCTGCGACAACACGGCATCGGCCATGGCGAAGGCCTCGAGCATCGTGGTCTTCTTCTCGGCGATGTCGAGCAGCTTATCGTTAGGGATGACGATCATGGTATCGACGCACTCGGACAGGGTCTGGATGCCCTCCTCGGCGCTGGCCTTGCGCTTGCGGCCCTCGAAGGTGAAGGGCTTGGTCACAACGGCTACGGTGAGCGCGCCCACGTCGTTCATGGCGATGTCGGCAACAATTGGAGCCGCACCGGTACCGGTGCCGCCGCCCTCGCCGGCGGTGATGAAGACCATGTCGGCACCGGCAAGCGCCTCGGCGATATCGTCGCGCGACTCGTCGGCAGCCTTACGGCCGACCTCGGGGTTGGCGCCGGCGCCCAGGCCGCGCGTGAGGTCGGTACCGATGTGCACCTTGATGTCGGCGTCGGAGATGGCGAGAGCCTGCGCATCGGTATTGATGGCGACGAACTCGACGCCGCGGATGCCCTCCTCGATCATGCGGTTGACGGCGTTCGTACCGCCGCCGCCCACACCGACAACCTTGATGACGGCAAGGTAGTTGTTGATATCGTTCTCGTGCATCCTTCGGTCCTCCGAACATCCGGTATAAGCGCTTGGCGGCCTTTCGACTATAACCCTCAAGTACAGATTAAATGTCGAGGTAAACCGCTGTATCTTTGCACAATTTCGAGGTAGAAGTCAACTTTAGGTTATACGTTTTATGAAATCCGCAGGTAGACAGCAAAACCGTTCACCGGACGGGCAATGGCGGCTTCCACCAGCGCTTCAAGTGCACCCGCATTACGCAGTGTCAAGTGATGCGCTATACGTCGGCGCTGCGGAAGGAATAGGCGTCGGCAACGCGCACGTTGATGTAGGTCACACCCGGCTCCTGCTCGAGCAGCTGGCGGATAACCTGTTCCTTTTGCTGGATGTCCTCAGGCGCACCCAGCGAAACCTCAACGCCCGAGAACAGGTTCGCAGAAATCGCCTCGATTGAGGGAACGGAGATGTCCTTGATCATGGCGCGGAACTCGCTGCTGAACCCCTGCGCGTACTTCAGTCCCGCAAGGATCACCTCCGAGGAAACATCGCGGCCGCTGGAAGGCGTCACATCGGTGCCCACATCGGTGAGCAGCACGGCCCCCGCCTGCTGGGCGACCTCGACGGCAGCCTCAATGCGCACGGTCCGATTCTGGAGCTCCTGCTCGGTCAGCCCCTGCTCAGCGTCCACGTTCTCGGCACCCTCGCCGTCTTCGCCCTCGCCGTCCGTCTCCTCGGAATCGCCGGATTCCTCGTCCAGCTGCTCCTCGCTGTCTACGGACTCCTCGTCGTCCGCGGTGCCATCGGCATCCTCCCCGTCCGCGGCGTCCGTCGAATCGTCGGAAGGTACGACCGTGCCGGTGGAGTCGGCGGTTTCGGCGATGGACACCGGAGCGATCCAACGGTCGTCGGCGCTGATGGCCCAGGCAACGTCATCGGACACGATGTAGGCGATGGCAGACACCTGGCACTCGACCGGCGTGATGGTGATGGTGTGGGGGAATTCGCGCTCGATCTTCACGCTCTCCACCCAAGGGTTCTGCATGAGCGCCTCGGTGATCTGGTCGTCATCGAGGTTGAAGAGCGTGGAGCCCTCGGGAACATCGATGAGCTGCTCGACCGTCTGCTGGGGCACGTGCGCGCTCCCGTTGATGACCACATCGCTCACCGAGAAGAAGCCCGAGTTAACGATCACGGCGGCGCCGAGACCGAACACGATGGCGATCGAGATGAACGCCGCAGCAGCGATGCGCATGATGCGCGTCGCGTTCTCGGACGCAGCGGTGAAGCTGCGCTTAGGCTTGGCATCGCCTGCAGCGCTGCGTATGGGCTTGGTTTTAGCTTTAGCCTTGGCGCCATCCTTGCCCTTTGCGCCAAACGGCAACGAGAGTTTTTTGGCGGTCGGTGCGACCGCGCGCACGATGCCTGCAGACGGCTTGATAGCCGACTGCTTCTGTGCAGGGGCCTGCGATGCCTTCTTCTTGGGAATGGAAACCGGAAGCGACAGCGAGCGCTTGGGTTTCGCGGCGGGCGCGGCCGATGCCTGCCGGCGCGGTGCCGGCGCTGCCGCGCGCTTGGCGGGCGCCGGGGCTGCAGCGCGCCGCGCGGGAGCGGCGGCACGGGCCGTCTTTGCCGCAGTGGCCGCGCGCTTGACGGACGCCTGGCGCTTCGTGGGAGAAACGGCAGGCTTGACCGCAGGCTTTACCTTGGGGCGAGCGGCGCGCGCAGTCGTCACGCGATTGACCGCGGCATGCTTCGTGGGCGCCGTATAGGTGCGCGCGGGAACCTTCTTAGGAGCGGCGGGCGCGGCCGCGGGCTTTGCGGATGCAGGTTTTGACGTGCGGACGGAAGCGGCTCCCGAAGAGCGGCGGAACGTGGGCTTCTGCTTAGAAGCCGAGGAATTTGACTTCCGGCTTGAGCTCGACGCCATACGCTTCCTTTACCTTGTCGTACACGTGCTGGATAACGGAGACCACATCGTTTGCGGTCGCATTGCCGTTGTTCACAATAAAGTTAGCGTGAACGGGCGACACCTCGGCCCCTCCAACCGAAAAACCCTTCAATCCGCATTCCTCGACCATAGCTCCCACACTTCTTCCGGGAGGATTGCGGAACACCGACCCGCATGAAGCGGTGCCGATGGGCTGCGTGCGACGGCGACGGAGCAGCGAGCGCTCCATCTCGGCACGGATCTCGGGCTTGTCACCCAGGTGAAGCTTGAGCGTCACCTCGAGAATGATCTCGTCGCGAGGAATGCCGTTCTCGCGGTACGCCCAGTACACGTCGTCGTGCGCATAGTGGCGCAGGCCGGCGCCGGGCTTGTAGGTCACCACGTCCTCGATGAGCGAGCCGATCCACTCCTGGCGCGTGCCGGCGTTCATGGAGACGGCGCCGCCCACGGTTCCGGGAATGCCCACGGCGAACTCAAGACCCGACAGCCCCTTGGTGAAGGCGTCGTTGACCAGGCGCGCGAGAATGACGCCCGCGCCCACGGTGAGCGTGACCCCGTCCTCGGCGAGCACCGTGCGCTGGAACTCGCGGCCCAGCGTGATGACCGCGCCGCGGTAACCGGTGTCGGCGACCAGCAGGTTCGAACCCTTGCCCACGATGACCCACGGCACCTGCTCGCGCGAGAGAATCTCGACGGCACGGCGCAGCGCGTGGTAGCTGTGGCACGTGAGGAACAGATCGGCCTGCCCGCCGATGCGGTAGCTTGTATGGCGAGCCAGGCGCTCGTTTTCGATCGCGTCGGTATCGATGGCGCCCGAAAGCGACATCATGGCGTTGAACAGGCCCATCGCCTATCGGTTGTCCTTCTTGGAATCGGCCACGTGCTCCAGGTACTCGGGGCCGACCTGCGTCACGTCGCCGGCGCCCATGGTAATGAGCAGGTCACCGGGCTGCGCCTCGGCATCCAGGCGCGCCATGAGGGAGGCGCGGTCGGGTGCGTAGAACACGCGCTTGCCGGGATGGCGCTCGGCCACCAGGTCGGCGAGCATCTTGCTCGTAACGCCGGGAATGGGCATCTCGCCGGCGGAGAACACGTCGATGAGCACCAGCACGTCGGCCTTCGCGAAGGCGTCGGCGAACTCGTCGGCGAGCGCCTGCAGGCGCGAATAGCGGTGCGGCTGGAACACGACGACGACCTTGTTGAAGTCAAGCGAGCTCGCGGCGGCAAGCGTCGCGGCGATCTCGGTGGGATGATGGCCGTAGTCGTCCACGAGCGTGACGCCGTTCACGTCGGCAACATGGGTGAAACGACGGCGCACGCCCTCGAACGTGGAGAGTGCCTTGGCGGCAGCCTCGGTATCCTGGCCCAGCGCCCAGGCAACGGTCAGCGAAGCGCTGGCGTTGAGCATGTTGTGGCGGCCGGGGTTGCTCTTGATGGTGACGGTGCGCTGCGCGCCATCGGGCAGCGTGACGTCGAAGACCGACGCAAGCGCATGACCGCCCTCGCGCGGCGTGCACACCACATCGCACGAGGAATCGAAGCCGTACGTCAACACGCGGCGACCCGTGGAGCGGGCAAGCTCGACCAGATGCGGGAACTCGCCGCACACGATGACGGTGCCGCTCTCCCCCACGAGGCCCATGAACTTGACGAAGGTCTCCTCGATCTCCTCAAGACCGGAATAGTGGTCAAGGTGATCGGCCTCGACGTTGGTGACGACGACCACGTTGGGATCGAGGTAGAGGAAGGAGCGGTCGGACTCGTCAGCCTCGGAGACAAAGTACTCGCTCGAGCCGTTACGGCCGTTGGTGTCATAGCCCTCGACGATGCCGCCGATGAGGAAGCTCGGGTCGAGGCCCATGCGGTCGAGCATGGTGGCGCACATGGAAGACGTGGTGGTCTTGCCGTGCGTGCCGGCGATGGCGACCGTCGTGTGGCCGTGCGAGAGCACCGAGAGCATCTGGGCGCGCGGCCAGACGGGAATACCGAGTTCGAGGGCACGGATGACCTCGGGGTTGGTGTCGGGGATGGCAGTGGAAACGACCACGACGTCGGGGTTGACCTCATCGACCGTGTGCGCCTCGTGACCCACGTGCACCTCGATGCCGGCGCGCGTGAGCTGACGGATGTAGCGGGAGGTCTTGAGGTCGGAGCCGGTGATGCGGAAGCCGCGCTCGTGCAGGATGAGCGCGATGGCGCTCATGCCCGCGCCGCCGATGCCGATAAAGTGGGCGCTCTTGAACGTGGGCTCCCCATTCGAAGTGAACTGTGCCATATGCGTTGGTCTCCCCTTGGGACGACGATGTTGTGCAACAGTCTCTTACTGTAACGCAAACCATCGCATGGCGGGAGGGATGAAATCGCGGGTTGCAGCGAATACAGGCCCGCTCCGCATAGTGCGAAACGGGCCCGCAGGCAAATATCTGGAATCGGGCGGCCTTAGGCGCAGACCCCTTCGATGGCGTCGGCCAAGGCGGCTGCGGCGCGATCCTGCTCGAGCCCGCGCGCAGCGGCGCGCATGGCCTCGCGGCGATTCGGCTGCGCGAGCAGGTCGATGAGCTCGGAGGCAAACGGCTCGCCATCGATATCGGCATCGGCAAACATCACCGCGGCGCCAGCATCGACCAGGTAGCGGGCGTTCGTGGTTTGATGGTCGGCCGTGGCGAGCGGGTACGGCACGAGCACCGCGGGCACGGCGAGCGCCGCGATCTCGGCGACCGAGGACGCGCCGGAGCGCGACAGCACCAGGTCGGCGGCGGCGAGCATATCGCCCATGTTATCGATGTAGGGCTGAACGCGGTAGCGCTTCTCCTCCTCCGGTGTGCAGGCCAACGCCGCCTTCGTGGCCTCGAAGTCATCTGCACCGGTCGAGTGGACCACGTAGACGCCATCGATGCCCAACAGGCGCTGCTTGAGCTCCGTCATCCGTTGGTTGAGGTGGTGCGCACCGAGCGAGCCACCGAACACGAGCAGCAGCGTCGCATCCTCGGGAACGCCCAGCACGGCCCGACCGCGCGCGCGATCGCCTGCGAGCACCGAGTTGCGCACGGGGTTACCCGTGAACTCGATGCGCGTGGCCGGACCTGCATGCTTCTCGAACACCGCGCGCACGCTGGGCTGCGCGATGGCCACGAGCGAAGCCTGCTTCGCGGACTGCTTGTTGGCGAGGCCGGGCACAGAATTCTGCTCGTGCAGCACCACGGGAATACCCATCTTCGCGGCGGCGCGCATGAGCGGAAGCTCGACGTAGGCGCCGAAGCCCACGGCGACGTCAGGTTTCAGGGAAGGATCGGAGGTAAACGTACGCACCAGGCGACGCTCCTCGCGTGCGAGATGCAGCAGCGCGGTCGCCAGCGTCCACGGACGCTCGCGGTCAAAACCCGTGACTTCGACCGGGAAGAAGTCAAAACCTGCCTGAGGGACGAGCTTGCCTTCAAGACGGCGCGTCTGGCCGAAGAACCGCACACGGTGACCGCGGGCATCGAGCTCCTCGGCAAGCGCAAGCGCCGGGTTCACATGACCGGCGGTGCCGCCGGCGGCTATGGCAACAGAGAGTCTATCGGTCATATCGGTCCCTTCTCGAAGTGGACGATCCGCGGCGCCCGTCGCGCACGCGCGGCCCTCGGTCGCGCAGGCGGTCCGCTGGGTCACCATGCAAGTCTACGCGCCCGTATCCCCCATCGTTGCCACGGCGCTCGCCGCGCGCGGCAAACGGGGACCGGCGCGTCCCGCCCGATGCGGACGTCGAGCGTCCGCCGGCTCCATCGTACACAGAAAAGCCGTCCGTGCGGGAGCCGGAGCCCCTGCCCGTGCGAACGCGCGGCTCGCCGGCCGTCGAGCGGCCCAGGTGGTCCGAGATCGCGTCTTCCTCCGACATCACGGCGAACCGCGCGCGACGTGCCTCATAGGGCGCCGAGGTGTTGCTCTCGATGGAGACGCGCAGGATGAGGCCGGCGAGGATGAGCGAGGCGATAAGCGACGAGCCGCCATACGAAATGAACGGCATGGTCTTGCCGGTCATGGGGATGAGACCCAGGATACCCAGCGCGTTCACCAAAAACTGAGCCATGATGATGGTCGCGCAGCCCTCTGCCACGAACGCACCGTAGCGGCTCGGAGAATGCTTGGCTATGGCGAACGCGGCGTAGACCATGGCAGCGAACACGGCGAAAAACGCCAGCGTGCCGAAGAAGCCGAGCTCCTCGCCGATGATGGCGAGGATGTAGTCGTTATGGGCCTCCGGCAGGTAGAAGTACTTCATCGTCGACCCGCCGATCCCGCGGCCGAACAGGCCGCCGGAGGCGAACGCCATGATGGCGAGCGTCGCCTGGTAGCCGTCGCCGTACGGGTCACTCCACGGATCGCCCGCCATGAGCAGGCGCTCCATGCGGTAGGGAGCGATGGCGATGGCGATGGCGATGGCCACTGCCGCCACCACGATGACACCGCCGACGACGCTCTTGGAGATGCCTGCGAGCACCATGAGCATGAAGACCGTGAAACCGATGATGATGGTCGTGCCCAGGTCGGGCTGGAAGAAGATGAAGATAAGCGGCACCACGACACCGATCGCCATCTTCGCAAGAAACGTTTGCGTGTCGATCGACTCGGTTTCGTAGTAGTCGGAAAGGAGCTTCGACACCAGCAAGATCATGACGGGCTTCAAGAACTCAGAGGGCTGCAGCGTGAAGACGTTGCCGATGCTGATCCAGCGCACCGCGCCGCGCGAGCCCGCGCCCATGAGCGCAACGACGATGAGCAGCACCAGGCATACGCCCCACAGCCACCAGATGGCGTCGGTGCGCAGCAGGTCCCAAGGGAAACGCCGCGATGCGAGCGCGGCGACAAAGCCGGCGCCCAAAACGGCGAATACCGCTTGACGCACCAAGAAATACGTAGGGTCGCCCGATTCCTTCATGGCCGTGACCGACGAGGCGGAATACACCATGAGCAAGCCGAATGCCACGACGGCAACCAGGCAAGCCAAAAAGACGAGCCGCGGGCGCATGATACGCGCGGGCACGCCGCGAATGAGCTGCTCGGCAAGGTCGCTGCGCTGCGAGGCGGAACGCGCCCTGCGGGCGGCGCGCTCGTCGACCGCAGGCGCGCCGACGCGAGCGGGCGCACCCGCAAGCCGGGCGGTTCTGGTTGCGCGTGGGCTCCTGGTCAATCGTCTGGCCTCTCTATTCCGCGAGCGAGCGCGTTGCGCGCAGCTCGTCCAGATACTCCTTGAAGCGACGGCCGCGCTCCTCGTAGCCCGAGAACTCGTCGAACGACGAACAGGCGGGCGAAAGCAGCACCACATCGCCGCGCTGGGCGAGCGAGCGGGCGACATCGACGGCGTCGCACAGGTCGTCCGCCTCGGCTATGTCGACATCCTGGTTGCGGTCCGCTTCCTCCAAAGCGTTGCGGAAGCGAGCGCGGGCCTCACCGAAGCACACGACCGCGCGCACGTGATCGCACACATAGGTGGAAAACTCCTCGAGCGGCGTGCCCTTGTCGTGGCCCCCCAGCAGCAAGACGACGTCGTCGTCGGGGAAGGCGGTGAGGGCCTTCTCCACGGCGTCAGTGTTCGTCGCCTTCGAATCGTTGTAGTAGCGCACGCCGTCGATCTCGCCACACGGCTCGACGCGGTGCTCGAGCGCCCGGAAGCTCAACAGGCCCCGACGGACGGCGTCGGCGGAGGCGCCGCAGAACAGCGCTGCGGCAGATGCGGCGAGCGCGTTGATCGCGTTGTGCTCGCCGGCGATGGCAAGTTCCTCGGCGCGCACGAGCTCACGCTCCGTGCCGGCCAGGCGCACCGTGAGCATCCCCTCCCGCACGAAGGCAGCGTCCGCGCACCCGGCATCGGCGATGCCGAGCGACAGCACGCGCCTGCCCGGAACGAAGATACGGTCGGCAAAGGCCATGACGCCCTCGTCCTCGACGTCGACGATAACAAGGTCGTGCTCATCCATGTTGGCGAACAGCTTGATCTTCGCAAGGGCGTAGTTTTCGTGCGTGCGGTGCCACGCCAGATGGTCGGGCGTGATGTTGAGCAAAACGGCGCAGCGCGGGTGCAGCTCGGAGCTCGTGGCGATCTGATAGCTCGACAGCTCGGCGGCAAACCAGGCATCCTCGCCGTACGCATCGACCGCATCAATCGTCGGCGTGCCGATGTTTCCCACCGCGGCGCTCTTCATACCTGCCGCCTGCATAAGGTGATGCAAAAGCGAGGTCGTGGTCGTCTTGCCGTTCGTGCCGGTGACCGCGCACCACTGGGCGCTTGACAGCCGCCAAGCGAACTCGGGCTCGCCCATGATCTCATCGGCGTGCATGCGGCCCTGCGCGAAGAATTCGGAATACTCCGAGATGCCGGGGCTCGCCACGCATACATCGAAGTGGCCCTCGACCCGCTCCGTACCATAGACGAAGACGGCGCCCGCGCTCTCGAGCTCACGCGTGCGATCGGTGGGCTCCGAGGTCGCTCCGCCCACAACCGTGACGGAGCTCACGCGCTCGGGGCTATGCTTCAAAGCCCAGGCGACGACATCAAGACCAGTCGAGCCCTGGCCCAATACCAGAAGCGAGAAGGTTTGCGGCAGCGGCATGAAAGATCACTATCCCAATTGGAAGAACAGGCCCAGACCGAGGGCGCCGAACGCTGCGGCGACGATCCAAAAGCGGATCACAACCTTGGTCTCGGCCCAGCCGAGCTTTTCGAAATGATGATGGATGGGCGCCATGAGGAACACGCGCTTGCCCGTGAGCTTGAAGCTCACGACCTGCACCATGACCGAGAGCGCCTCGATGATAAACAGGCCGCCGATGATGAGCGAGGCGACCTCGGTGTTGGTCACCAGGCCCATGCAGGCAAAAGCGGTGCCCAGCGCAAGCGAGCCGGTGTCGCCCATGAAGATGCTCGCCGGATAGCAGTTGAACCACAGAAATCCCAGGCAGGCGCCTGCACAGGACGCGGAGAAGATAGACAGGTTGGAGTCGTTGCACAAAAACGCGATCGCGGCCATGATGAGCATCGCGATCATCGAGGTGCCTCCCGCCAAACCGTCCAGGCCGTCGGTGAGGTTCACCGCGTTGGAGAAGCCGGCGATGACGAGCCAGGTGAAGGCCATGTAGATCCACGGGATGTAGTAGGCGCGGTCACCGATCTCGAAGGCGGTCATGAGACCGGAGAGGTCGATGATGAAGCCGCCCGGAAAGCGCACCTGGGGCAGCACACCGCAGAAGTTCACGGCGATGAAGCAGAACGTGACGCAGATGAGCGTAAGGCCGATCATCTTCGCGTGAGGCGTGAGGCCAAGCGAGCGGCCGTGCGTGACGCTCGTGACGTCATCGATGAGGCCGAGCAGACCGGTGACGACCGTAGCCCCCACCACGAGCAACAGCTCTGTGGTGGGTTCGGCCATGAGCACGCAGGTGATGACGATGGCGATGAGGATCACCACGCCGCCCATGGTGGGCGTGCCCTGCTTCACCAGATGGCGCTGCGGGCCGTCGGCGCGCACCTGCTGGCCGATGCCCTCGAAGCGCAGGATGCGAATCCACAGCGGCATGAGCACCGCAGCCACGATGGCAGCGATGCCAAGCGACAGGAAGGTCTGATAGGTGGGGTACAGCGGGTTGCCGAACATCTTCTAGCACACCTCTTCCACGAAACGGTCGAGTCCCACGAAACGCGAGCCCTTGACAAGCACGAGGTCGTCGGGCTGGATCGCCGTCGCCATGCGGGCGATGACGGTGTCGGTGTCGGGAAGGACGCGGACGCGGTCCTCGGGCATGCCCATGAGGCGCGCGGCGTCGGCCATGTGGCGCGCGTTCTCGCCGCCCACGCACACCAGCAAGTCGAGCTGCTTGGCGGCGGCATAGGCACCGGTGAGCTCGTGCAGGCGCGGGCCCTCCTCGCCCAGCTCGCCCATCTCGCCCAAAATGGCGATGCGGTCGCCCGAGGTCGGAAGCTCTGCGAGCAGGTTCAGGCCGGCAGCCATGGATTCGGGCGCGGCGTTATATGAATCGTCGATGACCTGTGCGCCGCACTGCGCACGGCGCACGTCCGTGCGGCGACCGGTGATCTCGAGCTTGCCGAACACCTCGTCGATAACATACTGGGCAATGCCCAGACGGCGCGCGATGGCTGCGGCGTACAGGGCGTTCACCACGGACTGCGCACCCGGGATGCCAAGCTTGGTGTGGAACTGGGCGCCGTCTTCGAACGTGATGTCGAACGCCGGGCAGCCGTCGGCCTCCACCTGGATGTTGCGAGCGCTCACGTCGTCGTCATCGCTCGTGCCGCACAGGATGACGTCGACCCCGGCGGGCTTGGCAAAGTGCTCGATGATGAACGGGGTGAAGTCGTCCTCGCCGTTCAGTACGAGCGCCGCATGGTGCCCCTCGAAGTTCTCGCTGCTGGCGGGCATGCCGGCCAAAATCTCGGCCTTGGCGCGCGCGATGTTCTCGCGGCTGCCCAGCATGCCGATGTGCGAGGTGCCGATCTTGGTGATGACCGCGTAGGTGGGCTGGGCGCAACGCGAGAGGCGCTCGATCTGCCCGAAGCCGTCCATGCCCATCTCGAGGATGAGCACCTGCGTGTCACGCGGGGCAGACAGGATGGTGAGCGGCATGCCGATGAGGTTGTTGTAGTTTCCTTGCGTCACATGGACGCGGTAGCTCGTGGACAGCAGCGCCGCGAGCGTGTCTTTGGTGGTGGTCTTGCCGATGGAACCCGTGACGCCAATCACCGTGCAACGCATGCGCGCGCGATAGCCCTGGGCCAGCAGCAGCAAAAACTCCGTAGGGTCCTCGCAGGTGAAGATGGCGCACCCGTGCTCGTCCGCCAGGCGGATCAGGTCGCGCGCGGGGTCGCGCGTGAGCACGACGCAGGCGGCGCCCGCCTCGATAGCCGCGGCCGCATAGTCGTTGCCGTCGACGCGCTCGCCCGGGAACGCAACGAACAGCGTATCCTCCTCCACCTTACGGGAGTCAATCACGACGCCGCGGCAGATGCGCTCTGCGTTGCCGGTCCACGGTTTGGCACCCGTGATCTTCTCGAGATACTTGACTGCGATCTCTATCATGCAGTGCTCCTTACGAGCCGAAATTGCCGGAAATATGCAATCTGTCATTCTAGCGCGGTTGCGCGAACCGTTCGTGCAGGCCCTGTGAAGCGTGCCTCGCGCCCGCGGTGCCGCCCACCGCCTATTCCTCCTCGTCGGACGCCACGCGGGTCGGCTTGACACCGAGCACGTTGAGCGCGGTCTTCATGACGCTCGCAAACGGCACGGCGGCCGCCTCCGGGTGGTGCGGCGTGCCGTCGAGCGTGACGTAAGCCTGCACTTGAGGGTCGCGCGTGGGAGCGAAGCCCATGAACGACGCCATGTAGCTTCCCTCCTGGTACCCGCCGCTCTCGCTCGCGCGCTGGGCGGTGCCGGTCTTGCCCGACACCTCATAGCCGGGCACCTGGCCGCCCTCGCCCGTGCCCTCGTCCACGACGGTGAGCATCATGTCGGCCACCTTCGAGGCCGTCTCCTCCGACACCACGCGCTTGTCGCCGTCGGACCAGTCGAGCTTCTCGCCCGCGCGCGCCATGGCGAAGTGCGGCGTGGTCATGACGCCCCCGTTCGCCATCGCCGAGATCGCGCGGACCATCTCGATGGGAGACACGGCGATAGACTGGCCGAACGACATGGCGGCGACGCTCGCGCCGTCGTACTCGTCGCGGCTGCGCACGATACCCGTGTTCTCGCCGGGGAAATCGACCCCGGACTTCTTTCCCAACTCGTATTTGTCGAGGTATTTTGCGAAGTTATCCGCTCCCACCTCGGACCCCACCAAGATCATGCCCGTGTTGGACGAGCGGCGCATGATCTCGCGCACCGTCATGTCCATGGTGTAGTCGCGCCCGTCGACGTCGGTCACGTAGTCGCTACCCGCGAGCACTTGGGCGGGCACGGTGAACTCGGTCTCGGTGTCCACGAGGTCCAAGTCGATCGCCATGCCGCACACGAGCGCCTTGAAGACGCTTCCCGGCTCGTAGGCGTCCGTCACCACGCGCAAGTTCATGTCTTCGGTGCGCGCCTCCGAAAGGTTTGCCTGGTCATAGGTGGGGCACGAGCATGCTGCCAGAATCTCGCCCGTGGACGGCACGGTCACGATCACCGAGCCGTAATGGGCACCGGAGTCCGAGATCGCCTTTGCCAGCGCCTCCTCGGCTGCCTCCTGAATATTGATATCGAGCGTGAGCACGATATCCTCGCCGTCTTGGGCGTCCTGCTTTTGGTAGGCGCCTCCGGCGATATACGAGCCGTCACGAGCGCGTTCGCGCACGATCCAGCCGTTTTCGCCCTGCAGGGCCTCGTCGTATTGGTACTCGAGGCCGGTCGTGCCCACGTTGTCGGTGTTGACGACACCCAGCACCTGCGACGCGAGCGACCCGTACGGATACACGCGGCGCATCGCGGGCTCATATTCGATGCCGGCAAGGCCCGTCTCCATGAGCTCATCGGCGACCTCCTGGTCGACCTTGCGCGCCACGTAGGTCCACGAGGTATCCTGCTCGACCTTCTCCTGGGCGTATTCACGGTCGACGCCCAGGTACTTCACCAGGGCGTTCACGACCTTCTTGCGGTTTTTCTTCGTGATGTTTTTGGTGTTGAGCGCAATGTTGGTGCAGTCCTCGCTCGTGGCGAGGATGTTGCCGTTGCGGTCGTACAGCGTTCCGCGCTTGGCATACAGCACCGGGCGCGTCGTGCGGCGCGCCTCGATGCGTTCCATATTGATGTCGTGATAGAAGATCTGGTGCTGCGCAAGCTTGAAGACGCCGCCCGCAAGGCCCAAACCCAGCGCTCCCTGCAGGAGCACACGGCGCGAAATGGGCTCGCGCGACATGTCTCCGTGGAGCAGATCGTGTTGCTGATGCGTTGTGCGACGGCTGCGGGCGCCTTGGGCACCCGTGCCATTCCGTCGGTCGCGCGGCGTGCGGCCGGACCTGTTGCGCCCGCCGTCGCGCCCGTAAGGTCGCTGCTGCGTCATAAGCCGCCTATTCTGCCGACGCGGCGTCCTGTCCGGAAGCGGCCGAGGCGTCGGCGGTGGTGCCGTCAGAGAGGTCAATCGTGACCGTGCGGTCGGGATCGACCATACCGAGGGTACCTGAAGCAAGGTCGCGAATGCGCGTCGTGGAGCTGTACACGGAATTCATAACCTCGAGGTCGCGGCTCTTGTCGCGACCCTCGTCGAGCGATTCGGAAAGCTCGGCATTGGCATTGAGCACGGAAGCCGTTGCCGTGGAGAGCGCCACGCGTGCGCCGCCCACGATGCAAAACAGCGCCATGAGCACGCAGAAAGCCTTGATGACGCCCAGGAAGGCGGGGCTCACGGCCTGATCGGCCTCGCGGCCGGCACCGGTGACGACGTGCAGACGGGGGCGCTCGGGCGCCTGGGGAGCCTCGCGGTACCCGTATGCGGGGGCCGCGGCGGGTTGCATATCATAGGCGAATGCTGCGTTTGATTGACGATAACCCATGGTATGCAACCCCGTCCCCTCATGTAGGAGTAGTGCGTTTAAAGTACGTTCAAGCAGTCGCGGTGGGACGGAACGCCAATACTCCTACGTAACGAGCGAATCACAAACGCTCAGCCACGCGAATCTTGGCGGACCGGGCCCGTGGGTTGCGTTCCACCTCATCGGCTTGCGCAACCAGCGGTTTGCGGGTTATGACCTTGAGCACCGGCACGTGCCCGCACACGCACACCGGAATGTCCGGTGGGCAGATGCACCCCTGGCTCTGCTCTTGGAAGACGTGCTTCACGATGCGGTCCTCGAGCGAATGGTACGAGATGACGCAGATGCGTCCTCCCGGATTCACCCAGCGCACCGCCGCTTCGAGTCCCCGCTCGAGCACATCGAGTTCGTGGTTGACCTCGATGCGGATCGCCTGGAAGCTCTTGCGCGCCGGGTGGCCTCCGTGGCGGCGCGCCGCGGCGGGGATGCCCGCCTTGACCGCTTCCACCAAGTCCCCCGTCGTGCGAAGAGGAGCGTCTTCGCGCCGCCGCACGATTTGGCGTGCGATCTGGTTCGCGAACTTCTCCTCCCCGTACACGCGTAGAATCCGGGCGAGGTCTGCTTCGTTATAGGTGTTTACGACCTCAGCTGCGTTTAGGGTGTTTTTACCCGGATCCATCCGCATATCAAGTGGAGCGTCCTCGTGGTACGAGAAGCCCCTTCCAGGGATATCGAGCTGCGGGCTCGAGACGCCCAGGTCGAACAGGAAGCCGTCCACGCCGGGCACCTGCGCTGAGCACAGGAGCTCGTCCAAGTCGCCGAAGTTCCCCTTCAGGAGCTTGCGGGGCGTGTCGGGCGCCTCGACGTCCAGGCGCCTATGCGCCGCCGCGAGGGCCATGTCGTCCTGGTCGATGCCGATCAGAAGGCCCGTCTTCCCCACTGCGGCGGCCAGCTTCACAGAGTGGCCAGCGCCGCCCAGGGTGCAATCGCACACGACGGATCCCTCGGAAAGATCGAGCTGCTCAAGCACTTCGTTGAGCATGACAGGTTCATGCCGGTATTCGGTGGTCAGTGTTCCCGCGGCCATATCCGTGTATCCCATGAGTACCCCTAACTGAAGAACAGGTCCATAAGCTCGTCCTCGGCCTCGGTCTGCATCTGGTTCCAGGTCTCGCGATCCCAGATCTCCAGGTGATCGGTGTTGCCGACAACCGTGACCTCGCGCTCGAGATGCTTCTTGGAACGGAAGCTCTCGGGCAGGGCGATGCGGTTGGCGGAGTCGATCTCCGCCGGCGTCGCCATCGAGTTGAGCAAGCGCATGAGCTTCTGATCTTTCGGGTTACGACGATCGAAGCCACGGTCCTGCTTCTCGAACAGGCTCATGACCCATGCCTCGTACTGGTCCTCGGGGAACACGTACACGGCCTCGACATCGGGGGCGGGCAGGATGCGGACACGGCTCGAGAGATCCTCGCGAAGGGCTGCGGGCAGAGAGAGACGACCTTTTGCGTCGAGATTGCGCTCGAACGATCCCGTCAGCATCACTGCTGCACCCCTCCTCTCGGCTACTCGGTGGGCGTGTTCGCGGGGAGCCACCCCGCTTGTCGACGGTTTTAATCTTATGGGCAGCGCCCCCTTTTCGCAACATTTTTTCCCACTTTCTCCCCCACTGGCTCCCACCGACCCACCAACGTACCGCCGGTTCAATCCTGCGTTGGAAACGAGAACACAAGATGTAGTGTTTTTTGCTCGCTTGACCACCACCGGTCGAGAGACGAGGTGGAAAGTCTAACGTTCAAGCTGAGGTTGAATTGATTTCTACGCACCCGCACCAGTTTGTGACGAATCAAAGAATCCGCAGGTAGATACGGTGGGAGAAAATGGGAAACATCTGAGCTGGGCTTTTTGGCGCGCCGCAACGCACGCGCCCCGCCGCTGAGCAATGGGGCGAACATACGTACACAACATATAGTGCTGTATTGGTTCAATTGAGGCTTGAAACCGCGCCGCGAACGGTGCCAGCTGCCGGGATCCCCCCACTGCACCCGTGAACGAACAGCCGCATATGCATAGGGGGTCGGAAGTTTCCACTTGCCGTTTCGTTCACTAACTAGGGCAAAATCAGCCAGTTAGTGAACGAAACGGCAAGTGGAAACTTCCGACCCCCTGTGTACGAATGACCTGCGCGCTGAAAGCCCGCGGGTCCTAAGCGCGCGGGTGGGCGGAAAGATAGACCTCGCGCAGTTGGGTGCGATCGATGTGGGTGTAGATCTGCGTGGTCGAGATGCTCGCGTGGCCCAAGATCTCCTGCAAAACACGCAAGTCGGCTCCGCCGGCGAGCATATGCGTAGCGAATGAGTGACGCAGCGTGTGCGGATGCAGGCCCTCGATTCCCACAAACCTGCCGTAGCGCTCCACGATCGTGTGCACCGACTGCCGCGAAATGCGACCGCCGCGCACGTTAAGGAAGACCGCAGACGTGACACCGCGGCGCGCATGGGACGCCAGCGCGGAACGCGCATCGGCAAGGTATTCTGTCAGCGCGCGCAGGGCAGCCCCGGTGATGGGCGCGAGGCGCTCTTTGGACCCCTTGCCGCGCACGCGCAGAACCTCGTCGTCAAGATACAGGTCATCCACGTCCAGACCGCACAGCTCGCTTGCGCGCAAGCCGCACCCATAGAGCACCTCGAGCATCGCATGGTCGCGCACACCTGCATCGGTCGGCGGGAACGGCTGCTCCAGCAGAGCGGATGCCTGGTCGATGCTCAGACAGTCGGGCAGGCGGTCATCTGCGCGCGTAAAGCGCACGGCCGAGGTGGGATGCGCCTCGGTCTGCCCTTCGCGCACCAAGAAGCGATGCATGCCCTTGACGGCAGACAGGCGACGGTTGATGGAGGAAGAGGCGTACCCGGCCTCGCGCTGGGCGGCGACGAAGTCCTCGACGTCGCCGCGCGTGACCTGCCCGGGGTCATCGATCCCGCGCTCATGCAGAAAGCCGGCATACGTCGCGAGGTCGCGCCGGTACGCGTCGAGCGTGTTGCGCGAAAGCCCGCGCTCCACCGCCAGATGGCCCAGATACTCCTCGCAACCGCGCTCGATCGCCGTGTGCGGCACGCGATCCCCGCCGCCCATCTGTTCCGTCGCCCGTGCCGCCATGCTAGCGATTCTGGGGATTGATGGGGTTCACGTCCAAACGGCCAATCCCCTCGTGTCTTGCGATCGATGCGCGCACGAACTCGCGGAACAGCGGCTGCGGCTTGGTGGGACGGCTCTTGAACTCAGGATGCGCCTGCGTGGCGACGAACCACGGATGCACCTCGCGCGGAAGCTCGACCATCTCGACCAGACTGTCATCGGGGCTCACGCCCGAGATGACGAGCCCTGCGCGCTCGAGCTCATCACGATACGCGTTGTTGAACTCATAGCGATGGCGATGCCGCTCGTACACGAGCCCCTCGTCGTAGGCCTCGCGCGCAAGGGAACCCTCTGCCAGCTTGCAAGGGTAGGCGCCCAGGCGCATGGTGCCGCCCTTCTCCGTCACATCCTCCTGGGAATCCATGAGGCCGATGACCGAATAGGGGCCGTCCGGATCGAACTCCGAGGAGCTCGCGCCCGCGAGCCCGGCGACGTCGCGGGCGAACTCGCACACCGCAACCTGCATGCCCAAGCACAGGCCAAGATACGGCACGTTGTGCTCGCGGGCGTAGCGCGCCGCGCAGATCTTTCCGTCAAACGCGCGCTTGCCAAAACCACCGGGCACCAGAATGCCCGAAGCCGCGCCCAGCACCTCATCCACATTGCCCTCATCCAGGCTCTCGCCATCAACGAGCTGCACGTCCACATGACGGTCGAAGAAGATGCCGGCGTGGTGCAATGCCTCGATGACCGACAGGTACGCATCGGGCAGCTGGGTGTACTTGCCCACGACGCATACTTTCACGCGGTCGGCGTGGCGGTTGGCGTGGTCCTGCTTATCCAAGAAGGCGTACCAGTCCTCCATGTGGCGCTCGCGCGGGTCGAGCCCCAGGCGCTCGCACACGCGCAGGTCGAAGTCCTGGTCGGCCAGCAGGCGGGGCACATCGTAGATGGAAGCGCAGTCCTCGTTGGTAAACACGCAGTCCACGTCGACATCGGTGAAGCTCGCAATCTTGGCGCGGATGGAGTCATCGATCGCGTGGTCGCTGCGCAGCACGATGATGTCGGGCTGGATGCCGAAGCTGCGGAGCTCCTTCACGGAATGCTGCGTGGGCTTGGTCTTGACCTCGTGGGCCGCCGCGATGTAGGGCACGAGACTCACATGGATGTAGCACACGTTTTCCGGACCGGCGTCCTTCTTATACTGACGGATGGCCTCCACGAAGGGTTGGCTTTCGATATCGCCGATGGTACCTCCGAGCTCGGTGATGACCACGTCGGCCCCCGTCTGCTCCTCGATGCGGCGGAACTTGTCCTTGATGGCGTTCGTCACGTGCGGAATCACCTGGACGGTGCCGCCCAGAAAGTCGCCGCGGCGCTCGCGGGCGATAAGGCTCTGATAGATGGCGCCGGTGGTGAAATTGGAGTTGCGCGTGAGGTTCTCGTCGATGAAGCGCTCGTAGTGCCCCAGATCGAGATCGGACTCGTAACCGTCCTCCGTGACGAACACCTCGCCGTGCTGGAAGGGGCTCATGGTGCCCGGGTCGACGTTGAGATAGGGGTCGGCCTTCTGCATGGTCACCTTGTAGCCGCGGCTTTTCAGCAGCCGGCCGAGAGAGGCCGCCGTGATGCCCTTTCCAAGAGACGAAACGACGCCGCCGGTGACGAAAATATGCTTTGTCATTATGTTGTACCTGCGCTTTCCCGTTGAAGTCCTGTAGTCTTCACGGGTCTTCATTGTACAACTCGGCGCGCGCCCGGCCGTCGCGTCTTATTCTCGTAACAATCCGAAAAACTCGAACCCACCTCATACACAAAACGGGGCGAACGGGAAGACTCCCCGCTCGCCCCGCATACGCGTCGCTAGCCGATGCGCTTACTTGTGATACATGCCGCTGCGCTCGTACTTGGGCTCGCAGCACACGTTGATGCCGAGCTTGCGCAGCAGGTCCTCGTCGGTCGAGGAGATGATGACCGAGAAGAACGCGTCGCAGCCGCGCAGCTTCTTCAGGCCCTCGAGCACGCGGGCCGCCACCTCGCTCGTCGCCGAGGTGATAGAGAGCGCGATGAGCGTCTCGTCCGGATGCAAGCGCGGGTTCTGGCTGCCCAGATGGTGCGTCTTCAGGCGCTGGATGGGCTCGATCGCGTCGTCGCTGATGACCTCGAGCTCCATGTCCACACCGGTCACGGCCTTAAGCGCGTTCATGAGCAGCGAGCTCGCGGCGCCCAGGCGCGTGGAGGTCTTGCCGGTGACGACCGAGCCGTCGGGCATGACCATAGCGCCGGCCGGCGAACCGGTGGTCTCCTCCTTCAGCAGCGCGGCGGAGCGCGCCGGCGAGTAGTCCTTGGTCACGCCGGCCTTCTTCATGATGCTGCGCAGGCGGTCGACCTGCTCGGCGCCTGCGCCGGTGCGCTTGACCTGCTCGGCGGCCGTGAAGTAGCGGCGCACGATCTCCATCTTGGCCGCCTCGCGGCACGCGTCGTCGTCCACGATGGCATAGCCTGCCATGTTGACGCCCATATCGGTGGGGCTCTGGTAGGGGCTCTCCCCCATGATCTTCTCCATCATGGCCTTGAGCACCGGGAAGGCCTCGACGTCGCGGTTGTAGTTGACCGTCGTCTTGCCGTAAGCCTCCAGATGGAACGGGTCGATGATGTTGGAGTCGTCCAAATCGACCGTGGCCGCCTCGTAGGCAATGTTCACCGGATGGGACAGCGGCAGGTTCCAGATGGGGAACGTCTCGAATTTGGCGTAGCCCGCGTTCACACCGCGCTTGTGCTCGTGGTAGAGCTGCGACAGGCAGGTCGCCAGCTTGCCCGAGCCGGGGCCGGGGGCGGTCACGACCACGAGCGGACGGGTCGTGACAATGTAGTCGTTCTTGCCGTAGCCCTCGTCGGACACGATGACGTCGATGTCGTGCGGGTACCCCTCGATAGGATAGTGCAGGTAGCAGGTGATGCCCAGATCCTCAAGGCGGCGGCGGAAGACATCGGCCGCACCCTGGCCGGCGTACTGGGTGAGCACCACCGAGCTCACCAAGAAGCCCTGGCTGCGGAAGATGTCGGTGAGGCGCAGCACGTCCTCGTCGTAAGTGATGCCCAGGTCGCTGCGGGCGCGGTTCTTCTCGATGTCGCCGGCGTTGATGGCGATGACGATCTCGACCTCGTCGGAGAGGCTCTTGAGCATGCGGAACTTGCTGTCGGGCTCGAAGCCGGGCAGCACGCGGCTCGCATGGTAGTCGTCGAACAGCTTGCCGCCGAACTCCAGGTACAGCTTGCCGCCGAACTGGGCGATACGCTCCTTGATGTGTTCGGCCTGCAGGCTGATGTACTTATCGTTATCGAATCCCTGGCGCATGGACAAAAGCTCCCTCCGACGGCGATGGTTGTGGTTGCAGCGCCGTCCGCGGCGCGGACGAACCGCACTAGTATAGTCGAGCCGCGGCGCACGGACCCGCGCACCGCGGCGATTCAAGCCGACGAACACATGCGTTCCGGCAGCCTGCATATCGCTTCGTTGTTTCCGCAGGTTTCCAAAAGATCCGTGCATAAAAATCGCGCCGTAACGCGCCTGAGCATTTCACCGAATCCGTTCGGGACGAAATATCGGTGTCTTTTGCCCATAGGGCGCATACCCCTCATCATTCCCGCAGGATTCAACTGCGGCGTTTCTAAAGGGTATTTCCCGCGTGGGCGACTGACACCGAAATTTCGTCCCGAACATCATTCAGTGGGCTATACATGCCGCACATCGCCGACTCGCAGCCGACTCACGCACATAATCGGGCCCGCGCATGCGCGGGCCCGCAGCGAACGATCATCGGTTGTAGTTTGCCGCCTACTTCAGCGTGGCGTACATCACGGCCTTGATGGTGTGCATGCGGTTTTCCGCCTCGTCAAACACCTTGGACTGACGCGACTCGAAGACCTCGTCCGTGACCTCCATCTCCGTGACGCCGAACTTCTCGGCGATCTGCGCGCCGATCGTCGTGTTGGTGTCATGGAAGCTGGGCAGGCAGTGCAGGAAGATCGCCGAGGGATCGGCGAGCGCCATGAGCTCCGAGGTCACACGGTAGGGCGCGAGCTCGCGCACGCGCTGCTCCCATACTTCATCCGGTTCGCCCATGGAGACCCACACGTCGGTATAGATCACGTGCGCGCCGCGACACGCGGCCTCGGCATCGGTGGTAAGCGTGATGGTGCAGCCGTTTTCGGCCGCGATGGGCTCGCAGGCATCGATGACGTCGCGCGCGGGCATGCACGACTCCGGACCGCAGGCCACGAAGTTCATGGCGAGCTTGGCGCAGACGACCATGAGCGAACGCGCCACGTTGTTCTTGGCGTCTCCCATGAACACGAGCGACTTGCCCTTGATGTCGTAGTTGAAGTTCTCCTGGACCGTCAGGATGTCGGCAAGCATCTGGGTGGGATGCCACATGTCGGTGAGGCCGTTCCACACCGGCACGCCGGACTTCGCGGCAAGTTCCTCGACGTCTTCCTGGGCAAAGCCGCGGAACTCGATGCCGTCGAACATGCGGCCAAGCACGCGCGCGGTATCCTCGATGGACTCCTTTTTGCCCATCTGCGAGCTGCCGGGATCAAGATACGTCACGCCCATGCCCAGATCCATGGCGCCGACCTCGAACGCGCAGCGCGTGCGCGTGGAGGTCTTCTGGAACAGCAGGACGACGTTTTTGCCCTCGAGGTAGCGATGAGGCGTGCCCGTGCGCTTGAGGTCCTTGAAATTGCGGGAGAGGTCGAGCAGGTACTGGATCTCTTCCGTGGTGAAATCGAGCAGGCGCAGGAAGCTGCGGCCCGAGAGGTTGACGCCCATAGCGTTCCTTTCTGTCATCGCGCCATCGAGCGCGGGCGAACATGCGGCAGATAGTATATGGTCGCGCAACGCTCGCCCATCCGGGCGCAGAATCGCCGCGCGAAACGGTGTCGTAAACTACGCGTCCAGGTCGTCGCGCCAAAACGGCATACTCATGCAGCGCGGGCCCCCACGACCGCGCGACAGCTCGGCGGACGGCACCACCAGCAGGTCGAGCCCCTCTTTATAGAGCGCGTCGTTGGTGACGGTGTTGCGCTGGTACACGCAGATCTTGCCCGGCGCGACGGCAAGCGTGTTCGAGCCATCGTGCCATTGCTCGCGCGCAGCCGCCACCGGGTCTCCCCCGCCACACGGGATGAGCTTCACCTGATTCACGCCAGTCACGCGCGACAGAATGCGCGGCAGTGTGTCGTTCACCTCGCGAATCGCGATGTCGCCCGGGCGCTTGCCCGGAGTGAGCTCGTAGACGCGCAGCGTCCCCACGATCGCCGGGTGGATGGTGAACTTGTCGACATCGATCTGCGTGAACACGGTGTCAAGGTGCATGAAAGCGCGCGAGACCGGGATCTCGAAGGCGAGGATGCGCTCGAAGCGGGCGTCGGAATCCCAGAAGATGTTTTGCGCCAGCACGTCGATCGCCGCTGCCTGCGTGCGCTGCGAGATGCCCACGGCGAGCGTCTCCGCGTTCAACACGAGCAGGTCGCCGCCCTCGATGTGGAACGACGAGTCGCGTCGGAAGTACAGCGCGGCGTCACGGTAGTCGGGGTGGTACTTGAACAGGTACTTGCCGAAGATCGCCTCGCGGTTGCGCGTGCGCGAGTACAGGCGGTTGAGGCTCACGCCGTCGCCGATGACCGCGAAGGGGTCGCGCGTGAAGTACAGGTTGGGCATGGGCTCGACCACGATGGCCGACTCGCTCTCGGCGCTCACCATCGAATCGAGCGTGAGCGTGCTGGAAAGCGGCAGGTCGATCTCGTCTTTGGTGATGCCCGCCATGGCCTTTTTCACGAACGCGAGGGTGTCGGTGATGGAGCCCAAAAGGTCGCGAACGGCGGCCGGGACGATGCGGCCCTTGATGCCCGCCTCGGCGAGGTACTGGTCGAGGAACTCCTCGCGCGCGCCGGGCGCTGCGTCGAGGGCCTGCGCCACGAGCTCCTCCAGGTACAGCACCTCGACACCCTGGTCGCGCAGGATCTGGGCGAACGCATCGTGCTCAGCCTGGGCAACCTCGAGGTAGGGGATGTCGTCGAACAGATAGCGCCCCAGCTCGCTGGGCGGCATGTTGAGCAGCTCGTCTCCCGGCCTGTGCAAGCAAACCTTCCTGAGCCGCCCGATCTCGTTCGAGACATGCAGTCCCTTCGCCATCGACCTCACCTTTCTTTACGGGGCCTTGCCCCATGACGCTCGCGTGGCCGCCATGTCGCGGCCCGAATGTATTATTCTACCTGCTTTTTGCCACCGCGTCTCCCTGATACGAACATGAAGCCGAGCAGCATCCGCGGTCTGCACATACGAGCGATCTCGCATATAACGTGACGCGATGCGATGCATCGTGTAAGCGCTCGGATAAGCTTTCGCCAGCGCACCGTTGGCCGCCCCCACAAGCTGTATAGTAAGAGCGTCTATGCATGCCGCGCGGCAGCTCCGCGCGGCCACGCACAAACCTACGATGAAGAGACGGATGCGCCATGGCTGTCAAAGACAAGGACCGCAAGAAGGACGAGAAGAAGAAAGGCGACGCAGCAGGAGGTGTCCAGGCGGCGGACCGCCACGACTTCTCCTACACGCAGAACCGCGAGCTTTCGTGGCTGCGCTTCGACGACCGCGTGCTCGCCGAGGCCTACGACGAGACCGTGCCGCTGTTCGAGCGCCTGAAGTTCGTCTCCATCTTCGAGAGCAACCTCGATGAGTTCTTCATGATTCGCATCGGCGGCCTTTCGGACCTCGCAACGCTCAAGCACCAGCCGCGCGACAACAAGAGCAACCTCACGCCCGCCGAGCAGATTGACCGCGTCTTCGACGCCCTGCCGCCGCTGTACGAGCGCCAGGCAGCTATGTTCCACACGCTTGAGGACGAGCTCGCCAAGCGCGGCATGGTCCGCTTGGAGCCGAGCACGCTCGTGGGCGACGAGCGCACCTTCGTGGAGGGCTTCTTCAAGTCCTACATCTCCCCCATCATCTCGCCGCTCGTCATCGACCCGCGCCATCCGTTCCCCAACCTGCGCAACGGCGGTCTGTACCTCGTATGCGGTCTCGAGGTCGCGCCCGAGTCCGATGAGTCCGGCTTGCTCGGCCTCATCGAGGTCCCGCCCTCGCTGCCGCGCGTGATCGAAATTCCCAGCAACGCGGGCGAGTACCATTACATCCTGGTCGAAGACATCATCATGGCCTGCGTCGACCGCTGCTTCGGCACCTATGTTCCGCAGGACCGCGCCATCATCCGGGTCATCCGCAACGCCGACATCGACCCCGACGGCGAGGGCGTCGAGGAAGACGAGGACTATCGCCAGCACATGAAGCGCATCCTCAAGAAGCGCCTGCGCCTGCAGCCCGTCTACCTGTACGTCCGCGGCAACCTCGAGCGCTCGACCGTCAAGCCCATCCGCCGCGCCCTCGAGCTGTCGGGCCGTTCCATGGCCGTCGTGGACATCCCGCTCGACCTGGGCTACGTGTACTCGCTCGAATCGCACATTCCCGAAGCTGCCAAGAAGGAGCTGCTCTTCGACCCCTTCCAGCCGCAGGCAAACCCCGCCTTCGACCTTTCGCGCAACATGCGCGAGCAGGTCATCGAGGGCGATAAGCTGCTGTTCTATCCCTACGAGGCCATGACGCCGTTTCTGAACCTCGTGCACGAGGCAGCCTTTGACGACGACTGCATCTCCATTCGCATCACGCTCTACCGCGTGGCCAAGCAGTCGCGCCTGTGCGAGTCGCTTATCTCCGCCGCCGAGAACGGCAAGGAGGTCACGGTGCTCATGGAGCTCCGCGCGCGCTTCGACGAAGAGAACAACATCGAGTGGGCCGAGCGCCTGGAAGAGGCCGGCTGCACGGTCATCTACGGCTCCGAGGGCTTCAAGTGCCACTCCAAGATCTGCCAGCTCACCTACCGCGAGGGCATGGCCGTTACGCGCCTCACGCTGCTGGGCACCGGCAACTTCAACGAGAAGACCGCCAAGCTGTACTCGGACTTCATGCTCATGACGGCGCATCCCGGCATCGGCGAGGACGCGAACTCGTTCTTCCGCAACCTGTCGCTGGGCAACCTGCGCGGCGACTACCGCTACCTGGGTGTGGCCCCCGCGGGCTTGAAGCCGCTCATCATGACGGGCTTGAACCGCGAGATCGACCGCGCACAGGCGGGCCTGCCCGCGCGCGTCTTCCTCAAGATGAACTCGCTCACCGACCGCGAGGTCATCGACAAGATCTCGGAGGCGAGCTGCGCGGGCGTGCAGGTCGAGATGATCATCCGCGGTATCTCGTGCCTGCTACCCGGCATTCCCGGTAAGACCGAGAACGTGCACATCCGCTCCATCGTGGGGCGCTTCCTGGAGCACGCGCGCGTCTACGCCTTCGGCGAGGACGCCGACACCGTGTACCTGTCGTCGGCCGATATGATGACGCGCAACACCGAGCACCGCGTGGAGATCGCCTTCCCCGTGCTCGACGCCAACATCCGTGCGCAGGTCATCGAGTACATGGACATCCAGCTAGCGGACAACGTCAAGGCGCGCGAACTCACAAGCGCCGGCGAGTGGGGACCCGTGAACGCTCCGGAGGGCGCCGAGCCGTTCATCGCGCAGGAACGTTTGATGGAGCTTGCAACCGAGCGTGCTAGCAAGGCTGCCAAGGCGGAGTCCAAGCGCGTTGTCGCCCGTCCCTCCGTGCCCATGGGCACGCCGCCTGCGACCGCCGTGGAGGAAGATGAGGAGCAGGTCCTCGAGGAGCACACGGCCATGAAGGCGGAGAGTGCGCCGGAGCCAACAGCCGAACCTGAACCCCAGCCTGAGCCCGCAGCAGAGCCCAAGCCGACGCCCGCACCCAAGCCTGCCCCTGCGGCAGAGCCCAAGCCGGCGCCTGCACCTAAGCCCGAGCCTGCCCCGAAGCAGGCGACCGCCGTGAAGGCGACGCTCATCGAGCCCGATGAGTCCGCACCCAAGCCCGACAACATCGTCGTGCGCCGCCGCGGTCGCGTCACCACCGGCCTGTCCCTTGTGGGCATGGGTCTCAAAACGCTCCTGTTCGGCGCCAAGGACTCCAAGAAGCAGCCCCGGAAACGCCGCAAGTAGCGTCTCCATCGCATCGTTTCCTCAAGAGGGTCGTGCCCACGGGTGCGGCCCTCTTCTTTTGAGGTGTCGTTCTCCTCCCTGCGAAAAATCATGATGTTCCGCAAGAGCTTTCGACGTTTCCCCAGATAAACCTTTTATCGCCGCTGGAATATCATGATATTCCGTCCATGGAAGAGCTTGATCGCCCATCCACAATGGGAACGGAATGTGCGCGCAAGAACCGCCCCGTAGCTCCTGTGTTAGATTCTTGTTTGATTTCTATAATATTGTACTGGTAGTATTTTATCTTTCTCATTTTGTCTTTTAGAGTGTTGAGCTACACTGCGGCTCATGGACTATGTGATTTGCGACAAAGATGCCCTGCGCTTCTGGCTTGGACCGCAGGGAGTGACCCGGACGTTCACGCCGAACGCCCTTTGCTCGCGTGTCGAGAACATGGGAGCGTCGAGCAAACTGCCCTGGGAACGCCTCAATCGCCTGGGTTTTACCGAAGGACCCCTCCACCTACTGGTTCCCGAACAGCACGCCCATCGCTTCTCCTCATCGGTCATCACGCATCTTTGGCGGCCTCCGTATCCCGAAGAAACGTTTGTTAAGCTCGCACCCAACATCTATATCCTGTCGCCCGTAGCAAGCCTCGTGCGCGTTGCGTCCTCGCTGAGCTTTGCCAAAACGATGCAGCACGTATATCAGCTTGTCGGCACATATCGAATCGACGGATCGGAAATCCGAAATCGGCCGGCGCTCACAACGCCCGATGACATACGCCGCTATGTGGACGCAGCGTCGGGCGTACGCGGCACGAAGCGTATGCGTCTTGTGAAGGACTACCTGGTCGCCGGGGCCGCGTCTCCTGAGGAGGCAAACGTCGTCATCCTCTTGGTTGCGCCATGTCGCATGGGCGGCTACGGGCTTCCACTGCCCGTACTCAACAAGCCAATCAAACTTACCGTCAATGGAAAGTCGGAAGAGCGGCGTCCTGATGCCCTGTGGGAAGCGGACCGCATCATACTGGAGTACCTTGGCGACCGCTATCACAACCGTCCGGACCGCTACGGACCGGATGCCGCACGCAAGACGCATCTGCAGGAAGCAGGCTATACCGTCATCGACGTCACGAAACATCAGACGGCAAGCAAGCAGGAGCTCGATTCAATCGTGGGGGTCATCCGTGCGCGGATGAACCTGCCGCCTTTGAAACAAAGCGAGGAGTTCGCGCGCCGAAACGAGCAGCTGCGCTCAGAGCTCTTTGAGCGACGCAGCGCGTAGGGTCGCAGGAACCCGCTTCGTCTCCTGCCACCATTGGCCTCCCTTCCCGTGACGGATAATCATGATATTCCGTCCTTGGTAAAAAGCTTTATCTTGGAGAATGTCGGGATCGCTGACGAAATATCATGATTTCCCGTACCGGAGGAAGCGGGAGGGGCACTCGAAACCAGCAAAGCGGTCAGCGACCCTTGCGCACTTGGTGCACGTCGCGCCTGCTCGAGGTGTCGTGGCACCCAAGACGCTACACTGGTGGCTGAACGCAACCAGAAGGGACACCATGAAGCTCACCATCGAAAGCATGACCTACGGTCCAGACGGCCTTGCTCGCACGGATGACGGCAAGGCGGTGTTCGTCACCGGAGGTGTCGTCGGCGACACAGTCGAGGCGGATATCGTGAGCACGGGCGCTTCCTTCGACCGCGCCGTGGTGCGCGAGGTCATCGACGCCTCCCCTTCCCGCGTGCAGCCTCCCTGCCCCTTTGTGGGCATCTGCGGCGGATGCCCGTGGGGCACGCTCGCCAGCGATGCGCAGCGTGCTGCGAAGGAGGACAATCTGCGCTCGACGCTCAAGCGCATCGGCCGGTTTACGGATGAGGAGATCGCGCGCATCGTGCGCCCCATCCGCCACGCCAAGGACGCCTGGGGGTACCGCAACAAAATCGAGCTCGCACCCGCTCACGATGCAGGCAGGCGCTTTCGCCTGGGCATGCACGGCGTGAACCCCGACGACATCGTCCGGGTCGACGCGTGCCCCCTGTTCGACAAAAAGTACCCGCGCGCGGTGAAGGCAGTCGCAGGCGCGCTTTCCTACCTGGGAAATTCGCGCGATCTGGGCATCGAGCGCGTGGGCATCCGCGCCAGCCGGCGTACGAAGGCGCTCGAGGTGGCCCTCTGGACCCCCACCGGCGGCTTCCCGCGCGCCCAGGTCGCCCGCGTGCTGCAGGACGCCGTCAAGCCCACGAGCGTGGTGCGCGTGATGTCGAAGGGCGATCGCCGCGCCCGCCGCGTGGCCGGCGTGGAGGCGCTCTTTGGCGAGGGCTCGTGGACCGAGCAGATCGGCAGCGAGCGCATGCGCCTGTCTGCCCCATCGTTTTTCCAGGTGAACACCGCTGCGGCTGAGATTCTGATCGAGCTCGTGATGGACGCGCTGCATCCCACCGAGGACGAGGTCGCCATCGACCTGTACTGCGGCGCCGGCACCTTCACGCTGCCGCTCGCACGCCGCAGCGCCTACGTCGCCGCCGTCGAATCCTACGGGCCCGCCATCCGCGATTTGCGTCGCAACCTCGAGACCGCCGGGCTGGACAACGTTGACGCCATCGGCGGCGATGCCGTGCGCGAGTTCCCCGACGAGGATGCCGACGTGCTGGTCGTGGACCCGCCGCGCTCCGGCCTGGACGAGCAGGCGATCGGCCTCATAGCGAGCACCTCGGCGCGCGATGTGGCCTACGTGTCGTGCGATCCGGCAACCCTCGCGCGCGACCTGCGCCGCTTTACCGACGAAGGCACGTTCGAGGTCGTCTCCGCGACCCCGGTCGACCTCTTCCCGCAGACCTTCCACTGCGAAACGGTCGCGCACCTTACGCGTACCGACCGCTAACGCCACAGCGTTACGAAAAACATGCCGTCGCGCACATGTCGAAACGGCATGTGGGTATAAGGGTGTAAATATCACCCACTCGAAAGGATGCACCATGTCTGCCGTTGCCGTGCTCGCTGCCGATGGATTCGAGACCATCGAATGCCTGACCATTGTCGATGTGCTCAGGAGGGGCGGCGTGCGCGTCGCGTTGGTTTCGGTAATGTCGACGCGCGACGTGGTGAGCGCGCAGCAGATCACCGTCACGTGCGACTGGACGTTTGACGAGGTCGACTTCTCGGAATACGACTACGTGGTGCTGCCGGGCGGCATGCCGGGGACCACGCACCTGCGCGCCGACCAGCGCGTGTGCGACCTGGTGCGCGAGTTCGCCGCGACCAAGCACGTCGCCGCCATCTGCGCCGCACCTTCCATCCTGGGTGAACTCGGCCTGCTCGAAGGGCATCGCGCCACGTGCTTCCCGGGCTTTGAGAAGACCTTCCCCGAAGGCGTGTTCGCAGGCCCCAAGACCGTCGTGGTCGACGGCAACATCATCACCGCATCCGCCATGGGCCAGGCGCTCCCCTTCGCGCTTGCCGTGCTGGGCGACATCGCCGGCGAGGTCGCGGTCCAGAAGGTCCGCGACGGCATTCAGCTGTAGGAGCGCATATGATCTTGGCTTCCCAGTCGCCTCGCCGCATCGAGCTCATGCGCGAGGCAGGGTTTGATGTGCGCATCATTCCGGCAGATATCGACGAGACGCCCCTTGAGGACGAGACGCCCGAGCACCTGGTCGGGCGTCTTTCGCGCTGCAAGGCCCAAACGGTCGCCGATGCATACGGAGACCCGGGTGAAATCGTTGTCGCTGCCGATACCGTCGTCGCTATCGATGATGAGGTGTTGGGGAAACCATCTGACGTCGACGATGCGCGGCGCATGCTGCGCGAGCTGTCCGGCCGTACGAACCAGGTCGCGACCGGTGTGTGCCTTGTGGTCGCCCAGCGGCCCGATATCTCGCCCGTGAATTTCGTCGAGATCACCGACGTGACGTTTTTCGACCTGACTGACGAGGAAATCGAAGCGTACGTAGCAAGCGGTGAGCCCATGGACAAAGCCGGCGCCTACGGCATCCAAGGGACCGGTGGGCGCATGCTCGTCCGCAAAATCGACGGCGATTTCTACAACGTGGTGGGACTTCCCATCGCGCACGTCGTGCGCGCGTTGGCGCGCCTCGAGCAGTAAGGAGTAGTATGGCTACCGATGTTTCCACCCTCACGCCTATCTCCATCACCGATGTCGAGGGCTTTTCGTTCGGGCACTGGACCGACCGCACGGCGGCGACCGGATGTACGGCAATCATCGCGAAGAACGGCGCTACCGGAGGCGTGGACGTACGCGGCGGCGCCCCGGCCTCGCGCGAGACTGACCTGCTCAAGCCCGAGCAGACCGTCGATGTGGTACATGCCGTGTGCCTTTCCGGCGGTTCCGCCTTTGGCCTCGAGGCGGCATCGGGCGTTGCGCGCGAGCTGGAGGCGCGCGGTATCGGCCTCGACGTGGGCCCCACCCGCGTGCCCATCGTGTGCTCGAGTTGCCTCTTCGACCTAGCCTTCGGTGATGCGTTCACGCGCCCGGGTGTCGAGGCGGGCATCTTCGCCACCTGCGCAGCGCTCGACGGGGATGCGGATACGCTTGAGGAGGGAACAGTCGGCGCAGGCACCGGCGCCACCGTGGGCAAGCTGCTAGGAGCCGACCGCGCCATGAAGGGCGGCCTGGGCGCACGGGCGTTTGTGCTGGGCGAGTTGAAAGTGGGGGCCGTTGCGGCCGTCAACGCCTGCGGTAACGTGGTAGATCCCGCTACAGGCGCTCCGATTGCGGGCGCCCGCAACGCCGCGGACGGCACAAAGATCGTCGACCTGGAAGACGGCATGCTCGCCGCCGGAGCGCAGCTCACCATGCCGCTCGACCGTACGAACACCACTATCAGCTGCATCGTCACCAACGCACGCCTCACCAAGGCGCAGGCCACGAAGGTCGCGCAGATGGCTGCTGACGCCTATGCGCACGTCATTCGCCCCACGCACACCACCAACGACGGCGACACCGTCTATGTGCTCGCCTCCGGAGGCATCGCGGATACCGCGCCCGACTACCCGATCGATCTGCTGGGCCTCGTGGCGACCCGCGCACTCGAGGCGGCACTCGTCGCCGGCTGCACCGAGGCGGATGGCATCCACGGGCTTCCCGCGCACCGCGACCTCGCGTGAGGGCGTGAAAAGACCTCTGTCCTGATTTCACGCCTCCGAGAACGGTGACAGGCTGCGCCGCAGGATACCGTGCATGTGCGCGATCGCCACGCCGTAGTTTGTCATGGGAACGCCCGCTTCGGCGGCAATCGCCTGACGGCTGCGCATCTCACGCGCGTTGAGCATGCATCCCCCACAGTGCACCACCAGGGCGTATGCACTCAGATCGCGCGGGAAGTCCCCACCGCTCGTGAAATCGAACGTGAGGTCCGCGCCCGTATGCTGCGCAATCCAGCGCGGCATCTTGACGGTGCCGATATCCTCACACTGGCGATGGTGCGTGCACCCTTCGCTGATGAGCACGCGGTCCCCGTCGCGCAGGCAGTCGAGCGCCTCAGCACCGCGCACCGCCTCGATAAGGTCCGCCTTGTAGCGCAACATGAGAATCGAAAACGACGTAAGCGGCACGTCTTCAGGCACGACGCGTGCCACCTGCCCGAATACCTGTGAGTCTGTCACCACGAGCGCCGGCGGCCTCAAAAGCGCGCCCAGGGTGCCCGCAAGCTCCGTCTCGCGACACACTATCGGCATGCACCCGCCATCGAGCAAATCGCGAATGGTCATCTGCTGGGGCATGATGAGGCGGCCTTTGGGTGCCGATTCGTCGATAGGACAAACGAGCACCGCCACACTACCCGGCTCGAGCAGATCCGCGACAACGCGTCGCTGGCGCGCATCGGGCTTTGAAATACCCGCCAACCGCTCTTTCAGCTCGTGGATTCCCGAGCCCGTCCGCGCACTTACCGATACCACGTGACGGCAAAGCGGCTCATCGGTTTCGGCCAACCGCATCGCCGCAGCGCGCGCCTCCCCCACGTCGCTCTTGTTCCACGCGATAAGATAGGGCACCTGACGCGCCTCGAACTGCCCGATGAGGTCCCGATCGGCCGCAGCCAGCCCGCGCGCTGCGTCGACCACGAGCACCGCGACATCGCAGCTCGCCAGCATGCGGCGCGCCCGCTCGACGCGCTTCGCTCCCAGCTCTCCCTCGTCGTCGATGCCGGGCGTGTCGATAATCACCACAGGCCCCAGCGGCAGGAGCTCCATGGCCTTTTTCACCGGGTCGGTCGTGGTGCCGCGCACATCGGACACCACGGCGAGCTCCTGCCCGGTCACCGCGTTCACCACGCTCGATTTGCCGGCGTTGCGCATCCCGAAAAAGCCGATGTGGACGCGCTCGGCAGATGCGGTATCGTTCAGGCCCATGTTCTTCCCCTACTCTGCGATGGTGTATGAAAGCGCTGCCCTCTGTTGAGCGCACGAAAGCGACGCCCTCTCGATAAAAGCCCGCTCCTGATGCCCAGTTAGAAACGGAAATCGCGACGGTTGGAGTTGCGGATGTCCGCGATGTGCTCCGTCGCGATCTGGCGCGTGCGGTCCTTAGGGACGCGCGCGAGTTCGCGCTCGATGAGCGGCCAGCCCACCTCGGCGGTCGCCGGCGAGGCGTAATCGACCAGGTACTCGGCGAGTGTCATGAGGGCGTTGGGATGGCAGCAGTTCAGAATCTGGCCGCTCTTGCACAGGCTCATGAAGCGGTCGCCCGTGCGGCCTTCGCGATAGCACGCCGTGCAGAAGCTCGGGATGTGGTCGAGCTGCATGAGCCAACGCACCACCTCGTCGAGCGAGCGCTGATCGGACACGTCAAACTGCTCGGAATCGTGCGGGCGCACCTCTTCCTCATAGCCGCCCACGCTCGTGCGCGAACCGCCCGAGATCTGCGAGATGCCGAGCTCCAGCGAACGGGCGCGCACCGCCTCGTTCTCGCGCGTGGAAATGATCATGCCCGTGTAGGGCACCGCGATGCGGATGCACGCGATGATCTTAGCGAAGATGTCGTCGTCGATGCCGTTGTCGAACGCATCGGGGTCGATGTCGTCGGCGCGCTTTAGGCGCGGCACGCTGATGGTGTGCGGTCCCACGCCGTGCACGGCCTCGAGGTGCTCCGCATGCATGAGCAGGCCCGCAAACTCATAGCGATACTTCTCCAAACCGAACAGCACACCCAGGCCCACGTCATCGATGCCGCCGTCCATGGCGCGATCCATCGCCTCGGTGTGGTAGTCGTAGTCGTGCTTGGGACCGGTGGGGTGCAGCTCCAGGTAGCTCTTCTTGTCATAGGTCTCCTGGAACAGGATGTAGGTGCCGATGCCCGCATCCTTGAGCATGCGGTACTCCTCCACCGTCGTGGCGGCGATGTTCACGTTCACGCGGCGGATGGCGCCGTTTTTGTGCTTGATGGAATAGATGGTGTCGATGCATTCGAGAATGTACTCGATGGGATTCATCTTGGGGTCCTCGCCGGCCTCGATGGCCAGGCGCTTGTGCCCCATATCCTGCAGGGCGATGACCTCACGGCGCACCTCGTCCTGTGTGAGCTTCTTGCGCGCGATGTGCTTGTTCTTGGCGTGATACGGGCAGTACGTGCAGCCGTTCACGCAGTAGTTGGACAGGTAGAGCGGGGCAAACATGACGATACGGTTGCCGTAATACGCAAGCTTAATGTGGCGCGCGAGCTCAAAGATGCGCTCGTTCAGCTCGGGGATGTCGCACGCGAGCAGAACGGACGCTTCGCGGTGCGAAAGTCCTGCGCAGTGGTAGCCGTTGCCGCAGCTGACCGGCTTCGCCTTCTCGAGCAGGCTTTCGATGAGCGCCGCGTTGTGCTTGTTGGCCTCTGCGTAGTCGAGGGTCTCGCGAATCTCCTCGTCGTTGATGAAGTCCTCGGCATAGCGGGACTTCGGGTCATAGATCGCCATGGTTCTCCTCCCCTTCGCGGTCAGGCGCGCAGCCTTTCCTCTCAGACGAATGTTCATGCGGCAGGCGATAGCCGCTTATGGTCCCGCACCCTGGGCGGGGTTGTTCGGCGCGTCGCGCACACGGGCCAGGGAACCCCTAGTCCAAGCGTTTCACGTCGCCGCGATCGATCACCACCCGGTAGCCAATCGCTTCCATGCGCCGGCGAAGCTCGGCCAGCCCTTCGGCCGCCTCGCTCCCGGCGTGTGCCTTTTTATCATACAGTTCGTACTTTTGTCGAACATCGGTCGGCGAAAGGTTGGGCATGACGACGTTCGCGCCGGCGCATATCCCGCGCTCGCGCCCGTTGGCATCGAGGGTACCCAGCGCCGTCGTGGCAGGCAGCAGCAGTGCAGGATCGATGAGGCGCAGCAGGCTGAGCAGGTAGCACGTGAGATCCACCAAGCCCGCCGGCTCACGGGCAAAGGGCGTCGCGTGATGCGGGATGAACGGACCGATGCCCACCATCGCGGGGCGAAACGTTTCCACGAACTTGAGGTCCGCGGCGAGCGCGGCCGCCGTTTGGTACGGAGAGCCGACCATGAAGCCGCAGCCCACCTGATACCCGATGTCGCGCAGGTCGCACAGACAGTTCATGCGGTGCTCCCACGAGAGCTCTGCCGGGTGCAGCCGCGCATAGTGCTCCGGGTCGGCCGTCTCATGACGGAGCAGGTATCGGTCGGCGCCGGCATCAAAAAGCGCCTGATAGCTCGCGCGACTGCGCTCGCCCAGCGAGAGCGTGACCGCGCAGTCCGGATGCGCCGCCTTGATGGCGCGCACGATGTCGCACACGACTTCGTCCGTGAAGGCCGCGTCCTCGCCGCCCTGCAGCACAAAGGTGCGAAATCCCAGGTTGTAGCCTACGTCGCAGCATGCAAGGATATCCTCGGCGCGCAGGCGGTAGCGTTCGGCCGAACGGTTCGACCGACGCAGCCCGCAGTAGAGGCAGTCGTTTTTGCAATAGCTGCTGATTTCGATGAGTCCGCGGATGTAGACGTCCGTGCCGTACACGCGCCGGCGCTCTTCCACTGCGCGGTCGGCCGCATATGCCGCCACCTCGGGCGAGAACGCGCGCACGAGCTCCTCGTACTCTGCAAGCTCGAGCGAGTGCACGCGCGCCAACCGGTCTATGAGCTCGCACGCACGTTGCTGTGCCATCTTAGGCATTCGCCTCGGTCCCCTCGGAGACCACATTGGAATAGAGCGTCTTCACGCTCACGCCGTCGAGCGAACCCACCTTTCCCGCCAAAGCCGAGGTCACGTCCTGCGGCGCGTCGAGCGCCACCGAAATCACGCTCACGCCGCGCTGGCGATACGGCACGCCCATGCGCCCGATGATCCATGCGCGATACTCGTGCAGCAGCTCGTTCAGCTCCTCCACCGCCTCGGGATTCTCGACGATGATGCCCATAATGGCAACACGTGTCTGAGCCATGTGTCTCCCCTTTCGCTTTTGCCTTGCGGATGAGCGCGATTATACCGCGCGACATCGCCTCTGCAGCAACGCGCCGATGCGAAAACCCCCGACGTAGATTGACGTTGTTTGGGTATCTTCTAAGAAATGGCCGCTTTTCCGAGGAGGCACCCCATGAAGCTGCGCCGCCCCTCCCCGTTCATAGGCACCGTCATCGTCCTGCTCATTCTCCTGGCAGGAGGATTCGTATCCATAAAGGAACACTTGCTGGTAAAACGTACGGACCCCGAGACCACCGCCATGACTGCAACCGAACTGACAGATACGGCATCGGTCTCTTCCCCTGCGCCAGACAGCGCCCACGATGCGGAAGGGGCACGCGCGCTTTCGGAACTCGCTGTTTCACTCCTGCAGCACGACGCGGCAGTCATCGACGGCGAAAACTCCCTTGTCTCCCCACTTTCAGTCGCAAACGCGCTGGGGCTTGCCGCCAACGGGGCAAAAGGCACCACGCTGGCCCAGATGGAGCAGGTGCTGGGGCTGGATGTCGTATCGCTCAACGAATACCTTGCCACTCAACGGCTTCACGGACCTGCCGATGGCACGGAAAGCGAACCCTCCGTATCGCTTTCAAACTCCATCTGGATTCGCGACACCCCCGATTTCGAGGCGAACGAAGCGTTTCTTCAGACTGCTGCGAGTTGGTATGACGCTTCCGTTTTCAGCGCGCCGTTCGATGCGACCACCATCAAGGACATCAACGCGTGGGTGGAAGACGGCACGGACGGCATGATCGATGAAATGCTTCCGGCTGACCAAGAGATACCGGAGCGCGCGATGCTCTACTTGGTGAATGCGCTCGCCTTCGAAGGGGCGTGGAAAGATCCGGTCGACGATGCGTTTGTTGAGACGGCATCCTTTACGCGCAAGGACGGATCGATTGAGGACGCTGAGCTCATGCTCTGCCTCGAGGACCGCTACCTGGAGCTCGACGTGAACAGCGGCGCGGCGGCAACAGACGAGGCGACCTCCGCAGCGATACCCGATGCGCAACGCCTGACCGGATTCATGAAGCCCTACCAGGGCGGTACGTACGCGTTTGTCGCCCTGTTGCCGCCCGAGGGTATGACGGTGGAGCAGACGCTGGGGTGCCTGGATGGCGACGTGCTGGCTGAGCTTCTTGAAAATCCCTGGTACAACCCGGTGGATGCATACCTTCCCAAGTTCAGCTACGACACCGAGATGGAGCTTGTCGATACGCTCGGCTCGCTTGGTATGGCCGACGCGCTTGACCCCGACCGCGCGGACTTCTCGGGCGTGGGGTCCGGCGTGCCCCTGTACATCTCGCGGGTCCTCCACAAGACGCATATTGAGGTCGACCAGGAAGGAACGAGCGCCGCAGCAGCGACAGCAGTGGAGACGGAAGCCGGCTCGTCGGCACCGGGAGAGCCGCTTGAGCCCAAAACCGTGCGCCTCGACCGCCCCTTCATCTACCTCATCGTCGACACGACCGCGAACACCCTGCTCTTCCTCGGCGCCTACATGGGAGCCTAAACGACGCACTTCTCCTCTGGGGAGAAGTGCGTCCCACCCCCGTCCCCGCAGAGGCCAGAGCGAACCAGGTTAGTTGAACTTGAAGATCTTGCTGGCCAGGTGATAGGCACCGACCGTGAACTTCTCGCCCGCCTTCGTGGGCAAGTTCGTGCCCACGCCGAGCACACCGTAGCGCGCGTGACGGTACATGCGCTCGTCATAGGCCTTGAGGTCGTGCCACAGGTCGCGCAGCCACGTCTTGGCGTCCGGGTTATCGGACAGCTTGGTAAACACCGAGCAGATGGTCATCATCATGGTGAAGTAATGCATCATGTACGAGCGCAGGCGCGCAGGCTCGACGTCGTCGTACAGGTGGTAGGCCTCCATCATGATGCGCGTGATGCGGAACTGCTGGTCCAGGCGCTTAACCATGGTCGCCTCGTTCACGCTCTGACCCTCGCGGCCGATGAAGTAGCGGTAGAGGTCGATATCGGCGTAATACAGCGTCTGGCAGCGCGGCAGCGGCACGTAGGCGTAGATGTTATCGACATAGAACGTGTGCGCGGGCAGCGGAAGGTTCGCCGCGCGCAGCACGTCGGTGCGGTAGCACAGGCTGTGCATGAGCAGGTTCTGGTCGGGACGGAAGCGCCCCACCTCGTTCCAGGTGAACACCTTCTTGCGCGGAAGCGCCGTGCGGTAGCCGATGGCCTGGTGCGTGCCCTCGTGAACCTTCTCGTACACGTAGTTCGAGATGAACAGGTCGACACGCGTGCCGCGCTCCTCAAATCCACGCAGAATGGTGAGCATGGTGGAAAGCGCCGAGGCGTCGAGCCAGTCATCGGAGTCAACGACTTTGTAGTAGGTGCCCGTCGCCTCGCGCAGACCGGAGAGCACGGCGATGCCGTGGCCGCCGTTCTCCTGATGCACAGCGCGAATGATGCCCGGGTAGCGAGCTTCCCATTCATCGGCCTTGGCGGGCGTCTCGTCCTGACTTCCGTCGTCGACAATGATGATCTCGATATCCGGAGCGTATCCGGACCCCTCGAGAATCGACGTGATGCAGTGGTCCATGTCGGCAGCCGCATTGTATGACGGGATGCCGAACGTCACCACCTTGTGCGTGGCAGAACTAGGCATGGCAGGCGATGATCTCATCCGACAGCGTGAGGGCGGAATCCGTCACGGCATCCATGTCGTAATAGCGGTACTCGGCCAGGCGACCCACCGGATGGAAGTTGGTGAGGTTCACCACGCGGTCGAGATAGCGCTCGTACAGGGCGCGGTTCTCGGGGTCGAGAATCGCGTAGTACGGCGTCTGCCCGCTGCCGGGCTCGTAGGCGTGGCTGTACTCCTTCATGATGGTGGTCTTGCCGGGCATCACCTGACCGGTCATGTTCTTGAACTCGGTGATACGCGTGAAGTCCTCGCTCACCGTGTAGTTCACGGTGCCCACGGGCTGGAACTGGTCCATGTCGAGGGTCTCGAACTTCATGTCGAGCGTGCGGTACGGCAGCGCACCCAAATCGAGGCCGAACAGCTCATCGAGCGGGCCGGTGTAGACGATCTCGCCGCAGTAAACCTTGCCGCACACCTTGACGTTGGTCTCGCCGATCTCGAAGATGTCGCGCGCGTCGACATCGACGAAGACGTCGATGAGGTCGTGATCGAGCATGTTCTCGAACATATGCGTGTAGCCCTTCTCCGGCATGCCCTGATAGGGTGCCTGCGGGAAGTAGCGGTCGTCATCGCCAATGAACACGGGGACGCGTCCGGTGACGGACGGGTCGATCTGGTCGGGCGTCTGGCCCCACTGCTTCATGGTGTAGTGGAGGAAGACGTTCTCGTACACGTAGTCGGCGACCTCGACGAGCTCGGGGTCGTTCTTGGAGCGAAGCTCCATGATGGGAACCTTCTTGTTCTCGCCGAAGGTGTCGACGAGCTTGCGGTACAGCTGCTCGCCGCGCTCCTCGCCAAATGCGAGCTTCAGGCTCGTGTGGTTGAAGGGAACCGGCATGAGCGTGCCGTGGATGTTGGCAAGCACCTTGTGCTGATAGTCGGTCCACTCGGTGAAGCGCGACAGGAAGTTATGCACGCGCTCGTTGAAGGTGTGGTAGATGTGCGGACCGTACTCGTGGATCAGGATGCCGCTCTCGTCGAGGCAATCGTAGGCGTTGCCGGCGATATGGTTGCGGCGCTCGAGCACAGCCACCCGGAATCCCGAGGTCTCTGCCAGACGACGGGCGCACACAGAGCCCGCGTAACCGGCTCCGACGACGATCATGTCGTAGGAATCGGGGTTGAACGTCTCAGGTAGACCAGATGTGATCTGCATCGAAACTCCTTGCAAAAAGTTCCTATACCAAAAAACACTTGCGGCGCACCGCGCAGCAAAATGTTTTCAGGATTATAGCGCTCAAATCATATAATGAAGCTTGCCACACAAGGAAAGCTCAACACGCTTACGAGAGAAGCGCTGGGCTTAAGCAACGTGAGGAGAATCATGAGCGATTTCCTGAACCGAATGAAGGCTGCCGCCAAGGCCGACCTCAAGACCATCGTGCTGCCCGAGGGTGAGGACCCCCGCACCATCGAGGCCGCCAAGAAGATCGTCGAGGAGGGCCTGGCCAAGCTCGTCATCCTGGGCAAGCCCGAGGACATCGACGTCGAGGGCGTCACGGTCATCGACCCGACGAGCCCCGATGCCCCCAAGCACGAGGAGTACGCGCAGAAGTTCGCTGAGCTCCGCGCCAAGAAGGGCGTGACCATCGAGCAGGCGCGCGCCCAGGTTATGGACGCCACCTACTACGGCACCATGATGGTCAAGATGGGCGACGCCGACGGCCTCGTTTCCGGCGCTTGCCACTCCACCGCCAACACCCTGCGCCCGGCGCTTCAGATCCTGAAGACGGCCCCCGGCACCAAGCTCGTGTCCGCCTTCATGGTCATGTGCACCCAGACGCCCGAGTTCGGCGCCGACGGCACCCTGGTGTTCGCCGACTGCGGCCTGAACATCGACCCGACCTCCGATGAGCTGTCCGAGATCGCCATCGCTTCCGCCAACTCCTTCAAGACCTTCATGGGCGACGTTGAGCCCAAGGTCGCCATGCTCTCCTACTCCACCATGGGCTCTGCCGGCGGCGACACCGCCAAGAAGGTCCAGGAGGCCACCGCGTTCGCCAAGGAGAAGGCGCCCGAGCTCGCCGTCGACGGCGACCTGCAGCTCGATGCCGCCATCGTGCCCTCCGTCGCCTCGCTGAAGGCCCCCGAGTCCAAGGTTGCCGGCCACGCCAACGTGCTCGTGTTCCCGAACCTCGAAACCGGTAACATCGGCTACAAGCTGGTCCAGCGCTTCGGCCGCGCCGAGGCCTACGGCCCCATCCTGCAGGGCATCGCCAAGCCGGTGAACGACCTGTCCCGCGGCTGCTCCGCCGACGACATCGTGGGTGTCGTGGCCATCACCGCCGTCCAGGCGCAGATGGCTGAGTAGCCTCCGCGTCTCTCTGACCTGACCGGAAGCCCCGGGAGGTTCCCACGCGGACCGTTTGAGCGCCTTGCGGCGCTCAAACGGTCCGCGTGGGAGCCTCCCGGGGCTTCCTGCGTTTACTCGGGGGCGCGGAGGCTGCTCGGCCGCCTGCGGGAGACGGCCATGGCGCAGCGAGCTTGCTGGGGACGTAGTTGGAACGGTGCCTGGCTGACGCACTTCTCCCCTGGGGAGAAGCGCGTCCTACGGCAGGCGGTAGTAGAGTTCCAGCTGACGATGGATGCGTTGGGCGAGTTCGTCGTTGTCGAAGCCGGGTTTTGCGCGCCAGCACCAGTTGTTGCCGAGGGTTGAGGGCACGTTGATACGGGCCTCGCTGCCCAAGTCGAGCAGGTCTTGCATCTGCACGATGGCGAGGTTGGCGGGACTCGCCCAGATGGCGCGCATGAAGCCCCAGCCCTCCCCTTCTGCCGGGTCGAGATGCAGATACTCGCGCGCCGTCGCCACATCGTTGGGAAGGGCGGTCTCCAGCCAGCCCAGCGCGGTGTCGTTGTCGTGGGTGCCCACGTAGGCCACGCAGTTGGTGGGATACGAGAACGGCAGGTACGCCGCGCCGCCGCCATCGCGCGAGTCGAAGGCGAATTCCAGAATCTTCATGCCCGGATAGCCCGTGTCGGCAAGGAGCTTGCGCACGGAATCTGTAAGATAGCCCAGATCCTCCGCCACGATGCTGCAGGGGCCGAGCGCATCGTTCAGCGTGCGGAAAAACTCGATGACCGGGCCCGTGCGCCAACGGCCGCCCGCCGCGGTGTCGGAGCCCGCCGGGATGGCGAAATACGAGTCGAAGCCCCGAAAATGATCGATGCGCACGATATCGTAGAGTTTGAACTGCGCCCGCACGCGCTCGAACCACCACCGGTAGCCCTCTGCCCGCATGCGCTCCCAATTGAAGAGCGGGTTGCCCCACACCTGGCCGATCGCAGAGAAGGCATCGGGCGGAACGCCGGCGATCTCGCAAGGCCGCAGCTGCTCATCGAGTTCAAACTGGTCGGAACGAGACCACACGTCCGCGCTGTCGCCCGATACGTAAAACGGCAAGTCGCCCATAATCTGCACGCCCGCAGCACACGCGTATTCGTGCAGACGGTCCCATTGGCGGAAGAACAGGTACTGGACGCCTTTCCAAAACGAAACGTCCTCCGCATACGCCGCCCGCGCTTCGGCGAGCGCATCGGGCGCGCGCAGGCGCAGCCCATCTTCCCACATATCCCAGGGTGCGCCGCCGTGCGCATCTTTCAGCGCCATAAACAGCGCGTAGTCGTCCAGCCAGGCCGATTCACGTGCGCAAAACGACTCGAAGTCGGTGCGGTCACCCGCCAGCAGGCGTGCCACCGCGCGGCGCAGCACGGCAAAACGTTTGCGGTACAGCACGCCGTAATCCACGCGCTCGGAATCGTCTCCCCAGCGGACGTTAACGTATTCGTCGAGTTCCAGCAGCCCCTCTGCCGCCAGATCGTCCAAATCAATAAGGTACGGATTGCCGGCGAACGTCGAGAAGCTCTGATACGGCGAGTCGCCAAAGCTCGTGGGCACAACCGGCAGCACCTGCCACACCGCCATGCCCGACTGCGCCAAGAAGTCGACGAAATGCCGCGCCGCAGCGCCCAATGTGCCCACGCCCCACGGCGAAGGCAACGACGTGACGGGCATGAGGACTCCAGCGTTTCTCATCGTTACTCCCCCGACGACATGTATGTTTCAATTCTGTTGTATCACAGGAGTACTTGCACGTACATCTTCGCATCGCACGATGCGGCCTCTCGCCTACGCGCCCAGAAGGGGGCGCCAATTGCGTGATTTGCGGAAGATTCGTTCGATGTACACGACCCCACACTCCCGATCGACGGTATAGACGGCGATATAACTCGCTACGGCAATCCATCGATATCCCAACGATGAAATCAAGGGATCGGTCGCGAGGGGAAACCCATCGGGCATCGTCTCGAGGAGACCTATCGCTTTCTCGTACGCTTCAAGCACGTGCTTCGAGGCGGAAGAGCCTCCTGCGCTGTAGTTCAGATATGCGAGCGCTTCCCGAAGGTCTTCGAGTGCGGCTTCTGTCTCCTGAACATGGAACCTCATAGCCCGAACTCCGTACGAAGCTGCCTTGCGCCCTCGCGCGCATCATGGGTGCGCCCTTCCAAAACGTCGCGGTGCCCTTCAGAGAGCTCTTTGAGAAGGTCGAGCCGCGCCATGAGCTGCTCGTACGTCCCAATGTCCATCACGGCAAGGTCTCCGGCACCATTCTTGGTCACAAAAACCGGCTCTCTGTGCTCGCGGCACCAATCAGAAACTTCGTTGTATCCGTTTCGCAGTGCGGAACTGGAGATGATCTTCGGCATGGCAGGCTCCTGCTCGCTCTTTATTCTACAGATATATGGTACGAATTTCTGTAGCATACATCAAGTAGCAATTGTCGAACAACGCGGACAATAGCCACGGAACGGAGAGCTGGCGTGCAGCCACCGTAAAAAACAAGCCCCACGGGAAATCCCATGGGGCCTGAAAAGGCACGTTGTGCAAGCAGGGGATTTAGCCCAGCAGTTCCTCGACGTCGAGGGCGATCATGAGCTCCTCGTTGGTGGGAACCACGAGGACGGTGATCTTGGAGTCCGGCGTGGAGATGATGCGCGGATCGTCGGAGCGGATCTTGTTGAGCTCGGGGTCGATCTTGACGCCCATCCACTCGAGGCGCTTGGCAACGCCGGCGCGCATGGTGACGGAGTTCTCGCCGATACCCGCGGTGTACGCCATGGTGTCGACGCCCTCCATGGAAGCAGCCATCTCGCAGAACAGCTGGGAGGTGCGGTAGTAGAACATGTCCATGGCCATCTTGCAGTTGGCGTCGCCGTTGTTCATGCCCTCCTCGATGTCACGGGAGTCGGAGGACACGCCGGAGACGGCCAGCAGGCCGGACTTCTTGTTCATCATGGTATCGATGTCATCGATGCTCATGCCGGCGACGCGGTTGAGGTAGAACACGGTGGCCGGGTCGACGGTGCCGCAACGGGTGCCCATGATCAGGCCGTCAAGCGGGGTGAGGCCCATGGTGGTGTCCATGCAGCGGCCGTCCTCGATGGCGCACAGGGACGCGCCGGAGCCGAGGTGGCAGGAGACGAGCTTGTGGGTCTTGCCTTCCATGAACTCGTTGACGGTACGCCAGATGTAGCGGTGGCTCGTGCCGTGAGCGCCGTACTTGCGCACGTGATAGGTGTCGACGACGTCGCGCGGGATGGCGTAGCGCCAAGCCTGCTCGGGCATGTTGTAGTGGAACGCGGTGTCCGGGACGATGACGTTGCCCAACTCGGGGAACATCTCGCGGCAGATCTCGATGACGTCGGCCTCGGCATAGTTGTGCAGCGGCGCCAGCGGAGCGACCTCGCGGACCCAGCCCAGGGTCTCGTCGGTCACGACAGCGGACTCGGGGAAGTACCAACCGCCCTGAACGACGCGGTGGCCGATGCCCTCGATGGGAGCGTCGACGGTCTTCAGGATGTCGAACACGTGCTTGATGGCCGTGCGGTGATCGGGAAGCGCAACCTCGAGCTTGTCCTTGACACCATTCTCCTCATGGCCGATGAAGGAACCGTCGATGCCGATGCGCTCGCAGTTGCCCTTTGCGAACACCTCGCGGGTCTCGGTATTGAGCAGCTGGTACTTAAGGCTGGAGCTGCCCGCGTTGACAACGAGAACGTTCATGAATCTCCCATCTCAATGAAACGGTCTGCCGCTGCAGGGACAACGGCATATCACAACATCTTGTATCATACGCCCAAATTGCCACCCCGTGGGATAAAGATGCACAGCGGGGACAATTTAGGTGTCAGAAACCCTCTGAGCGCGCACCGAACTGTTCTGCGGAACAATCGATGCCCGCCAGGGTCTCGGCGGCGTTAGAGCAGGTTCTCCCCCAAATCCGTACCGCCCAGCACATGCATGTGGAAGTGCATGACGGTCTGGCCTGCCGCCGCACCGGTGTTGGCGATCACACGGAAGCCGTCTTCGAGCCCCTTTGCCTTCGCCACCTCGGCAATCGCATGGGTCATGGCCGCAAGCGTTTCTGCCGGAACGCCGTCGACGATGTTGGCGTAGTGCTTCTTGGGGATGACGAGCGTGTGGACCGGTGCCTGGGGGTTGAGGTCGTCGAAGGCGATGACCTCGTCGTCCTCGTACACGACCGTCGAGGGAATCCCGTGCGCCGCGATCTTGCAGAAGATGCAATCGTCCATCTTGGGTCCTTTCGTAGGTTGCATGTCGCACTCCATTGTATCGGAGTGCACTAGAATTTCAGCTCGTCCGAGGTGTCCGCAGCCTCCCCTGCCACCAACACGTCGCTGCCGTCGACGTCTTTCATGAGCACGCTCACCTTCTGCTCGGCATCCTCCAGACGCGTGCGCAGGCTGCGGAGCAGCTCGACGCCGCGCGTGTAGCTCTCGAGCGACTCCTCGAGCTCCAGCTCCCCCGATTCAAGGTTGCGGATGATGAGTTCCAGCTCGGTGGAAGCCTCCTTGTAGGTGAGCTCCTCGACGTTCTTCTTCGCCATGTGTCGTATCTCCTTAATCGTTCTGCGCTTCTGCGCCCGTTTGCACCGTTACCGATTCGACCTGCGCGTACACATCGCCGTCTGCCAAGCGAACCCTGATGTCGTCCCCCGCGGCAACGCCCGAGGCGGACGTCACCACGCCGGACGGCCCATAGGTGATGGAATACCCGCGCGCAAGGACCTTGAGCGGCGACAACGCGTCGAGCGCGGCAGCATCGGCCGCGAGGTCCGCCTTGCGCCCGGCCAGCAGCGTGCGCCCCTCGTGCGCCATGCGAGAGGTGAACAGGTCAAGCGCATGACGCCGCGCCGCGAGCGCCGAGGTCGTTTGGCTGAGGCGCGGCGCCATGCCGGCTAGCTCCACCTCGAAACGCTCCTGCGAGCGTGCAACTGCCGCAGTGAAGCGGTCTGCCGTCTGCATCAAATCTGAGCGGCGGCGCTCGAACATCCCGGCGGGACTCGCCAGGCACGGGCGATGTGCCGCCGCGTCGAGCGCAATCGAGAGCCGGTCGAGCCGCGCCTGCATCGCGCGGCCCATGCGGCCCTGCTGACCGTCAAGAGCGGAGGCTGCCGAGCGTACCGTTCCCGAAACCGAGACCACCAGACGGCGCTCGCGCGCCTCGAGCACATCGACCAGATCGGACATCGCTGGCGCGACCGATTCCGCCGCCGCCGTGGGCGTGGAGCAACGCCGATCGCTCACCATGTCGCAGATCGAGGTATCCGGCTCATGGCCGATGCCCGTGACCACAGGCACGGGGCACTCCGCCACCGCACGGGCGAGCGCTTCGTCGTTGAAGGTCATGAGGTCCTCGAACGAGCCGCCACCGCGCACGAGCAGGATGCAGTCGGGCGCGGGCTCGATTGCCGCCGCGCGGGCAAGGCCCTCGATGAGCTCTTCTGGCGCGCCCTCGCCCTGCACCTTGGAGCCCACGCAGATGAGCTCCACAAGCGGATTGCGACGGCGCAGCGTGCGCTTTACGTCGTCGATCACCGCGCCGGACAGCGAGGTCACCACGGCGACACGCGTGCAGAACACGGGGATGCGCCGCTTGCGTGCATCGTCCATGAGCCCCTCGCGGCGCAACTTCTCCGCCAGCGCGGCGACCTGCTGGCGCAGCAGGCCCTCGCCCGCCAGGGTGAAGGAGCGCGCCACGAAGCTCATGCGGCCGGTGGCTTTGTACAGGTTGAAGTTACCCGTGAACTGCACTTGCATGCCGTCGCGCAGCTCGAAGGTACGCTTGGCGTAGCTGCCGCGCCAGATGATGCAGTCCACCGCGCAGGAGTCGTCTTTGATTTGGAAGTAGCAGTGGCCGCTGCGCGCGTTGGGGCCGCGAAAGCCCGTGACCTCGCCGAGCACCGTGAGCTGCGGCAAGGCATCGAGCGCGCCGGCGGCCATCTCGACCGCCTGCGACACGGACAGCGCATCGTCGCCCGACACTGTACGCGAGACAGCAGGTGCGGCGCCCGTCAGATTCCAACCCGGCATGCTCTCCCCCTCTCTTCGTATCGTTCGCTCGCATCCAGTCTAGCGCATGGCGCGGACAGAAACGAACGGGCGCCGCCCCTCGCGAGACGGCGCCCTGTAACGTGGCGCTATGTGTGCGGATGCGCCCTGGCGGCAAGCAGGCTTACTCGCGGTCGTTGCTCGTGCGGCCCAACAGGTACAGCAACTGCAGGATCGACGTGAGCGCTGCTGCAACATAGGTGAGCGCCGCCGCGGTAAGGACCTTGCGGGCACCGCGGACGTTAATCTCGCTCATGCCCGACGCCTGGATGTAGGCGACAGCGCGACGGCTCGCATCGAGCTCAACCGGCAGCGTCACCAGCTGGAACAGCACCGAGAACGCAAACAGGATGATGGCCAAGGTGGTGAGGCCCGCAATGTTCAGCGCCACGCCGGCAATGAACACGATCATCCACATGCTTTGGGAAAAGTTCACCACCGGGACGAGTGCCGAACGCACGCGCATGAGGAAAAACCCCTGCTCGCGCTGGGCAGCATGACCCGCCTCGTGGCACGCGACGGCAACGCTCGCCACCGAACCGCCGGAGAAGTTGTCGGCAGAGAGGTAGAGGTTGTTGTCGCGCGGGTCGTAGTGGTCGGTGAGATGACCCGCCACGTGCTTGATGCCCACGCGGCCGCAGCCGTTCGCGTCGAGCATGCGGCGCGCGACGTCCGCACCGGAGGCTCCGTCGCTGCGGACCTTCGACCACGTCTTGTACGTGGAGTTGATGTAGCCCTGCGTGGCGAGCCCCAACACGAGCGAGACCACCACGAGCAGCAGATACGCCGGGTCGATTCCGTATCCGAACCCGTATCCGTAACCGAGATAAGGCATGGAACGATGCACTCCTTCTTCATCGTGTTTGCTTAGGACCGCTTGTACCCAAAACGAAACGGCACCGACAGGCGGACTCGCTCCACACAAACCTGTCCCAAAAGAGGCCAAAGTGGCATCTCCCACCCCCGTCCCCAGAGAGGCCAATGTGGCGCCTGGCACCCCCGTCCCCAGAGAGGCCAAAGTGGGGCGTGGCTACAGGACCTCGACGGATCCGTCTTTCACGGTGAGGCCGATGTTGCCGGAGAGCAGGTCGTCCAGCATCGAGCCGATGAGCTCGAAGCGCCAGCCCTCGCGCAGGCGGCTGTCCTCGGGGTGATCGATGTAGGCGTACAGCTCGTCGCGGCTCGCGATCACGGACGTGGCGACGCCGGAGCGGTCGGACACCAGGCGCAGCAGCGCGTACATGAGGTCGCACACGCTCTCGGTCTCGGGCGTGGGCGCGTGGCGCGCGTGGTCGACGTTGGGCAGGTTCTCCTTGGGGCAGCGCTTGCCGTTGGCGATGGCGCGCAGGGCCACCTCGACGTCCATGTCGGACAGATGCTCGGTGCCGCGCACGCGGCGGAAGTCGTCGGCGTCGCTGGGGGCGCGCTTGACGAGCGCCATGAGGACCTCGTCGGACATCACCCATTTGCGCGGCAGGTCCTGTGCCTCGGCGCGCTTCTCGCGCCACGAGGCGAGCTCGCGCACGATTCCCAGTTGCCGGCGCGTGCAGGAGTTCACGCGCTTCACGCGCTTATAGGCCTGGCGCGGCTCGATAACGTAATGGGAAAGGCGGGTGAGCGGACGCAGCTCGTCGAGCACCCAGGCAAGACGGCCCTCGCTCTCAAGACGCTCACGCATGACGGCGTACGCCTGGATGAGATAGCGCACGTCATCGAGGGCGTACTCGATCTGCCGGTCGGTGAGCGGGCGGCTCGACCAATCGGTCAGCGATTCGCTTTTGGGCAGCGTGACTCCGCAGAAGGCATGGACCAGGCCGTTGTATGAGATCTGCGTGCGCTCGCCCAGAAAAGCAGCAGCGACCTGCGTGTCGAAGATGGGCGTCGGCAGAACACCGAGCGTATGGTGCAGCACCTCCATATCCTGCGTGCAGGCGTGAAACACTTTCACGGTGTCCGGATCGACCAGCAACTCGGACAGAGGGGACAGATTGTCGAGCGCCAGCGGATCGATGGCCGCGCATTCATCGGGTGTTGCCACCTGCACCAAGCACAGGCGTGCATGGAAGGTCTTCTCGCGCAAAAACTCGGTATCGATGGCGATGGCAGGATAGGAAGCGGCGCGCTCGCAGAGCGATTTCAGATCTTCGTATGTGGAGATATACATACCTCACCCATGAAATTTGGTTCAACCTCCGCACGGAGGGTAGGATAACGACATTCGATACTATACTCGGCTTCGTTTGATCGGGAAACATATGCGGCACCTCATCATCCATAACCCAGCATCCGGCCCCAGCTCCGACGAGATCTTCGACTTCACCCGCGCACTCGCCGAAGCGGGCGACGAAGTCGTCATGCGCTTCATCGGCACGGGCATGGAGATGGATGAGGCGACCGTCGACGTCCGCTCGTTCGACCGCGTGGTGGTGTCGGGCGGCGACGGCACGATCTCGAACGCCCTCGACTTCCTGCGCGACACGCACGTCCCCGTGCTGGTGTTCCCCTCCGGCACCGCCAACCTGTTCTTCAACAACATCGGCAACGCGCCCGAGCCCGCAGCGCTCGCCGCCGCCTGCCGCCGCGGGCAGACGAAGAGCGTCGACATGGGCGAACTGTACTGGAAAGACGAGGCGGGCGACATCCAGCGCCACGGATTCATCATCATCGCAGGGTCCGGTTTCGACGCTGCCATCATGCAGAAGGCCGCACCGAGCAAAAACGAGATCGGCGAGATCGCCTATGCGCTGGCCGCACTCGCCACGCCGCAGCCGACGGTCGCGCATTTCATCATCGAGCACGACGGCAAGGTCGACGAACTCGACGGCATCGGCTGCATGGTGGGCAACACGGCCGTTATCCAAAACGATATCAACCTGTTCCCCGACTGCCGCATGGACGACGGGATGATCGATATCACCGTCATCGAGCCCGCAAAGACGGTTGAGCTTTTGCCGACCCTTCTTGCCGGCGTGCTTGACCCCACGGGCAAAGGCCTGGGCCGCCCGCAGTTCAAGATGTTCCAGGCAAAAGAGGCCCGCATCACTTGCAACCCCTCGCTGGGCATGCAGTTCGATGGCGAGGTCATCCCCAACAACTCCGGCGTCTTCGGCGCGCGCGTGCTCCCGAAGTGCCTCGACATCATCATCGATAACTTCTCGAAGTTGAACGCATAACTCGCCGACCGCAGACCGCCAAAAGTGACCTGCCCCCATTTGGCGGTTTGCGGAAACAGGGAAGAAATAATTCGACTTCCCGTCTTCCCTGTGCGCGCTCCACTGTGCTATAGTGCAGCGCAACAGCGACAGCTGCAAACCTCGAGATTCACGAAAGGAGCCACCAGCATGAAGCACCTTACCTCCGCTCTCAACAACTGGTGGTGGCGTGATGCGATTTCGGCCGGTCAACGGTGAGTCCCTCACGCGTATCCAACGTATAGCGCGCAGAAGGCCTCCGGTTTGACCGGGGGCCTTTTTCTTTGCGTCGCCCCTCGCATCACGCGCCCCCGCACCCCACTTCCACCATCTCACAGAAAAGGATGATCACCATGTCCCAGAACACCCGCACCCCCCAGGCCCGCACCGTCTCTACCGTCGACCGCGGCAAGCTCGACATCAAGGCTCTCGTATTGCTCGCCGTCCTGCTCGCCGCCGGCTTCATCCTCAACATGACGCTCGGCAAAGCCATCGGCGCCATGTCGGCCGGCATGATCAACCCCGAGTTCATCATCTCTGCCTTCTGCATCACCATCCTCGTCGTGCGCCCGAGCCTCGTGCAGGCGCTCATCATCGGCCTCGTCTCGGCCGCCGTCATCCAACTCACCACGAGCCTGCCCGGTGCCGACTTCATCGCCGAGGGCGTCGCCGCCGTCCTCATGGCCCTCATCGTCAACGCCGGCATGAAGACCGGTGCCCGCGCGATCATCCCCACCGTCGGCGCTTTCGTGACCACCTTCGTCTCCGGTTTCATCTTCATGCTCATCCGCATGGCCTTCATGCAGTTCAACATGAGCATCGCCGCCGCCATGTTGCCGGTCGTCGCCATCACCGCCGTCTTCAACGCCGTGCTGGTGGGCGCCCTGTACCTGCCCATCAAGAAGGCCCTGAAGCTCAACGACTAGCATCAAAGCACCCTTGCCGCCGCGACTCATCAAGCGGTGCCACGCGATATCATTGAAGCGGGCCGCCTGCGCGACGGCCCGCTTTTGTCCACAGCGCACCTCCCGGGCAAGCCGCCCGGTCACAGATTCGGAAAGGCATTTATGGCAGCAATCATCGAGATGGACGGCGTCTCGTTCTCCTATGGAGCAGAGGCAGAGCACGCGCTCGACGATGTCTCGCTCCGCGTGAACGAAGGCGATTTCGTCGGCATCATCGGCCCCTCCGGCGCAGGCAAGTCGACGCTCGCCGCGTGCCTGTCGGGCGCCATCCCCCACCACTTCACCGGCGAGCTCTTCGGCAGCACCCTCATCGCGGGCAAGGATACCTGCGATGTCACGCTTACCGACATCTCGCGTCTCGTCGGCTCCGTCGCACAGGACATCGACGCGCAGATGGTCGCCTCCGTGGTGGAAGATGAGCTGCTTTTCGGCCTCGAGAACTTCGGCGTCCCCCACGACCAGATCGAGGACCGCATCGCGCGCACCCTTGCCACGGTAGGCATCGCCGACCTGCGCGAGCGCGAAATCGCCACGCTCTCGGGCGGCCAGAAGCAAAAGGTGGCAATTGCCGCCATCCTCGCGCTCGAGCCGCGCGTGCTCGTGCTGGACGAGCCCACGGCAGCCCTCGATCCGGTGAGCTCGCGCGTGGTCTTCGAGACCCTCGCTGACGTCAACCGCCGTCTGGGCGTGACCGTGATCGTCATCGAGCAAAAAGTTGCACTCCTTTCGAGCTTCTGCTCGCGCGTCGTGGTCATGGACCACGGGCGCATCGCGCTTTCGGGCACCCCGCACGAGGTCTTTGGCCACAGCGACCGTCTGCGCGCCATCGGCGTGGACAGCCCCCGCACGGCGCGCATCTCCAACAGCCTGGTGGGCGACGGACTCGTTGCCCAGGCGGCACCGTGCCTGAACGTCGATGAGGCGCACGCGCTCATCCGCAGCGTGCTCGCGGGCGTCCCCGGCGTCACGCAGGCCGCGGCCGATGATCCGGAGCCCTCACCGCACATCCCCACCCGCCCGCACGCGCAGGGCGCCGACCCCATCCTCACCTTTCGCCAGGTGGGCTTTACCTATCCCAGCGGCGGCGCAAGCGTGACCGACCTCGACATAACCGTCTACCCCGGCGAGCTCGTGGGCATCGTGGGCCAAAACGGTGCCGGCAAGACCACGCTCACCAAGCTGCTGAACGGCCTGCTCAAGCCCACGCGCGGTAAGGTCCGGGTCGCCGGGCTCGACACGCGCGAGACCCCCGTATCCACCGTGGCCGCGCACGTGGCGACGCTCTTCCAGAACCCCGATCGCCAGATTTGCAAGAACACCGTGCTCGATGAGGTCGCCTTCGGTCTCGAGCTCACCGGCGTCGACCCCGCCGCGGCGCGCGAGCGGGCACGACGCGTCATCAAGCGCTTCGGGCTGCCCGCCGGCGAGGCGCCGTTCTCGCTGTCGCGCGGTCAGCGCCAGATGGTCGCGCTGGCAGGCGTGGTGGTGATGGAACCCGACATCGTGGTGCTCGACGAGCCCACAAGCGGCCTTGACTATCGCGAGTGCATGACCGTCATGGAAACGGTGCGCGACATGGCGGACCACGGCAGCGCCGTGATCATGGTGTGCCACGATATGGAGGTCGTAAGCGACTTCGCCGAACGCATCGTCGTCATGGCCGACGGCCGCATCCTGGGGCGCGGCCCCGCGGCGGACCTCTTTGCGAACACCGCCCTCATGGAAGCCGCCAGCGTGACGCCGCCGCAGGTCATAGACCTGTCCGTGCGTCTCGCGCGCGACGTCTCCCCCGCGTTTGCGCACATCACCGAAGTGAGCGACATCGTTCGCACCGTGAAGGAGCTGATGGGCCGTGCTTAACGTGATCGATTACGTTCCCGGCGATACCCTGCTGCACCGCCTGAACCCTGTGACCAAGCTCGCGCTCGCGGCTGCCATCATCGCGGCGACGTTTTTGGCCAACACCTACGCTGCACTCGTGGGGCTGCTCGTGCTCACACTGCTACTCGCCGCTTACGCCGGCGTGTTCGGACGCTTGGCGCGCCTACTGAAGCTCCTTGTGCCCATCGCACTCATCATGCTCGTGCTGCAGCTCGTCTTCGTGCGCGGCGGCGACACGCTCTTTTCCTTCGTGACCGATGAGGGCCTCATCACCGGCGGCAAGGCGTGCCTGCGCCTGCTGGGCGTAGCGCTGCTGCTCGTGCTCATGCTCATGGTCACCAAGCTCACCGACCTCGCCAACGCTTGCGTCGAGAAGCTGCACATCCCCTATAAGTACGCGTTCACCTTCACCACGGCGCTGCGCTTCGTGCCGGTGTTCTCGCAGGAGATGAACGCCATCATGGAGGCGCAGACCGCGCGCGGCGTGCAGTACGACACCAAAAACCCGTTCAAGAAGATGCAGCTCATGCTGCCGCTGTGCGTGCCGCTGCTTATCTCGAGCGTGAGCAAGACCGATGCGACGGCCCTTGCGGCCGAGCAGCGCGGCTTCTACCTGCGCACGCGCGCGAGCAGCTACCGGCGCTATCCGTTTGCTGCGCGCGACATCGTCGTCTTCGCGCTATGCGTGGCGCTGATTGTGGGAGGTATCGTCCTGTAGGCGCGACTGTGCGACAATGGGTCCTGTCAGTGAAGGCGGGCGCGTCCCAGCTTTTGGGCGCGCCTGCCTTCATTTTTGTTTCACCCAACCGCAGGGAGCAGCCATGTCCCACGAGCCCATCGTGTCTTCGTTTCTCGACGAACGCGTTTCTGTCGCATACGATTCCGCAGTGGCCGATCGCATATTCGATGGCTACCGCGCGGCGTGCGACCGGCCCGTCACGCTACGCGCCAACACCTTAAAGGCAACCGCCTCGGACGTTGCCGCTGCCCTTGAGGACGCGGGCATCGCGTTCGAGATGGTCAGCTGGTATGGCGACGCATTCGTCCTGGCAGACGGCGTGCGCGAGCGCGCGGTGTGGGACCTCGATATCTACCAGCAAGGCGGCGTGTACCTACAAAGTCTTTCGTCCATGATGCCGCCGCTCGTCCTTGAACCGTACCGCGGTGCCGACATCCTGGACATGTGCGCCGCGCCGGGCGGCAAAACAAGCCAAATCGCCGCGCTCTCCGGCGGGGCGGCGCATATCACTGCCTGCGAGATGAACGGCCCGCGCGCCGAGAAGCTCACCTATAACCTGGAGAAGCTCGGTGCGCGCAACGTCCAGGTCATGCGAACCGACGCCCGCAGGCTCGATGAGTTCTTCTCGTTCGATCAGATCCTGCTCGACGCGCCTTGCACGGGGTCGGGAACTGCATGCGCGGGCGACGAACGCGCCGCGAAGCGCATTACCGAAGCGCTGCTCAAAAAGGTAACCCGTTCGCAGCGCGCATTGCTTGACCGCGCGCTCACCGTGCTTAAGCCGGGCGGCACCCTCATCTATTCAACTTGCTCGATCTTTCCCGAGGAAAACGAGGAACAGGTTGCGACCGCGCTCAAGCGCCACCGCGATTGCGAAGTCAAGCCCGTAGATACCCTTGCATTCGACGGCGCCGACGCGCCCGATATCCTACCGGGACGCATCGAGGGCACGCGCACAATCTGCCCCTCGCGTCTCTACGAGGGTTTCTTCATCGCGAAGATCGTCAAAAACTAACATGTACCACAAACACGAAGCGCGCCGGAGCGAATACGGTCGGACGTTCATCGACCGCATGCGCCCCGGCGCGCTTTGGTTTGGATTCATCATTCCCTAGCGCCTGTGCCCGCGCTCCCTTTCGCGCAGGATCTCCTGTTCGCGCTGCTGTTCTTTACGCGCCTTGCGGGCGGAGACAATGGAGTACACAATCGCCGCGACCGCGATGGCACCGATGCAGAGAGCGACCGGAATCACGACGTCCGAAACCATCGTGTCCATCATTTCCATGCATCTCACCGCCAATCGACATCGTGCGCGCCCGCACATCGGACCCGCTTTGCGTTGGAAGCTTACCAGACCCGCGCTTCCGCGACCGCGTCATGAGCCATCGCTCGCAAAAGAACGACACCAATAGACGTTTTGTCAAGACGGCAACGTGCCCTGTAGGCCATCACCCAGAAAGGCAAAGACAAAAATGCGAGTTTTGGTCACGTGCATAGAGCGCTTCTTCAAATACGGCCAAAACGGCCGTATTTTTCTGCTCACTTTCCTGCCCGTTTGCGACGACCGATGCATAAAACCTCAATGGCGCTTGGTGACACCCCGAACCCATGACCAAAACTCACTTTTTTGGCTTCGGAACCCCGGGCTATCGGGACCGGCAAAGAATCTGCATACACTATTCGGCTGTATTTAGCTCGTTTTATGCATAGCCTCATCGATATGAACCATGTTGTTTCCAATTGGGTGAAACAACCCCGCTGCCAAGCTGAGCCCGCGGCACTGCCTGTGACAGCGCACACGCACGAACAGCACCCAGCTTTGCCCCGGGATGCAAAGGCTTTGCAAGGCCTGAGTGATTGCCGTATCATGCAACGCCTCTTGGGGTACAAACCGTGCTGGCCTGCACGTTGCACGCCGTACTCCATAATCTCTGTGCCCTGTAAAGAATACGAGGTTGCCATGAACCTTGATGAAAACGATCGCACCGGCGCCGTGGCCGAAACCACCGGCACCACCGCCCCAGCCGAGCCGCCCGTGCGCGTGCCCGCCGAGCTTTCCGAGGACATCGTCGCCGCCGTCGACTTTTCCGAAATCGAGCTCGCCCCAGAGCTCACCGAATCGCCGCACGTGGTGACCCCCGTCGGTGTCCTGCCGCTCGAGCCATCGCCCATCGAGGGCACCCTGCGCAAGGCGGCGCTGCGTGTTCCGGACGAAATTGAGGAAGCCAGCGGCTTTTCGCTCTTTGGCCGTCGCATCAAATCGATGCTGTACTCCACCGACGTGGCAGTCATCCGCAACGCCAACGCCGACGCCGTTTTTGCGGTCTACCCCTTCACGGCGCAGCCCGCCATCACCCAGGCGCTGCTCACCGCAGCGGAGTGCCCGGTGTTCGTCGGCGTGGGCGGCGGCACCACACAGGGCAAGCGCTCCGTGCAGCTTGCCGCCGTGTCCGAGATGCAGGGAGCTGCCGGCGTCATCGTGAACTCCCCTGCCTCGGCCGAGATGGTCTCGCAGATCGTCGGCATCGTGGACATCCCCGTCATCGCCACCGTCGTGCGGCCCGATGACGCGCACGCCAAGGTGCGTGCGGGCGCCAAGATCATCAACGTGGCAGCCGGCCGCGACACGCCAGCGGTCCTGCGCGAGCTGCGCGCGGCATACCCCACCTTGCCGCTCATCGCCACCGGCGGCAAAACGCACGAGAGCGTCCTCGACACGATCCGCGCCGGCGCGAACGCCATCATCTGGACCCCGCCCTCGGCGCAGATGCTCCAAGCAGACATGATGCAGCGCTACCGCAAGCTCGAGGGCGAAGGCGAGCATCCCGTACCCTCAATCGACCCGGTCTCAGCCGGTGAGGTAAACCCCCTCGAAGCCAGGCCAGACATTCCCTTCCCCGACGATGTCATCGACAACGTCGCCGTGGAGCCAGAACCCAAACCAGGCTTCCCTCGCTTCTTCTTCCGCAAACGCAAATAGCAGCCAACCACAAATCAGCCTCTTGCCACATCCAATGACAAGGGGCTGAACTTTGTAACAAATTGTAACAAATGAATCACTGTAGGTTGAGTACTCAGGCAGCCGCGCAGCGTCGACAGGGTCTGGCGTTCTTCGAACGCCAGACCCGCAACGTTAGTCGACGCGCGTATCCCCCATAAAGAACAGCGCGACCGTGCCCGGACCGGTGTGGGCGCCGATGACCGTGCCGATGTCGCTGATCTCGACCTTGCCCTTAAGAGCGGGAATCTTCTCCCCCACCAGACGCGCAACCTCCTGCGCATCCTCGAGGCAGTCGGAGTGCGAGATGGTGCAACGGCCCGTGTACGCGGCACCGTTTTCAACGTGCTCCATCATGTCGTCCACCAGACGGACGATGGCCTTCTTCTTGGTGCGGATCTTCTCGCGCGGGATGAGCTTGCCCTCGAAGTTGACGTTCATCACCGGGCAGATCTTGAGCGCCGTGGCGATGAGTGCGCTCGTGGCAGACACGCGGCCGCCGCGCTTCAGGCAATCCAGGTCGGACACG
>CALULJ010000010.1 GCA_944321445.1 uncultured Collinsella sp.
GCAACGAAGCGGCAGGGGAGAGCGACGCGTCTCTCTTCGATTTCTGCGGCGACGAAATCGAGGCCGCCGGCTTCAAGGTGGGCTCGGTCGACGAGGGCTGGAGCGACGAGTACGCCAAGGGCGAGGTCATGGAGCAGCATCCCACAGCAGACGGCTCTTCCACCGCGCCCGAGGGCTCCGAGATCAACATCGTCATCTCGCAGGGCCAGCAGGAAGAAGAGGTTGCGCAGAAGGAGGTCCCCGACCTCTCGAAGGCCGCCAACGAGGATGAGGCGCGCAAGATGCTGCGCGAGGTGGGCCTGGAGCCCGGTGAGGTCAAGCAGGAGCCGAGCGATGATGTCGACGAGGGCAAGATCATGAACCAGAGCCCCGATGCCGGCACGATGGTCGACGAGGGCTCGACGGTTGACTTCACGGTCTCGAGCGGCCCGGACTCCAAGCGTGTGCCCGACCTCACCGGCATGACGCGCAGCCAGGCCGACAAGGCACTCTCTGACCTGGGCTTTGGCGTGACCTTCGACGAGCGTCACAGCTCGACCGTTGCCGAGGGCCTCGTGGTGAGCTGGAACCCCAGCGGCAACCAGCCCAAGGGTGCCGAGATTACCGTGATCATTTCGATGGGACCGGAGGAGACCGAAAAGGAGCCCGAGGAGCCCAGCACGGGCGATGACCCGAGCACGGACGACCCCGACACCGGCGATGAGCCGAGTGAGCCCAGCAGCGGCGGCATTTCGGCATCCGACATCCCGGACCTGACGGGCCTGGACAAGGCGAGCGCCGAGGGTGCCCTTAACGAGGCGGGCCTCCCCTACAAGACCCGCTACGCCGATGGCCAGCGCTACGGTGTTGATCCGGACATCGCCATCAGCTGGGAACCGAGCGAGGACGGCACCTACGTTGACCTCGTCGTCGCCTGGTCACGGTAACCTGCACGATATCGCGATATGAGAAAGGCCCCATTACGGGGCCTTTCTTTTTTGCCTTGTTCCGCCGAGCGACACGGCTTGCTAGAACACGCCGATGCGCTTGACCTCGGGCTCGAGCTCGACGCCAAACTGCGCTTTCACTTCTTCCTGCACGTGTTCGATGAGCGCGTTGACGTCCGCCGCGGTGGCGTGGTCGGCATTGACCACGAAGCCGCAGTGCTTCTCGGACACTTGCGCGCCGCCCACGCGGCACCCGCGCAGACCGGCATCCATGATGAGCTTGCCGGCGAAATAACCCTGAGGGCGCTTGAATGTGGAACCAGCGCTGGGCATCTCGAGCGGCTGCTTCTCTTCGCGGCGCTTCTGATACGTGTCCATATCGGCACGGATCATGCGCTCGTTGCCGGGTGCCAAGGAGAACGTGGCGGAGAGCACGATGAGACCTTCGTCGTGGATGCGGCTTTGGCGGTAGCCCATGTGAAGCTCGGACACGGGGATCGTACGCACGAAGCCGCGCATGTTCGTGCCGTCGGGCGCCTTCGCGCCGGGCTCGTAGACTTCGACTGACTCCAGGACATCGGCCGCGCAGGCATCGTAGGCGCCTGCGTTCATATGGCAGGCTCCGCCCACCGTCGCCGGAATGCCCCACAGGGGCTCCAAGCCAGAGAGCTCCGCTTCCGCCGCGGCAAGCGCCACGTCGCGCAGCAGCGCGCCCGCCTGAGCGTGGATGCGCGTGCCCGCGACGTCGATGGCAGCGTAGTTCTCGCGCAGCAGGATGACGACGCCGCGGATGCCGCGATCGCCCACCAGCAGGTCGGAACCGTTGCCCACGACCGTGACGGGAACCCCCGCGATAGCGCAGGTATCAAGCGCACGCACCACGGACTCCTTGTCGCGCGGGGTGAGCATGACATCGGCCGGGCCGCCGATCTTGAATGTGGTGTGGGCACTCATGGGCTCAAAGAGCACCAGGTTGTCCTCCCCCACCGCAGCACCCAGGGCGCAGAGGACCTCGTCGGTGATTCGGTCGTATTCGTGCATCGCGAACCGCCTTCTTGTGTCGCAAACGTTTTGGTGTCGCACAAACTATAACACCGCTTTGTTGAGCATGGACTTATCCCCACATCGGGCGCACGCCTCCCTGGGGGCTCATTCCTCCCGCGGCGCCTCCGCACCCGGTTGACGGACGGCGCGCCGGTGGACACAATGGAGCACATCTGCAGGGTAGCGAGTCGTTTGGGGAGGTGCGCGTACATGGCGCTTCGCGTGAGCATCGGCCAGTACTACGCTGTGGACTCCCCCGTTCACCGGCTCGACCCGCGTGTAAAACTCGTCGGAACCATCCTCTATATGGTGAGCTGCCTGCTTGTTGTCGATATCGCAACGGGCACGCTCGCCGCCGCTGCGCTTGCTGCGGTCGTCGCCCTGGCGCGCATCCCACTTGGCCAGCTGCTCGCCAAGGCACGTCCGCTTGCGGTCTTCCTCGTTGTCACCTCGCTCATCAACCTGTTCTGCATCGGCACAGGCGAGGTCGTTTGGAGCTGGGGCGTGTTGCGCATATGCACCGGAGGTATCGAGGCCGCCGTGCTCTACACGGCGCGCTTTTTCCTGCTGCTGATGGGCGGGTCGCTCCTGATGTTCACCACGACCCCCATCGCGCTGGCCGACGCGGCGACCAGCCTGCTCTCCCCGCTGGAGCGCCGAGGCGTCCGCGTGGGGGAAGCGGCCGTGGTGTTTTCGATCGCACTGTGCTTCGTGCCGGCGCTTGCACGGGAAGTCGACACCATCGTCGCAGCTCAAAAGGCACGCGGAGCCCAGCTGGAAGGAACGGGGCCCGTGGCGTACGCGCGCGCCTGCGTGCCGCTTGCCGTCCCGCTTTTCGCCAGCGCCCTGCGCCACGCGGAGAACCTGGGGCACGCCATGGACGCGCGCTGCTACACCGGAACCGGTCGTACACACTACCATGTGCTGCACTTCGATGCGCGCCGCGACGGTATCGCGCTGGCGGCGCTCGCGCTCTACCTGGGCGCGCTCGCCGCGCTGTGGCTGGCGTAGCGCGCCCACGGCCCTCCCCTCTCTTCGACAGATTCCGCGGAATCTGTCGAGCGAAATGGATGTTTCCCCAGGTATGGCACGAAAGCCTGTCACAGAATCCGCGAAATCTGTTGGAGGCGAATGCGGGGACCCGGGCAGAAACCGCGAGAAGATGCGCGCCAAGCCACCTACTGCTTACCGAATCGACACAGAAGCCCCATGTCGATTGACGGTTCGTGAAAATCTGCCATGTGCTCGCCGTCTGCGGTATCCTGTAGCCTACAGACGTTGCCGATATACACATACAACACAACTGGAGCCTGTATGTCACAACACACCTCACCTGCGCCGCAGAGCGCTTCGCATACCCCTAGCCCGCATACCGACCACGCCGTCTCGCGCCGAAGCGCGCTGAAGGCGATGCTTGCCGCCGCCGGTTCGGCGGTGCTCTTTGGCATGCCGGCGCTTGCCCAGGCAGAGCCCCAGGCCTCGCAGGAGACCCTCGACGCGCTCGACGATGCACAGGAACAGCTGGACGCTGCGCAAAAGCAGATTGACGACCTGTCGTATCAGTTCGAGGACCTGTCGGCGCAGCTCGACAGCACCATGGGCCAGATCGAGGGCGTGCAGGAGCAGATTGACGCCACACAGGCCGAAATCGATGCCACGCAGGAAGATATCGACGAGAAGCAGGCCGATATCGACGAGAAGCAGGCGCAGCTGGAGGAAAAGCAGGAGGTCCTGTCGCAGCGCGTGGCCGCGAGCTACAAGGCCGGCGACCACTCCACGCTCTCGCTGCTGCTTTCGTCCGAATCGTTCGAAGAGCTCATCGCGACCGCGCACTACATCGACAAGGTGAACGCGAGCGACCAGGAAAACATCCGCGACATCCGCGACATCCAGGAGGAGCTCAGGCGCCAGAAAGCTGAGCTCGAGGCCGAAAAGGAGCAGCTCGAGGCCCAAAAGGCGAGCCTTGAGGAGCAGAAATCGCAGCTCGAGAGCCTCAAGACGCAGCAGACGCAGCAGCTCGACAGCATGAAGGAAAAAAAGGACGAGGTCCAGTCCCTCCTCAACGGCCTGAGCCAAGAGGTGAAAGACCTCATCAACCAGCGCGATGCCGAGATTCTGGCCGCCGCGCAGGCGGAGGAGGAGGCGCGCCGAGCCGCCGAGCAGGCCGCGCAGGCGGGCTCGGGCGGGGGCGCGACCTCGATTCCGGGCGACGGTCAGCAGGCCATCGCCGCTGGTAACGCTCAGCAGCGCGTCGTGCAGTCCGCCTACAGTACGCCGTCCCCCGGCACGGGCCTGTGCGCCAAATGGGTGTCGCAGGTGTTCCAGAACGCAGGCTTTGGCTACGTGGGCGGCAACGCCGATGACATGTACGCTAACTACTGCACGAGTTCCAACAAGGCGAACCTCAAGGTGGGTATGATCATCGCCGTACCGTCGCATCCCCACACCGCCGCAGGCCGCATCTATGGCCATGTGGGCGTGTACGTGGGAGACAACACTGTGCGCGACAACATCGGCTACATCCGCACCATCAATGTGGACTCGTGGATTTCCTACTACGGCCCCACCTCCACGCCGCGTTGGGGCTGGGCGAGCGGCATCAACCTCGAGGGCTAGCCCCTCTCCCCCACAATCGACATCAGGCCCGTCTTGCGATTGCGCAGGACGGGCTTTTTCGTGGCACGCGAAAAGTCGCGCAAACCTCATGCATCGCGCTGTGCATATGTGCACGTCCTTTGGTATATCGCAAGCGGCCTGATGCGCTAGGGCGTGCACGGGCCCTGGGATATACTGAAAGTCGGACCGCGCGCCGCGGCGGCGCGCCGAAAGGAGACGACCCATGTCGCAAACGCTAACCCCGCAAGACACCTGCGTTCTGGTGACCGGCGGCGCCGGCTTCATCGGCTCCCACACCGTCGTCGAGCTGCTTGAACGCGGATACCATGTCGTGGTGGTCGATGACCTGTCCAACTCGAGCCCGGTCGCCATCGACCGCATCAAGCAAATCGTCGGCGACGATGCCGCGCAGAACCTCACGTTCTACGAGGCGAACATCCTCGACCGCGAGGCGCTCGAGCGCATCTTCGACGCCCACGCCATCGATCGCGTCATCCACTTCGCCGGCTTCAAGGCCGTAGGCGAGTCCGTACACAAGCCGCTCGAGTACTACCACAACAACATCGGCAGCACGCTCACCCTGTGCGACGTCATGCGCGAGCACGGCTGCAAGTCCATTATCTTCTCCAGCTCCTCCACAGTCTATGGCGACCCGGATAACCCGCCCGTGACCGAGGCCGACCCCAAGAAGCCCGCCACGAACCCCTACGGCTGGACCAAGTGGATGATCGAGCAGATGCTCATGGACCTGCACACCGCCGACGAGGAGTGGAACGTCGTGCTGCTGCGCTACTTCAACCCCATCGGCGCGCACCCCAGCGGCCTCATCGGCGAGGACCCCAAGGGCATCCCCAACAACCTGGTTCCCTATGTGGCGCAGGTCGCCGTGGGCAAGCGTGAGTGCATCAACGTGTTTGGCGACGATTACCCCACGCCCGACGGCACCGGCGTGCGCGACTACATCCACGTGGTCGATTTGGCGCGCGGACACGTGAGCGCCCTTGAGTGGATGAACGGCCGCGCCGAGGTGGGCATCTTCAACCTGGGCACCGGCACCGGCTCTTCGGTGCTCGACGTGATCCACGCGTTCGAGCGCGCCTGCGGCAAGGAGCTTCCCTACAAGATCTGCCCGCGCCGCGACGGCGATATCGCCGCCAACTGGTGCGACGCCACAAAGGCGCGCGAGGAGATGGGCTGGACCGCGGAGTTCGACATCAACGACATGTGCCGCGACTCCTGGAACTGGCAGTCGCACAACCCCAACGGCTTTGCCACCGAGTAGCGCGCGACCGTATCGCAACTGCTTGGACACGCGTACAATAGACTGCGGCCCGCTCGATGGGTCGCAGTCTTTTTTGTTGTGTGAGAGGGGCCGCGCATGCAAAGCCCGTTTATCGATTATCTGAGCCGCCACATGGACGAGATCAATGACCGCCTGGTGGCGTTCTTTGTCGACCAAACCGACAACGCCGACATCGACACGTATCTGTATGCACCGCTCAAGCGTTATACCGATAACCCCGGCAAACGGCATCGCCCGCTCATTTGCATGCTGGCGGCGCAGGCCGTGGGTGGTGACTTTCACAGCGCCATCAGCGCTGCGGCCGCCATCGAGCACTTCCAGACCGCCGCGCTCATTCACGACGACATCGCCGACAACGGCCACATGCGCCGCGGGATGCCGTGTTTGCACATCACCGAGGGCACGGGCCTTGCCATCAACTGCGGCGACTACGCGCTCACGCTCGTGACCGACGCCGTCCTGCGCGACGACGCGCTCGAGGACAGCGTCAAGCTGCGGGTTTTGCGCGAGCTCGTCGACATGATGCAGCGCACCGTCGAGGGCCAGGCGCTCGATTTGGGTTGGGTGCGCGACCGGCGCTTTGACCTCACTGTGGACGACTACCTGTGCATGGCGACGCATAAGACCGCGTTCTACAGCGGCGCGATTCCGCTTGCCTGCGGTGCCATCATCGGCGGCGGCACGGACGAGCAGGTGGAGGCGCTACGGTCCTTTGGCTTGGACACGGGCCTGGCGTTCCAGATTCAAGACGACCTGTTGAACCTCATTGGCGAGAAAGAATCCAAGAACAAGGATTTCCGCAGCGACATCACCGAGGGCAAGCGCACGCTCGTGGCCGTTCACGCGCTGGGCAGCCCCGCCCACCACGATGAGCTGGTGTCGATTCTGTCGTCCGAAACCGACGACCCCGCGGCGCTCGACCGGGCCGTCGAGATCTTCGAGGTGTGCGGCTCCATCGAGCACGCGCGTGCATACGCCCTCGAGCTCACCGATCGCGCCAAGCGCACGCTTGCGGGCGTGGAGCTGGATCCGCACTGCAAGGACCTGCTCACGGCTATGGCGGATTTCTTCGTGGAGCGCCTGAGTTAGCACACATAACATGCCCGTTATTGCACCGGCCCCTTCGCCCCTGTGAGAGGCGAAGGGGCCGGTTTGGCTTGCAAGCAAAAAGCCCCGCGCTCAGACGTGCCGCCCGGGACTGTTTGGGCGCACGCCTGGGCGCGGGGCCTCGAAGGGGTATCGGGTCTTCGTCCGCCGCGTTAGGCGAACAGTAAACTGTGGAAGATGAGCGCGAGCGAGAGAACCACGAGCAGCGCCAGCGAAATCAGCGCGCCGCGATCGTCCTTGAGGGGCGTAACGTCCGCCTTTGTGCCGTCTTCCATAATGAGGACATCGCCGAAGCTGTCGAACATGTACATCACTCTCCGTAGCGATTTTCATCGCGTTTTATGGTATGCGTCGAATGAAAAGGGCGTGTAAGGGCCGCCGCAGGGTTGTGCAAGCAGCGGCGACCCTGTGAGGGACAGCTATTCTTCCAACGCATCATCCACAGCAAAGGTGACCGTGACCGAAGCCCCGCCCGCCTCGGTGTTCGCCAGCGCCACATCGCCCCCGTGCAGGCGCGTGAGGATGCGCACGATGTTGAGCCCGAGCCCGAAATGGTCGGCGTCCTTCGCCTCGCCGTAGAACGGTTCGCAACCGCGGCGCAGGGCCTCCTCTGTAAAGCCAGGGCCGTCGTCGGTCACGGTGATTGCAAGCAGATGGCAATCGCCGTCGAGCGCACATGCCATCGCGACGCGCGAACACGCATGCCCGCAGGCGTTGCTCAGCACATTGCCCAGTACCTCATCGACGAGCGAGCGGTCAACCGAAAGCATCTGGTTGCCCATGCCTGCCGCGTCGAAACTCAACGCCAAACCGGAGCGCCGCGCGCCCACGAACTCCTGGGCATGAGCCATGAGCATGCGGGCAAGATCCCCGGCGGGCACATGGTCGCGCACGACCTTGCGATCTTCCAACTTGGCGATGCCACCCATGGCGGCTGCGTAGGATTCGAGCCGCTCGACCTGGTCGGCGATGGTTTGCAGCGTGCCAGCGCGCGGTGCCTCGCCGCGCTCGATGCGCAGCCGGATCATCTCGACCGTGCCCTTGAGCACCGTGACCGGCGTGCGCAGGTCGTGCGCGAAGACGGCGTTCAGACGGCGGCGCTCCTCAGCCGTGCGCCACAGCTCGCGCTGCGACGCCTCGAGCGAGGCACGCATCTTCTCAAACGCATCCCCCAGGCGCGTGAACTCGCGGCCGGGCACCTCGGGCGTCACGAAGTCAAGGTCCTGGCGCGCCACGCGGTCGGCGCAGTCGCAAAACACCGTGAGCGGACCGCCCAAGCGCCTGCGGTAAAAGCGGCGGAAGAACAGGATGGAGAAGACGATGAGCACAACGAATGGCGAAAGGCCCGCGGAAACGCGAAGCGCAATCATAAGGGGCGTCTCGTACGCCATGGAATCCTGCGAGACGAAGTAGCCGATATTGGACACGACGAAGGTGTCGTCGCCTTCGCCGAGCCGAGTAATCGGTCCTTCCACCGGCATGCGCTCGCTGCGTTCGCGCGCGTCGTACGCCGCAAGGTTGGATCCGTCGATCGAGACGAGGTCGTACGGGGAGCCGTCGCTTTCCTGATAATCTGCCACCGTATAGTTGCCGCCCCAGTCGTAGATCGTGAGCGACGGGTCGGAGCGGACCATCTTGAGCGTCGCGTATCCAATGGAGGCACCGGTTTCGGCGTTAATCACGCCTCCGGAGCCGTCGCCCACCAACAAGCCGCCATCCGACCGGTCGCGCATGCCCAGAAACGCGATGCGGTCGGACATCTCGGCCGCCGAGGACAGCTCAATTGCGACCGCGGGGATGAGCTCGTCGGTCGCGGCATCGTAGACATAGGGGCCTCCCTCGACGTCCACGCGCCCCTTCCACGCCGCGCGCTGGAACGTGTCGTACGCGGACATGAGCCCCAGTATGAGAACGGACGAAACGACCAGAGATGCCAGCACGCAACCGGCCGCGTAGAGGAAAAACGACCGCATAAGCGGCATATTGTCGAATACGGTGCGCACGCGGCCGTCGCGCGGCGCGCGCTTCTCCTTCTGGACCCTCATCGCACACCCCAGCGATAGCCGACGCCCCACACGGTCTCGATGGGGTCAACGGAGCTTCCCGCCTCAGCAAACTTCTTGCGGATGCGGCGGATGTGCTCGCGCACGATCGACGAATCGCCCTCGGCGCTCCAGCCCCAAACCTGCTCGTAGATGAAGGCGCGGTCGTACACGCGGCCAGCTTTTTTGCTCAGCAGCGCCACGATGTCGAACTCGGTGCGCGTAAGATCGAGCGGGACCGCGCGCGGGGCGGCACCGGGTTCTGCCGGCGCCTCGACTTCGACCGTGCGCGCGGCGAAGTCGATGGAGATACCCTGTTCGAAGCGGATGCGCGCTTGATTGCCATCATCGGCCCGGCGCGACTCGCGCGCCAGGTGCGCCTTCACGCGGCTGCCCAGAACCTGCAGCGAAAACGGCTTGAGCACATAGTCGTCGCCTCCCGCGGCGAAGCCGTCGAGCTGGTCGGCATCTTCCACGCGCGCCGTGAGGAAGATGATGGGACACGACAGGAGCTCGCGGATGAGGCGGCAGGTCTCAAAGCCATCGAGACCCGGCATGTTGACATCGAGCAGCACGAGGTCGAGCGGATCGGCTCCGCCCCGGTTCGCGCGCGCGACGGCAAGCGCGTCCTCGCCGCTTGTTGCCACGGTTGTGCGGTAGCCTTCCATACGGAAATAATCATCGAGCATGGACGCGATGGCGGCTTCGTCGTCCACGATAAGCAGATGCGGGGTACGCGCCACGATTGCCTCCTTAGGTGCGAAGTGTCGGCGCTTAGTGCGCCCGACTGTGTTTTGCCCCATAGTGGCAGGCATGTGTCAACAATTTCCCTACCTTCGTGAATTGTGGATACGGAACCATATGTAGGGCCGGACTGTGGCGGGACGGGCCGTTTTCTTGCCCCGCTCGACACTCCCTTTGCGCATTCCACGTCGATTCTTTGTTGAAGCGGCGTGGCGCAGGCCCGCCGTTCGACATGGATTCCCCTAAATTGCTACACTGAAATGCGCACAACACGATTCGATGTCTCGCTTCGCTCCGCGAGCGCGCGGGATTGATCCGCACCGTTACGAAAGGGGCTCTTATGGAGCCGATTGTCAAGGGCATGCAGGGACCGGCCGTCGAGGACGTGCAATCCCGACTCGTACAGCTGGGATTCACCATCGCAGACGACGAGATTTCCGAGAAGCGCTTTGGCGACACCACCGCGCTCGCGGTGTCCTCGTTCAGGGGCAGCAACGAGCTTGTCCCGGGCGACCAGGTTGACAGCGCGTGCTGGTCGGCGCTGGTCGACGCCTCGTACAAGCTGGGCGACCGCACACTCTACCTGCGCCTTCCCAATTTCCACGGCGCCGACGTGCGCGCGTTGCAACAAGCGCTAAACGTGCTGGGATTCGGCTGCGGCGGAGACGACGGTTACTTTGGCCCGCACACCGAGGCGGCGCTGCAGCAGTTCCAGGAGAACGTCGGCCTGTTCGCCGACGGCATGGCGTTCCAGGACACCTTCCGCTACATCGCGCGCCTGCGCCACGTGTGGGAAGGCAAGCCGTCGGTCGTTGAGGCCGAGGAGCGTATCGGGTTCGCGCGCGCGGCCGAGGTACTGGAGAACTACAAGATCGCCGTGTGCGGCGAGGACCCCATTGCGCGCAGCGTGGCGTCGCGCATGTGGAATATCGCGTCGGCGACCACCGAAACGAGCGGCATGGTCCTGTGCGACAACGCCGTGCCCACGGGCATGGACCTTGTGCTGGAGCTTGCGAGCTCGAGCCTGGGTGAGGACGAGGCGCCGCGCCCGACGATCGTGCTCGCCGAGTGCGCCAACCTGACGCAGCGCATCAGCACCGCATTTGCCGCGGCGAAGGACAAGCCCGCGCTCATTCGCATCGAGCTTACGGGTATCACGAGCTTTGACGGCGCGTTCACCTCGAGCGACGCACAGACACTTGCCGTCCGCCTGCTCGACGGCGTTTGCGCCGCGCTGAACGATTAGGTACACTGGGTAAGCCGCTTTGAGCGCAATGGCGCTTGAAGCCGGATACATTGGGGCATCGTCCAGCGGCAGGACCCCGGTTTTTGGTGCCGGTTACGGGGGTTCGAATCCCTCTGCCCCAGCCACTGCGAATAAAGGAAGGCCAGCGGTGAACCCGCTGGCCTTCTCTGTTATAGCGGGCTGGGGCAGAGGGATTCGAACCCGCAGGGCCTCATTCTGGCAAAGCGCGTGAGCGTCTTTGCCAGAATGAGTCGCAAGGGCGGCACAGCCGCCCGCAGTGGGAGACCTGTCCCAAAAGAGGCCAAAGTGGCGTCTCCCACCCCCGTCCCCAGAGAGGACAAAATGTCCCCTACGACCCCCGTCCCCAATGGGGACATTAACGGTCGAGGAGCTTGTCGATGCGGTTCATGCTGGCGCGACGGAAGTCTTCGCTCGTCAGGATTTCTTGCGGGATGCGGATGTTGTCGCGCAGGGCGCGGCGGAACGGAATGCGCAGCGCAGGCGGCAGGTCCTTTACGAGGCGCGTGAAGTCGCGCGGGATGTCCTGGTTGTCTGCAGCGCTCTCGCCGTTGCCGCCTGCGCGCACGTGGGCGCGCTGAGCCGCGAGCATGGCACGGTAGATGCCGGCGTGTAGGCGGATCTCGGTGACGTTCACCTCGCGAGCTCGCTCGACCAGGCGGGCGCCTTCGCGGTCGATGTCGCCCGCGTAGTACACGTAGTCATAGCGATATCCGATGTTATGCAGATATTCGTCGAGCGCATGGGCGATGAGAATGTTGTGCCCGGCACCGAAGATTACGCCGCCGATGCGCGTGCCGAACAGACGGATGCTACGCTGACCGCGTAGCAGGGTCACGACCTCCTCGTACGTATCGATGTTCTCGACCACGAGGAACGGCTGATCGGCCCCGAGCGTATAGAAACCCTGAAGCGGCGTGAGCTGGCGCGAGGCGATGCGCAGCACGTTGGTGGTCATCCCCTTGGCTGACATGCGGCGCATGAGGCGCTCGCCGCGCTTGCCCTCAAGGGCCTTCTCGTCGCTGAAAATCTGGAACGCACGCTGGCGGCGCGTGGCATACGGAATCGTCTCGCCCTCATGAGCCGCAAGCCAGGCGCGCACGCGATCGAAATCGTCGGGGCGCTTCTCGCGCTTCGCAGGGACCTGAGCGTTCTTTCCTTTGTTCTCAGGGAGCTTGCTACTCTTCGTTGGCCTGGCGTTATCGGCCGTCTGCTGGCCGGCAGGCGTATCGCTCCGTAGGCTCAAAACGCGGTCGCGCACGGATCCCAGCAGCCCGATACCGCGCCTGATGATCGACGGGAATTCAGGGGCTTGCTTATCATCGCGCTTCTTCAGCGCCTTCTCCTGTTTGCTGGACGGACGCTTTGCCTGTCCGTCCTGAGCAGCGGCATCGCCTTTCTTGCGAGATGCTTTGGGCTTGCGCGCCTCGTTATCGGCTTTGCGCTCCGCAGCAGGCTCCTTCGCCTTTGTTTTACGCTTTGGCGCACGCTCTGGGCGGTCGGCATCGGAGCCCGAAGCCGGGGCTTCTTCCTCAATAGCTGCAGGCTCGTCGGTAGATTCCTGCTCGGTCGTGCGGCGATGCCGACGGCGAGACCGGCTGCGCGTTGCGGGCGCAGACTTGCGCGGAGCCTCCGCATCAGCCTTAGAATCAGATAGACCTTCCGCCTCCCCATCGCCGGCACCCGGCTGACGGGACCCCTGATTGTCCTCCTCCGCCGCCTCTTTTGCAGCCTGCACATCTTCTACCGGCACAGCGGCCTCTTCCTCGCCCGCAGCGTCCTCGGGCTCTTCATCGTCTGCATCTGTCGAGACCTCGTCCGCCTCCTCATCGGACGCGTCCTCCGCCTCCTCCTCTGCAATTTCCGCCCGCAGCTGCTCCATCACGGCGTCGGCATCAATACCAGCCGCCTCGAAGTGAATCTCGTAGGGACCGTAACCGTCATCACCGGTCTGGATAAGAAGCCCCGCTTCAATCAACGCATCACGCATCGCGTCCGCGTCCTCGGGTGTGCTGAACGACTTGAGCACGCGAAACAGAGCTCCGCGCTTGATCTTGGGCTCCTTGCGCTCGAGTAGCGTGAGGGCGAGCACCGAGCGCTGGCGGCTGCTGAGAGACACCTTATCGTCCAGCCACGAGGCAAGGAGTTCGACGGTTTCGGGGCTTTCGGACAACAGGATGCGTTTCACAGGCGGGTACCTCCGGCAAAAGCGCGTAAAGCGCGGGCAATCGAATGAACGGTTTGCATCGTAGCACAGGCCCCGCCAGGAGCGCAGGAACAGGACACGTACGCGACGGCACACCACAAGGCAGAGCGGTGCCTGACTTTTGCAGGTTTTTGCAACTTGTTGATCCCTGAATTTCGAAGGCGCAGAAAGGGGCACTTGGAACCGAATTCGCCAACTCAATGAGCATGGAAAAGAGGCACTTCGAACGCGCGAAAAGTGGCGATTGCTCCTAGTCCGTTTTGAAGGAGTCGATAAGTCGCAAAAACCTGCATAAGTCGGGTGCCATCATGCCGCACACGCCTTACGCATCCCCCAAGCCCCCTCACATACGGGGCAATAGCACCGATTCGCGGCAGCAAAAGGCCGCCACCCCGACATGCGGGACAGCGGCCTTAGGCAGATACGGCAAGCGAAGTGTTACGCAACGTCCTTGGCGCCGGTGGTGTGCGCGGCTTCCGCGGCCTCGGCCTGAACGTGCGCACGGCCCATCTCGGTCCACTCGGGCTCCTCGTCGGGCAGCGAGCCGGCCTCCTTAGTGAAGAGCTCCTTCAGGCAGTTGTAGGCAACGATGACACCGAGCACCATGAGCAGGATGGCGAAGACCAGCTGCAGGCCGGAGGTCGCGATCACGGCGGTGCCGGAGGCGGCCAGCGCGTTCACGCAGCCGATGGTGCTCTGCACGAGCGAGGTGAACGTGCACACCAGCAGGAAGGCGACGGGCACGTAGAGCATGAAGCCCTTGCGGCCCGTGCACTTGCAGAAGACGGCGAGCGTGATCATGGTCATGCCGCCGAGCAGCTGGTTGGAAGCACCGAACAGCGGCCAGATGTTGCTGTAGCCACCGAAGGCCAGCGCAAAGCCCAGGATGAGCGTGAGCACGGTGGCGACCCAGGTGTTGGAGGCGACCTTGGCCACGCCCGTGAGCTCGGCCTGCTCGTCCTCGAGCGCGTCGTTGGTCTGGGCGAAGAACTCCTGGAACGACAGACGGCCGATGCGCGCGACGGCGTCAACGGAGGTGAGGGCCAGCGCCGAGACGCACATGGTCATGAACACGGTGGCGAGCGTCTGATCCACGCCGAAGGAGGTCATGCCGCGGGCGATGCCCTGCGAGAAGATGGAGAACGGGGTCGCGGCGACGCCGTTGTTGAGCGCACCGGTGCCGGCGGTGTTGAGGTCGGAGAACATGATGGCGGCAATGACGATGGCGAGCACGCCCACGAAGGACTCGAGCACCATGGCGCCGTAGCCCACGGGGAGCATATCCTGCTCCTTCTCGACCTGCTTGGACGAGGTGTTCGTGGAAACAAGGCTATGGAAGCCGGAGAGCGCGCCGCACGCGACGGACACGAAGAGCAGCGGGAACACGAAGCTGCCGTTGGCGGCCATCTCGCCGAAGTCGACGACCATGGGCGCGGTCATCGTGGCCTGGCCGTTGGCGCCCAGCACGAAGATGCCCACGACGGCGCAGACGATCATGACGATCATCATGATGCTCGTGAGGTAGTCGCGCGGCTGCTTGAGCGTTTGGATGGGCATGGCGGCAGCGAACAGCAGATAGACGGCGATGACGGCGAACCAGCCGAGCTTGTCGAGATACACGGGGAACTGCATGCCCACGGCGAACATGGCGACGAACAGCACGACGGCCAGCGCGAGCTCGCGCACACCGGAGAGCTGGAAGCGACGGTTGAGCCAACCGAAGGCGATGGCCACGAACGTGAACAGGATGGAGATGGTGCCCGCAGTGCCGCCGGCGTAGGACTTGGCGGTGTCCACGGCGCCCGCAGCGTCGAAGGTAGCCATGAAAGTGCCTGCGACCATGTCGACGAAGGCGGCGATCACGATGATGGTGAACAGCCAGCTGAAGAGCAGGAACAGACGGCGACCGGTACGGCCGATGTACTTCTCGATAAGCTGGGCAAGCGACTTGCCGTTGTTCTTCACGCTCGCATACAGCGCGCCGAAGTCGTGCACGGCGCCGAAGAAAATGCCGCCCACGAGCACCCACAGAAGCACCGGCAGCCAGCCGAACATCATGGCGGCGATGGTGCCCGTCACGGGGCCGGCGCCGCAGATGGAGCTGAACTGGTGCGAGAACGCGGTGAAGCACGAGGCGGGCGAGAAGTTCTTGCCGTCCTCCATGCGACGGGCGGGCGTCAGCGCATCGCGGTCGACACCCCACTTGGCCGCCAGCCAGCGACCGTACCCGAGGTAGCCGGCAGCCAGCACGACGGCTGCCACCACCACTACGACGATTCCGTTCATGTTCAATCCTTTCCCCCAGAAGATGTCTCGAAACAAAACAAGGGCCATCGAACGAATTCGACGGCCCTCGTCCTCTTCAGCCGCCCGCTATGAACGGGCCGGCTGCGTATGCGCCAACCCGTATCAAATAATGTTGGAAATAATAGATAGAAGTCGGACGCGCATGTTTCGATAACCTTCTTTGCGTTGTTCTGCGAGCCACAGCCCGCATCCCTTTCGAAGCGCTGCCCAGTTTACGCTTTAGCGAGGAAAAGTCAAAAAGATGGCGTGGGCGTTACGCACGTGTTGCCCGTTTGTTACGGTTGGGCGATTTCGCGGACGCAGCGCGGGCGGTGTGCAAGCGCTGGGCGCGCTATTGCTGCTGGGTACCGATGAGGGCAGAGGCGATTGCGTTGGTTGCGCTCTCGTCGAGCGTCCAGACGTTCTCCTCCCCTTCCGTGCAGGAAAGCTCAAGATCGGTCTGTTGGGGGTCGGTTTGCTCCAATGCGTCCATGAACAGGTCGCCTGCCTGCGTGAGCATATCTTCCTGCGTGGAGGTGCCGATGAGCGAGCCCATATCGCCCAACGCGGAGGTGAGGAAGCGCGTGGTCACATCGGTGAGCGATTTGCACGTCACGGAAACCTGGGCGGTCGCCGTACCCGCCTCGTCATCGACTTCGATATCGCCGATCTCGTAGGTGAGCTCGCCGAAGAGCGAATCGACGACCTCGTTGGCATCGAGTCCCAGCTCGTCGATGCCCTCGGCACCTGAGAGGCTGTTCACCATGTCTTGATACGCCTGCGACTGCGGGTCGGAGAGCTGGTCCATGCGCTCGGAGATGCCGTCGCGGATAATCTCTTCAGCCGACGGGCCGAAGTTGCACGCCGCCAGCGCGAGCGCGATCAGCACGGACAGCACGAAGGCGACAGGACGGGCGAAGGTTTTCATGCGGGACTTCCCTTTATAAAAATGCCCGTCGCGGAAGCGCTCCGGACGGGCCGTTCGGTTCTTGCTGCATCGAAGCTCCTGGATGCGCGCCGCGGGGCGGCGCATCCGTGGCGCTTGCTTACTGGGCGCCGTCCTTCACGCCGTACTGCTCGTAGTAGGCATCGATGGCGGTCTTGATAGCGTCGTCGATGACGACCTGGCCCTTGACCTCGCGGTTGTACAGATGCTCGACAACCTCGGCCATCGAGACGATGGAGGCGACGGGGAAACCGTACCTGGCCTCGATCTCCTTTTGCGCGGTGGTGACGCCGCCCTTGCCGACCTCCATGCGGTTGAGCGACACGATGAGGCCCTTAACCTCGACGTTTGCCGCAGCCATAAGCTTGGGATAGGTCTCGTCGATCGACTTGCCGGAGGTGGTGACGTCCTCCACCATGATCACGCGGTCGCCGTCCTTGAGCTCGTAGCCCAGCATGCCGCCCTTATCCGCGCCGTGATCCTTGACCTCCTTGCGGTCGGAGCAGTACTTGACCTCCTTGCCGTAGAGCTCAGAGAGGGCGATGGCGGTCACGACCGACAGCGGGATGCCCTTGTAGGCGGGGCCGAACACGACGTCGAAGTCGAGGCCGAAGTTGTCGTGGATGGCGCGTGCGTAGTACTCGCCCAGGCGCTTGAGCTGCTCGCCGGTCACGTAGGCGCCGGCGTTCATGTAGAACGGCGACTTACGGCCGCTCTTGAGCGTGAACTCGCCGAACTTGAGCACGTCGGATTCGACCATGAACTCGATGAACTCTTGCTTGTAGGCTTCCATGTTGGTCCTCCTGGGGATTCGCTTGCGTTGTCACCATAGTACGGCAACCGGGTTGCGCAGGGTGGGCTTATTTTGGGGCGAGCGGTGCTGGACGGGCACGGTGCTCGGGAGCGCCTTCGGCCGCTATTCGCCGCAGCCGCTCTCGACGAACGCGACGAGCGCCTTCACAGCCTCCTGCTCGTCTTCTCCCTCAGCGGAGATTTGAATCATGGAGCCGCAGGACAGACCCTGGGTCATGAGCGCGAGCATGCTCTTGGCGCTCACCGGGTCGCCCTCGGCGCCAACCTTCTTGATGGTGATGTTGGACGAGAAGCCGGAAGCTGTCTTGCAGAACATCGAAGCCGGGCGCGCGTGCAGGCCGGTCGCGTTCACAATGGTCGTCTCCTCGGTATACATAACATGCTCCTTCGCTTTGTGTATCTTCCGGAAAAACCCGAGCGCGCAGGCGCCCGGCCTTTTCCCGTGAATCTCGCCTATTTTACCCCGGCGTGCGGCGCTGCAACCCTACAGCGAGGACGCCGTGTAGCGCGAGAGGAACGCGCGGGTGCGCTCCTGCCGCGGGTTGCCCAGCACGTCGGCCGGCTTGCCCTCCTCCACGATCATGCCGCCATCCATGAAGATCACGCGGTCGGCGACATCGCGCGCGAACGCCATCTCGTGGGTGACGATGATCATGGTGATGTCCTCGGCGGCGAGTTGGCGGATGACCTTCAGGACCTCACCGGTGAGCTCGGGGTCGAGTGCGCTGGTGGGCTCGTCGAAGAACAGGATGTCGGGGTTGAGGGCGAGGGCGCGGGCGATGCTTGCACGCTGTTGCTGGCCGCCGGAGAGCTGGCAGGGCACCTTGTCCTCGTTGCCGGTAAGACCCATCTTGGCGATGAGCGAACGGGCTTCGCGCTCGACCTCCGCGCGGTCGCGCTTTTGGACTACTATGGGGGCATCCATGATGTTTTTGAGCACCGTCATGTGCGGGAACAGGTTGTAGCTTTGGAACACGAGGCCAAAGCGGCTTTTCGCCTGGCGCATCGCGTCGCCCTTGACGTAGCACACCTGGCCGTCCGCCGCGGGCTCGGCCACCGTGAGGTCGCCGTAGCGCAGCGTGCCGGCGTCGATCTGCTCGAGGGTGGTGGCGCAGCGCAGCAGCGTGGACTTGCCGCCGCCCGACGGACCGATGATCGCGACGACCTCGCCGGGCTGGACCGCGAGCGAGATGTCGCGCAGCACGACGTTGTCTCCGAACGCCTTGCTCACATGTTCCATTGCAAAGACCGGCTCTGCCATGTGTATCTCCTTTACTTCAAACGATACGCGCTTAGGCACTGGCCTCTCCGGGGACGGGGTCGGGAGAGGCCAAAGTGGCGCCTGGCACCCCCGTCCCCAATGGGGACAACCCCTGTGGGAAAAAAGTGCCTGTCCCCTTTTTCCCACCTGCAGGTGGAGTACTCAGTCAGCGAGCGGGCGCCTGGCGAGGCGAGGTGGGCCGAAAGAGGAGGGCATAGGCCTCCTGGCCATGCACGACGATTGAGGCCCAGATCGCCCGCCAGGCGGCCGCGCAGCGTCGAGCAGTTCCGCGGTTTGGCAAAACCGCGGAACCACCTAGTCGTGGTAGTAGTCGAGCTTCTTCTCCAGGCGGCTGATAACGATTTCAACCAGGAAGTTGAAGACCCAGTAGAAGACGGCGGAAATGGCGAAGGGCACCATGCTCACCTGCGAGGCGACAAGCGCCTTGGCGGTCGAGAACATCTCGGCCACGCCGATGGCGAAAGCGAGCGACGTGTCCTTCACGAGTGTGATGACCTCGTTGCCCATGGAGGGAAGAATGCGCTTCACGACCTGCGGCAACACGATGCGGAAGAACGTTTGGAACCGCGAGTAGCCCAGCACCTCGGCGGCCTCGTACTGGCCGCGCGGAATCGACTGGATGCCGCTGCGGTAGATCTCGGCGAAGTAGGCCGCATAGTTGACGATGAACGCGACGATGCACGCCTGCCACTTGGAATCGGGCGTGAGCTCGATGCCGAAGACGTAGTAGGGCGCGAAGTAGATTGCAAACATCTGCAGCATGAGCGGGGTGCCGCGCATGATGGAGATGTAGACGCGGGCGACGACCTTCAGCGGAGGGAAGCGACTCATGCGCGCAAGGGAAATGGGCACCGCCAAGGGGATGGACCCCACCAGGGTGAACACGAAGATCTGCAGCGTCGTGCCGAACCCTTCCAGCAGCATTCCGGTCATGGTCTGTATATCCATGCGCACTTCTCCTCTTCCATCCGCCGGCGGACCTGCGCTCTGCCGCGCGCGGACCTTCCCTCTTCAGCGCGATCGAGGCGTCGCCGGACGGATGCCGACGACGCCTCCGATCTGTCTAGTACAAAGGGGAGTTCGGGGTCTCCCCTCCCTTGCGGGCTATTCGAGCACCCAGTTCTCGTAGGAGATGCCGTACTCGGCGTACTTGTTGCACAGCTCCTCGATGGTGCCGTCCTCGTCCATCTCGCGCAGGGTCTCGGTCACCTTGTCGGCAAGCGCCTCGCTGCCCTTCTTGAAGCCGACGGCGTAGTGCTCCTCGGACAGCATCTCGGGAAGTTGGACGTACGCGTCGGGCTTGGCGGCCATCTGGTACTCGGCAATGGACAGGTCGCAGGCAACGGCGTCGACCGCGCCGGACTCGAGCTGCATGAAAGCGGTGTTGTACTCGCCGATCTGCTCGAGCGATGCGAACGTGGAGGCGAGGTCGGCCTGGTCGCCCTCGAGCACGTCGAGCGCCGCGGAGTCAACCTGGGTGATGACGGTCTTGCCGGCGAGGTCCTCGAGGCTCTCGATGCCGCTATCGGCCTTCACGACCACAACCTGGCCGTTGAGCATGTAGGGCTCGGAGAAGGTGTAGTCGTCCTCGCGGCCCTCCATGGTGAAGCCGTTCCAGATGCAGGAGATGGCGCCTGAATCGAGCAGGGTGTCCTTGGCGTCCCAGTCGATGGGCTCGTAGGCGACCTCCCAGCCGTTGCGCTCGGCCACCTCGGCAGCAAGGTCGAGGTCGAAGCCGGTGAACTCACCGTCATCGCCCACGAAGCCGTAAGGCGGATAGGCCTGGTCGAAGCCGACCGTGAGCGTCGTGATGTCGGCCGAGGTGTCCTCAGCCGTGGTGGTATCGGTGGAATCGGTGTCGTCGGACGAAGCCGTGCCGCCGCAGGCGGAAAGCGCCAGCGCGCATACAAGGGCCATAGCGGCCAAAAGCATAACGAGGAAACGAGATTTCTTCATGTGAACCTTCCCCACGGGTAAGCACGCTGGCCGCAGATGGCACGCGTGCGCTTGCAACGGCATTCACTTTACTATGGTGGAGTGACTCATGCAAGAAAAACTTTTGTTTGTTAACGCTTGAGAACGCGGCCGGGCAGCTTGGCGTGCGTACTGGCATGAGAAAACCCCTCCGGGAGGCTGCATACTGTGCCACCCGGAGGGGTTCATCGTTGCAAGCGTCGCAGAATCGGTTTAGCCGCGGAAGCCGTCCTCGAAGGGGATGTGCTCGCCGCGCAGCTTCTTGCCGGCGACGATGGTGCCGGCACCCGCTGCGGAGAGGAACGCGGACACAGCGAGGCCGATGCTCGCAGCGTCAGCCGTAGCGGGCAGCTTCTCCTGCGTAGACGCGGAGGTGCTGGTCGCAGCGACCTTTGCGCTGTTCGTCGGGGCGACCTGCTGCGGAGCCTTCCCGGTGCTCGCGTCGGTGCCGGACGCGTTCGGCTTCTGCTCGTCGGAGCCGGTGGAGGTGTTGGCGTCGTCCTTCGACTCGTCGCCGGACTGCTGGGTGTTGTCGGTGGTGCCGTTCGTCGCGCCGTCGCCCTCGGCGGTCTCGCCGTCCGCCTCGGTCGAACCCAGGTCGATGCTCTCGTCCTCGGCTCCCTCCTCGGCAGGGGTGTCCTGCGAGGTGGTGTCGTCGGCTGAGGTAGTGTCATCCTGATCGGCGTCGTCGGTCGTGTCGTCCGCGGCCTCGTCGGTCTCGGTCTGGTCGCCGTCAGCCGTGCCTTCGCCGGTCTGATCCTGATCGGCACCTTCGTCGGAATCGGTCTCGTCGGAGTCAGCACCGTTGTCATCGGTCTCGTCATCGGTGGTATCGTCGCCGGTCACCACGTTGTTCGCGGGAGGTACGACCGAGGGCTTCTGCTGCTCACCGGCGTCGTCCGCGGAATCCTCGTCGGCGTCGGCGTCGGTATTGTCTTCCGCATTGTCGCCGGTATCGGCGTCGGTGTCATCGGTCGGCTGGTCGGCGTCACCGGCATCGTCGGCGTCATCGGACGCACCGTTGTCGCCCGCGCCCTCGTCAACCGCATCGTCGTTCGCACCATTGTCCGTAGCGCCATCGTCAGTCGCGCCGTCGTCCGTAGCGCCGTCGTCGGTCGAGTCGGAGGCGTCGCCCCCGTTGCCGTTCGCACCGTCATCGGCAGGCTGATCGGCCGCGGCCTCGTCCTCCGCGATGTAGGACAGGCAGGTCGCGCGCTCGCGCTCATAGCGCTTCGCGTAGCTCGATGCATAGGTGTAGCCGTGATCGTACACGAGATCCACCACGGCGTCGCACAGGGCGTTCACGAACTCGCGGTCCGTCATGTCGTTGGTGAGGTTCGCCGCCTTGAAGAACTTCTGGCAGCCGCCGGAGCCGAACAGGTTGCACAGGCCCCAAGCCAGGCCTTTCACGCAGTCGGCGCGGCTGGAGATGTCCAGACCGAAGTTATTGGCAAGAATGCGCTCGACCGTGAGGTAGTACTCCTGGTAGGCGAAGTTGTCCTGCAGGGCAGAGAACTCGGAGGGGTCGGCGGCGTGGGCGGCATGCCACGCGTCTTCCGCCAGCTGACCGATCTCGGTGAGGCGCTTGGTGGAGGAGTCGTAGATCTTGGCGCTCTTGAACTCGCTGCCGCGGTCGATGACCGCCTTGAACATGCTGTACTTGGTCGGGTTGTAGTTATAGCACGCCTGCATGAAGTCGAGCAGGGTGTAGCGACGGTCGAACTGGTAGAAGCCCATGGCGTTGTAGCCGTCGCCGTAGCTGAAGCCCTGGTCGTAGTTGCTGCCGCTCTCGTTTTCGGCGAAGTACTTCATCTCGTCCGAAAGCGACTGGGGCGTAACGCTGATTGAGCGGCTTGCCAGCAGCGAGTTCACGGACAGCATGAGGATGGAGGGCTCACCCGCGTACTCGGGGTCGACCTCGTAGTTGAGCGAGCGGTCGTAGTCGCCCGGCTCGGGCAGGGGCTCGCCGGTACCGGCGCTGTTGCCGTTGCCGGAATCACCCGATGCGCTACCGGCGGCAGCGGCGTCAGATGCGTCCTGATTTGCGTTGGTGTTCGCGAAAGCGATGGTCGGGGCGCTCACCGAGCCGAAAGCGAGGGTAAGCGCGAGGCCGGCAGCGATAGCTTGGTGCCGTGGCATGTATCCTCCTAGGTTCTGCGTCTCCCAAGGGAGAAGGCGTGGTTACAGTATGTTTGCGTCAGAGCGCAACAGAGGTGAATCCATTATGACGGCATTATTTCTGCAGCACAACGGGGTCAATCTTTGCTCACGGGCTGTAGACAACCCATGAGGCGTCCAACAGCGCGCGGAAGATCGGGGCGACGCGGCGCCGGAAACCCTTTCGAACCCCAGCGGCAGAAACCGGACGCATTGTTGCAGGTTTTTGCAACTTGTATATCCCTCCAAAACGAACCCCGGGCATTCGGCATTTTCCACGTCCCTGCTTCCGTGATTATCCGAGGTCGCCAAGCTGCAAAAACCGATAGCGACATGCCCATTTCCCCACGCTTGAAATTCAGGAGTCTACAAGTCGTAAAAACCTGCAACTTTAGGGCGTCTAGCTGCCGCCAGAGGCAAACCGAGCCCGCAAGCCAAGAATCCTTAGGAAGACCGGCGCGCACCCGCGCCTATGCGCGGCGAAGTTTGAAGCCGATGCCCCACACGGTTTCCAGGTAACCGTCGGTGCCGGTTGGCTTGAGCTTCGTGCGCAGATTGCCCATGTGGGTGACGACCGTTTTCTCGTCGGTGGGCATCACGGGCACAGCACCGGATACCACATCGGCCAACTGGGCATCGTCACGGCAGGCGATGAGATAGAGATCACGTTTGGTGAACACGCGATCGGGATGCGCCATGAGGGCGGCGAGCAGGTCGAATTCGGTGCGCGTGAGGCGTAGCGGGACACCATCGACGGCAAACGCGCGCTGCTCAGGCGAAAGCTCCCATGCGCCAAAACGAAGGACCTCGTCATGCATGCGCGCTGCACCTCCCCGGGCGCGCGTCTGCGCGTCAACGCGGGCGAGCAACTCATCCAAATCGAAGGGTTTTACCAGGTAGTCATCTGCGCCCGTGCGCAACAGCGCCACGCGGTCATCAACCGCCGCCTTCGCAGAAACCACGATGACCGGAACATTGCCCAGGCGTCTGCGGGCGAGCGGAACCAGCTCCTCCCCCGGACAACCTGGAAGCATGAGGTCGGTGATAACCAAATCGAAAGACGCCGCATCGGCCTGAAGTAGCAGGCGCGCCTCGCTACCAGAAAAGGCAGACGTGCAGGCGTAGCCCTCTCCTGCTAGACAGGCGCAGATGATCTCGTTGAGCGATGTGTCATCCTCGATGACCAGCGCGTTCATACACAGGCCCTCCTTCCCAGGCATGCAGCCGGTCCTTCGACACCCGTTTGCCCGCCCCTATCGTACGGGACGTGCGGGCTGCGCGCCATCGCGCGCTTGAAGAAAAACGAGGTCGATGCAGAGTTTGTCGCCTGCAACGCGCGCGGTTGCTGCGCCGCCCATCGCCTCCATCAGGCGCGCCACGATAGCAAGCCCTAGACCACTCCCCTCGCCGGTTCGCGCTGCATCGCTTTTGTAGAAGCGGTCGAACAGACGTGCGGGGTCGACTGTGGAAGGATGGGCAACCGCATTCGATATACGCAGATGGACTCGCCCTCCATCCTTTCGCACCTCAATCGCCGGAGCACCTGTGCCGTAGCGCAGCGCATTGTTCACCAGATTCGCGAGCACGCGCGCGAGCGCAACGGGGTCGGCCTGCACACAAATGCATTCATCCTCGCAAGCGATGCATGGCTCCCAACCACGCGCTGCGAACTGCGGGTAGGACGAGACGAGCACGTCCGAGAGCGCCGGCATGAGCGGCACGGGGACAAGCTCCAGCTCAAGAGAGGGGTCGGAGGCTTTCGCATACTCGAACAGGCCGTCGACCAGCTCGCGCATGGAGCCCAGGCGCCCGATCGCCTGCTGCGTGTAGCGCTCGCGATTGCCCGCATCGCGCGCCCGTTGCGCAAGCTGCAGGTATCCTTGCGCGCCGGCAAGCGGCGTGCGGATATCGTGAGAGAGCGAGGCTAAGTCCTGCTGAAACGCTCCATGCGCCGCTCGGTCCGCGATACGCCGCTCGCGCTCGCGGTCAAGTTCATCGTTGATGGCTTGGGCGATCGCTACCAGTCCAGCGCTGCGGACCTCGAGCGTTATGCGCTCGTTGCCTTCCGGATCGCGACATGCGAGCGTGGCGGCCATGCGCGTCAGTTCACGATTGCGACGGACAAGCAGCGCCACAGCGATTCCCAGCGCAGCAACGAGTGCCGCCACTAGGGCCAACGATGCGATATCAATCGTCATGGACGCCTCCCTCACACCACAAATCGCCGCATGCGCGCATAGGCGGCAATCGAGCTGACCGTTATCCAGAAAACCGGATAGAACGCGACCTTGAACATGACGCCGTCGACCGCCAGGTACCGAAGACCGCCCTTGAGCACATATGCGGAGGCCGACGGCAGCAAGGTTGCCAGTTCGAGCACTTCTTCTCCTCCGCCTGCTACCGTGGCCAGCGCTAAGACCGCCATCGCAACCTTACCCAATACGCCGCAGCACAGGAGAATCACGACGCACCACGCTGCGCGCGAACCTCCGCAAAGCAGATAGATGCCCAACGCGATGCTTCCGAAGCACGCGCACACCAGCGCTGCGAGAACTGCCCATTGCGCAACCAGGCCGGCATCCGCCGGCGCCACCTCGATAGTGCCGTCCGCGGGCAACCAAGCGCATACCGCCAGCAAGATGGCAGTGGCAACAACAGCGCCGGCGCAGCATATGATGAGAGCGGCAACGATATAGTGCGCACGGGCTCGCGACGTGACGAAGACCGTTTTGAGCGCGCCGGTTTTAATGTCGGAATCAAGCAGCCAAACCATCCATCCGCACGATACGAGCGGAAGCAAGAAAACATTCCCAAACCCCACGGCGCTAGCAAGGCCGACAAACGTCGGGTCATACAGGTCACCGCTCCCCGCGCGGCCGCTCCAGGCACCGTCCATGATTTCCGCCATGCCAGACAGGGCAAACACGATTGCCGCCGCGATGGGGAACGCAACGAGCGCACCGCTTTTCCACAGGCGGTAAATTTCGGAACGAAGCATGTTGAGCATGGCTCCTCCTTTGAACGGATGAATCGGCCGACCTAGCCGCTACGCTGCGCTTTCCGTGCCGCTGTCGCCCATGAGGTCCACGAAGAACGCCTCGCGGTCGCCTTCGGCACGGTGCAGATCGAGCACGGCGATGCCTTCCGCCAGAAGTGCTGCACCGACGGCCTCTGCGTCGACGTCGCCTTCGATGCGGATCTCGTCTCCCGGAAGCGCGGTCAGATGCGCCTGGGGGCAGCGCTCGGAGAGCACGGCGAGGGCGCGCGGGGCATCCGCGCAGCGCAGCATGAGACAGCTTGCGCATGCGCGCTCGACCTCGTCAGCCGTGAGCTCTGCGGCAAGCTTGCTGTCGCGCAGGACGCCATACGCCGTGCAGATGCGCTCCAGCTGATCTAGGATGTGTGAGCTGATGAGCACCGTGACGCCGCATTCGCGGTTGAGGCGAACGATAAGATCGCGGATGTCACGCGCGGCTTCGGGATCGAGGCCGTTCAGGGGCTCATCGAGCAGCAGCACGTCGGGGTCGCCCAGCAGCGCGAGCGCCACGCCCAGGCGCTGCTTCATACCTGCGGAAAAGCGCTTGACCTTTTGCTTGCCAGCACCAGCTAAATCCACGGCAGCCAGCAGCTGTGTACACGCGACGCGCGGGCCCACCAGCCCCAACGCAAGCGCCTTGACCATCATGTTGTCGAATGCGGAAAGGTCCGGATACACGCCCGGATGCTCGATGAGGGTCCCCACGCGCGGATGCGCCTCGCAGGGTGCAAGCTGTTTTCCCAGCACAAAGATGTCGCCGTCGTCCGGCGGCATGAGGCCTGCGATGAGCTTCATGGTCGTCGACTTGCCTGACCCGTTCTTGCCGATGAGCCCGTAGATCTCGCCGCGCCCCACGTGTAGGTCGAGGCCGTCGATAACGCGTCTGCGGTGAAAGCTCTTGGCAAGACCGATCGTCTCGATGGCGTTCATGACGCTCCTTCCGTACGTGCCCCCATCCTGACTCATACGGTACGCACCGCGCTCCAAGAAACCACCAGCCACCCTACAAGAAAGTTGCAAGATTGCCGGAACCGGTCCACCGACGTCACCCCCGCACCCCGCCCCAAGCCAGCAGAAAGCAGGGAGGCCCCGGACATTCCGGTGGCGCGCGTCCTCGCCGCTGTGCGGCTGTGAAATGCGCGTTGGGGGAATGTCCGAGGCCTCCCGGTGGAATCCTCTGCAGGTTTAGCAGATCTCGACGACCCAGCCCTCGGGGCCCTCGATCTCGCCAGCCTGGATGGCGGTCAGGGTCTCGCGAAGTTTCTTCATCACAGGGCCGACCTCTCCCATGCCGCTCGCGAAGACGATCTCGTCGTCGCCGTTCACGACCTTGCCGACCGGGCTGATGACGGCCGCGGTACCGCACATACCGCACTCGACGAAGTCGCCGGCTGCGACCTCGGCGAACTTCACCGGACGCTCAACGACGGTCATACCGAGCATGTCCTGCGCCACCTGCACGAGGCTGCGGCGGGTGATGGAGGGCAGGATGGAATTCGTCGCGGACTGAGGCACCACGAGCGTGCCGTCCTTGTCGACGAACAGGAAGTTCGCACCGCCGGACTCCTCCACGAAGGTGTGAGTTTGCGGGTCGAGGAACATGTTGTCAGCGAAACCCTCGGCGTGCGCCTGAACACTCGGATAGAGCGACATGGCGTAGTTGAGGCCTGCCTTGATGGCGCCGGTACCGTGGGGCGCAGCGCGGTCGTACTCGGGAACCTTCACGGCAACGGGCTTGACGCCGCCGGAGTAGTACGGGCCAACGGGCGTCACGAGGATGCGGAACTGGTACTCGTCAGCAGGCGCGACACCGATGACCTCGCCGGTCGCGACCATGAACGGGCGGATGTAGAGCGTGGCGCCCGAGCCGAACGGCGGGACCCAAGCCTCGTTGGCCTTCACGACCATCTTCACGGCCTCGAGGAACTTGTCCTCGGGGAACGGCGGCATCACGATGCGACGCGCGGAGTCGGCCATGCGGCTCGCGTTGAGGTCGGGGCGGAAGCAGACGATCTTGCCGTCGGCGGTGGTGTAGGCCTTCAGGCCCTCGAAGACCTCCTGGCAGTAGTGGAAAATGCCCGCGCACTCGGAAAGCGTCAGGGTATGGTCGGTGGTGAGGCCACCTTCCTCCCACGCACCGTTCTTGTAGTTGCACACGTAGCTGTAATCGGTGGGACGGTACGCAAAGCCGATGTTGCCCCAGTCGATATCCTTCTTCTCAACTGCCATGATGGTCTCCTTCGATGCCGTGCGAATGAAAAGCGGGCGACAGGCCGCGCCCGCATCGCGTTTCCGCAAGATTCTACTCCCCTACGGTGGAGTGCTTCGGAGTTTTTTCAATTTGGATACATGCGCGCGCCCGCGGACGCCGACGATATGACGGCGCCCGCGGCCTACCGAAAGCGACCATGCATAAACAGGCCCTGTTTGGCAGGCAAATGTGTATAGCCCGCATGAGGGGCTGAAAGGTAGGCGCCGGGCAAAAGACAAAAACGCGAGTTTTGGTTATTCCTACTTAATCAGTGAGATGCATTTGGAAAGTTTTATACATTCCTGTTGACAAATACCCAGGATTTTCTTGATTTTGATACGTCTGTTTTGGCCGTCTCAGTCTTCAGGCCTTATACACGTGACCAAAACTCGCATTTTTGTCTATCCGGGTCCGAGCGACCCCGCCGCACCGCCCGGACAGCGCGCCGGCACACCCCAAGCGAGGTGCGAGCGGCCCAAAACGCCCAGATTGCCATCGTGTAAATCCTAGCGGTTCGCTATAGATTCGCTATACTGGTCGCATTCGCCGATAGAGGGGAGCCGGCCATGGGCTTCGTCACAACCATCAAAGAGGACATCGCGACGGTCAAGCGCAACGACCCCGCCGCGCAAAACGGCCTGGTCATCTTCCTGTCCTATCCGGGCTTGCACGCCAAATGGATGCACACACCCGAGCACTGGCTGTGGAACCACAAGCTCCGCAGCTTGGCGCGCGTGCTGTCGCAGATAACGCGATTCTTCACGGGCGTCGAGATCCACCCGGCGGCACAGATCGGCCGGCGCTTCTTCATCGACCACGCCATGGGCGTCGTGATTGGCGAGACTACCATAGTTGGCGATGACTGCACGCTCTACCAGGGCGTTACCTTGGGCGGCACGGGCAACGAGGACGGCAAGCGCCACCCCACGCTAGGAAACAACGTCACCGTGGGAAGCGGCGCCAAAGTGCTCGGCAACATCTCGATCGGCGATAACGTGCGCATCGGCGGCAACTCCGTCGTGGTCAAGGACGTGCCGCCCGACTCGACTGTCGTGGGCGTGCCGGGGCGCGTGGTGCGCCGCAACGGGTGCCGCGTCATGGCGGAGAGCTTCGACGCCAAGCAGCACCGCGAGAGCATGCCCGACCCCGTGGCGGAGGCATCGCGCATGAACCGCGAGGGCATCGTGGATAACGCGCGGCGCATTCGCGAGCTGGAGCAGCAGGTCAGCGAGCTGACGGCGCTCGTGCGCGAGCTCGCAGCAAAGTAAAGGCAACCTACGCGCTTACCATCCGCGCATGCAAAAGGGGACGAACCGCACGGTTCGTCCCCTTTTCATTGACTCACTCTGCACTAAGCAGCACTACTGCTGCTGGCTCTTGTTCTCGCGCATGGCAGGGATGATGCGCTTGACGACCCAGAACGCGATCACGATGACCGCGATGACGATGATCACGACCTTGACGATGTCCGAGAAACCCTCGACCTGCGCGGTCACGGTCTCCCAGGCACCACCGGCGGCATAGCCCAGGCTGCACAGCACGGTGTTCCACACCGCCGAGCCGATGAGCGTGTACAGCGCGAAGCGCACGACGTTCATCTTGGCCGTACCGGCGGGAATGGAGATGAGGCTGCGCACGACCGGAATGCAGCGGCACAGCAAAACGGTGATCTGGCCGCGGCGGTCGAACCAGCCGATGGCCTTGGCGACGTCACCGGAGTGGAAGCCCAGCAGGCGCATGGGCTTGGTATCGAAAAAGCTCTCGAGGCGATCCTGCGACAGCAGGCGGCCGATACCGTAGAGTACGAACGCGCCCACGACCGAGCCGATGGTGGCCGACACGATCACAAGCGGCAGCTCCATGCTGGTCTGGATGACCAAGAAACCCGAAAGCGGGAGGATGAGCTCGCTGGGGATGGGCGGGAACACGTTCTCGAAAAAGATGAGACCGAACACCGCGAGATACCCGAACTGGCTGATAAAGGAAAAGAATGCGTCTTCCATGAACGCCTTTCTGCGTCGTTTTCAATGCAGCCCCTGATAATAGCGGCATCCGCGCGCAAGGGTGCATTATGCATGGGAAACGCAGATACGTGAAGGATCGGCGCGCCGTGCCGCTGCGCCGGAATGCTGCGCATACGCACGAAACCGAACGCGCTCGGCGTGTTCGCGTATACTGTCAGCGTTTGTGAACGCACCGATCGCCGCCGGCGCTTAGCGGCCGACGGACACATAAGGGGGAACCATGGCTAGCATCAGCGTCGATTACTATTCCTCTTCGCTTATGCGCACGACCACGTTGAACGTCATCTTGCCGTTCGACAACCCGAACGACGCCTGGGCCGTCGACGCCAACCTGCGCCGCGACCCGAACAACTGGGACGCCGCGCCCTATCCGCCCAAGAAGGACCCGTTCCGCACACTCATCTTGCTGCACGGCATCAACGGCAACCACACCGACATCATCTCCGAGACCCGCATCACCAAGTGGGCGACCGACCATCAGATCGCCGTCGTGATGCCGTCGGGCTACAACGCGTTCTACGTCGACAACCCCGAGACGCACAACTACTTCGGCCGCTTCGTGGGCCTGGAGCTGCCCAACGTCGTGCGCCGCATGTTCCCGCTCTCCGAGCGCCGCGAGGACATGTTCATCGGCGGCATCTCCATGGGCGCGTACGGCGCGCTGCGCAACGGCTTCAAGTACGCCGAGAACTTCGGCGCCATCATCGCCCTGTCGAGCGCCATGATCATCGACAACTTCGACGCGCTCATCCGCGACGAGCCGTTCTTCCTGTCCCGTCCGTTTTTGGAGTCCACGTTCGGCGACCTCAACCAGGTCATCGATTCGGACAAGGACCCGGCGCGCCTGGCGGCCGACGTGGTGTACTGCGACCGCCCGCGCCCGCGCGTGTTCATGGCATGGGGCACCTCCGATCCGCTGGCGCAGCCCAACCGCGTGCTGGCGGCGCGCCTGCGCGGCACGGGCATCGAGGTCGAACAGCGCGAGTTCGCCGGCGGGCACGATTGGGACTTCTGGAACCAGGCTCTGCCGCAGGCACTCGATTGGCTGCCGCGGGGTTAGTTTCGCCGAAACGTCGCGCGTCGCCCCCGGCTCGTCGGGTATAACAGAATGTGTTTGCTCAACGAGTTGTTCGCGAGGGAGAGAACCGTAAATGGCACTGCTCAAGGTCGATTTCTACTCCAACTACCTCCAGCGCAACGTTCTGCTCACCGCCGTTGTCCCGGTTGACAAGATGGACGGCAACAAGCGCGCCAAGCGGCGCCAGGGGCCGTATCGCACCATGTACCTGCTGCACGGCCTCTTCGGCCGCGATTACGACTGGATCGACAAGACCCACGTGGTCGAGACGGCCGAGGCGCGCGACGTCGCCCTCATCATGCCTTCGGGCGAAGACGGCCTGTACCTCGACAAACCGGAAATCAACGAGTGGCACGGCAAGTTCATCAGCGAGGAGCTCGTGGACGTGACGCGCCACCTGTTCCCGCTTTCGCGCAAGCGCGAGGACACCTGCTTGGCGGGCATCTCCATCGGCGCGTACACCGCGCTCGTGAACGGCCTTTTGCGCCCGGACCGCTTCGGCAGCATCGTGGCGTTGTCCGGCGCGTTCATGCGCGACCGCATCATGGACGCCGTCGAGTCGCACAGCCCCCGCAAGCGCAAGTACTATGCGCGCTGGTTCGGCGACCTGGACACGGTCATTGGCAGCGAAAAGGACTACGTCGCGCTCATCGACCGCTTCAAGGAGGACCCGGACCTGCCCAAGCCCAAGTTCTACGGCGCATGCGGCGAGCACGACAACCTGTGTGCCAACAACCGCGAGGTCGTTGAGCTGCTGAAAGATGCCGATTTCGACGTCACGTACTGGGAGCCCGAGATCGGCAGCCACGAGTGGCCATTCTGGAACGCATGGATCGACTGCGCGCTCGATTGGTACGCGCCCGGCGAGCTGAAGCCGAGCTCGGCCGACGTGGACTATTCGGGGCTCACCACCTTACGCCCACCCGATGAAGGCACGTTCGTGCTGAAGGACGAAGGCTAGCGAAAGCGCGGCTCCAAGCGGGGCCGCGCTTTTTGTTGGGCACGAGATGGAGCCTTTGCCCGCCTGTGGGCGGAGTAGCCGCGCGGCGACTCCGCCCACAGGCGGGAATCTGCGACAATGGGAGGCATCAACCCCATACGAAGGGAACTCCATGGCAGCATCCACCCTTGTCGTCATCGCACACCCCGACCTTACCGGCTCGAGCCGCGTCAACCGCCGTTGGGCCGAGAAACTCGCAAAGCATCCGGACGAGTTCGACGTGCGCGACCTGTATGCCCTCTACCCGAGCGGCGTGCTCGACGAAGCCGGCATCGCGGCGGAACGGGCCGCGCTCGAGGCGCACGACATCATCATCTTCCAGTTCCCCGTGTACTGGTACAGCGCGCCGGCACTGCTGCGCACCTGGACCGATGAAGTCTACGGCTTCGGCTGGGCATACGGCGGCGAGGATGCCGCGCCCGGCGAGCCAGGTCGCAAGCTCGCTGGCAAGAAGTTCGCCGTGGCCATGTGCGCTGGCGATATCGAGGGCAACTACTGCGCCGAGGGCACCGTCGGCTTCACGCCCTCCGAGGTCATCGTCCCCTTCCGGGCCACAGCGAACTACGTGGGCGCCACCTGCGAGCCCGAGCCGTTCTGCCTGTTCGGCACCGAAAACGGCCTCGGCGACGAGGAGCTCGAAGCAAGCGCCGCCGCCTACCTCTCCTGGCTGCGCACCCTATAACCATTTTAACCAATTAGGGGCAGGTCACTTTTTGTCGACACGTGTCGACCAAAAGTGACCTGCCCCCATTTGGCGTTTGGCGGGCCTACATGAACTGGGAGTTATACAGTGCTGCGTAGGCGCCGTTGGCTGCGAGCAGTTCGGCATGGGTGCCCTGCTCGATAATCGTGCCCTTTTCCATCACCAAGATGAGGTTCGCGTCCACGATGGTGGACAGGCGGTGCGCGATCACGAAGCTCGTGCGCCCGTGCATGAGCGCCTCCATCGCGTGCACGATGGCGTGCTCGGTGCGCGTGTCGACGCTCGACGTGGCCTCGTCCAAGATGAGGATCTTGGGATTCGCCAGAATGGCACGCGCGATGGTGAGCAGCTGGCGCTGGCCTTGCGAGATGTTTTCGGCGTCGTTGGCCACGTGCGTGTCGTAGCCATGCGGCATCGTGCGCACAAAGAAGTCCACGTGCGCCGCGCGTGCCGCCGCCATGATCTCGCCGCGCGTGACGTCGGGGCAGCCGTAGGCGATATTCTCGGCGATCGTCCCGTCAAAGAGCCAAGCGTCCTGCAGCACCATGCCGAAGTTCTGGCGCAGCTCGGCGCGGCTCATGGCGTGCGTGTCCACACCATCGAGCGTGATACGGCCACCGTCGATCTCGTAAAAGCGCATGAGCAGGTTGATGAGCGTCGTCTTGCCGGCGCCCGTCGCGCCCACGATGGCGATCTTCTGGCCCGGCTCCGCCGTGAAGGATACGTCGCGCATGAGCGGCTTGGTGGGGTCGTAGCCGAAGCGAACGTGCTCGAAGGCCACGCGACCGTGCACGGGCTGCTCCACATGGAGCGCGAGCTCGGGCGCCGGATCGGGCTCGATTTCGGGCTCGTCCAAGATGTCGAACACGCGCTCCACCGACGCCAGCGCGCTTTGCAGCGTGTTCACCGTCATGGACATCTGCGTCATGGGCTCGGACGCCTGCATGATGTACTGGAAGAAGGCCTGGAACGTACCCACGGTGAGACGGCCGCCAATGAGCATGGCGCAACCGATGATGGCGATGATCACCTGCGCGAGGCGCCCGATGAAACGAATGCCGGGAGCTGCGGCGTTGGTGAAGAAATCCGCACGGCGGCTTGCATCGGCAAGCTTGTCGGAAAGACGATGGATGTCTTCGGAGCTTGCCTTCTCGCGGTTGAACGCGCGAATGATCACGCGACCGCTGTAGGCCTCCTCCACCGCTCCGGTGAGGTGACCCACCCACATCTGGCGCTCGGCGGCGAGTGCCAGGGTCTTGCCGGCGGCAAACTTGGTGAGCGCCATGGCGATCACCGAGAACACCAGGAAGATGCAGGCGAGCAGCGGGCTGTAGACGAACATCATGATCACGGCGCCGATGACGCTGCCCACCGCGGTGAACAGGCGCAGCAGGCCGGTCTGCAGCACCTCGGACATCTTGTCGAGGTCGTTGGTGGCGCGGCTCACGATCTCGCCCGGCTTGTGCGCATCGTAAAACGCGAGCGGCAGGCGGTTGAGCTTCCGCGCGACGCGGTTGCGCAGCGCGAGGTTCAGGCGCTCGGCAAAGCCCGCCATGGTGAAGACCTGCGCGGTGTAGAACGCGAATGCCGCCGTCCACACGCCCAGGTAGACAAGGATTTCCTTGCCGCCGCGCTCGAAGGTGACCGCAAAGGTGCGGCCTTCCGCGAACGAGGCCTGGATATCGGCCCACAGCACGTCGATGACGTGTGCGGAGAACGCAGGCGCCGCGACGCTGAAGCCGGTGTAGCACACCACCGAGACGAGCACGATGGCAAAGCGCCAGCGCTGGCCGGCCGCCTCTTTCCACAGGCGACGAATCGTCGCGACGATGTCGCGCGGGACCTCGGGTTGCTCGTCGTCACCGTCTAGGCCCAAAGCTTCGCGAGAGCGCTCCTCACGCTGGGCTTCCAGACGGTCGTTCTCGTCGAATTCGGACATACCAGACAGGATTTCCTCCTTCGTATCGACCTGCTTAGTTGCCATCATGCTCACCTCCCTTCATCTGCGAATTGGCGATGGCTTGGTAGACCTCGCAGGTTTCCATAAGCTCGTCGTGCGTTCCCATACCCTGTACCACGCCGTCTTTGAGCACGATGATCTGGTCGGCATGCAGGATGGTCGAGATGCGCTGGGCGATAATGAGCACCGCCGCGTTGCGCGTCTCGGGAACGAGCGCCCGGCGCAGGGCGGCGTCGGTTTTGAAGTCCAGCGCCGAGAAGCTGTCGTCGAAGATGTACAGGTCGGCGCGCTTCATGAGGGCGCGCGCGATGGACAGGCGCTGGCGCTGGCCACCGGAGAAGTTCGTGCCGCCCTGGGCGACCTTGGACTCAAGGCCGTCGGGCAAATCGAACACGAAACCGCCCTGGGCGACCTCGAGCGCATGGCACATCTGGGCCTCCGTGGCGTCGCTGTTACCAAAGCGCAGGTTGCTTGCGACGGTTCCGCTGAACAGCCAGGCCTTCTGCGGCACATAGGCGATGCGATCGCGCAGGTCATGCTGGGTGAGGTCGCGGATATCCGTTCCGCAGAAGCGCACCGACCCGTCGATGACGTCATGGAAGCGCAGCAACAGCTTGGCGACGGTGGACTTGCCCGAACCCGTGGAGCCTATGATGGCCGTGGTCTGCCCGCGACGGCAGGCGAAGTTGAGGTCGTGCAGCGTGTCCTCATCCGCATCGGAGAAACGGAAGGTGGCGTGGTCGAACGCCGCCACGACATCGGTATCCGATTCGCCGGCTTTTGCCAGCGCAGGCGCGCCGTCGGGATCCGCGATCTCGGGCTTGAGGTCGATAACCTCGGCCGCACGGTCCAAACAAGCCTTGGCGCGCGGCAGGGTGAGGACCACCATCTGCGCCGCCATGACATAGAACAGGATGAGCATGGCGTACTCAAGCACCGCCGAGATGCTGGCGATTTCCATGGCATGCGCGCCCACGCGGTCACCGCCGAGCCACAGGATGATGACCTCGGTGAGATTCATGATGAAAAACGTCGCCGCGTCGACGCCCGCGAACATCATGTTCACCTTGATGGCGGAGTTGGCGTAAGTGGAGAAGACGTCGTCCAGGCGACGCTCCTCGTGGCGCTCCTTGGTGAAGGCGCGAATGACGCGGACTCCGATGATGCTTTCGCGCAGCACGACGTTCATGCGGTCGATGAGCGACTGCAGGCGCATGAAGATGGGTGCGGCATTTTTGATGGTAATCGCCGCGATGACGAGCACGATGCAGGTAACGATGGCGAGCAGCGCGCCCATCTGCCAGTCGATCAGGCATGCCATGACGATGCCGACCACGCACAAAAACGGCAAGGGAAGCACCATTTGGATGGTGGCGATGATGGACTGCTGGACGACGTTGATGTCGTTTAAGCTGCGGGTGATCATGGAACCGGTGCCGAAGCGCTCGAAATCGCTGCCGGAAAACGCCAGCGAGCTGTCGTAGATAGCGTTACGGATATCGCGCCCCACGTTAGATGAAAGTCTGGCCGACAGGTACGCGCCGGTGAGCGCACCTCCGCTTGCGAGCATCGAGGCGCCCAGCATGAGGACACCGCCGCTCAGGATGTGATCGAGACTGCCCGAGACGATGCCCGTGTTGACCATGTTGGCGAGCATCGTAGGCACAAGCAGCGTGCCTGTGTTGTCGATGAGCAGCACCAGCAACGTGATCGCTACCAGCTTTTTGTATGGCTTGAGAAACCGTAACAGCAGCCTCATGCCCGTGTTCCCTCCTGTGCTGCGTCGTCGTGTGCTGCGGCCTTGTCCCCGTCGTCCAATTCGCTTTCGATGCGGCCAACCTCTTCGGTGAGCGCCTGCGTATAGGCGCGCGCCAGATCGAGCAGGGCCTTGCGATCCTGTGGGGACAGCGTGCAGAACGCACGCCGCTCAGCTTCCTGGCCGGGTCTGATGTAGCGCTCCGTGAACGCACGACCTTCCGGCGTGAGGATCGCGACCTTGTTTTTTCGGCTGCCCTCGACGTACTCCAAGGTGATAAGACCCTTGGCTTCGAGCGTCTTGATGGCGGAGTTGATGGTCTGTTTGCTGTAGGACCACAGCTCGGTGAGCTCGCGCAGGGCAAGTTCGCCTCCCCTGCGGTCGATGTCGTAGACCATCCAGTACGCGCAAGTGGAAAGGCCGCAACGGCGCGCGAGACCGTAATAGACCCGGTCCGCCTCCTTGTAGAGATAGTCCAAGGCCCGTGGATCTTCTGGCGCGGCCGCCTGCGCAGCCCCTTCTTGCTCTGGACGCGGCTCAGTTGCTTCCATAGCGCTCCAAACGTCTGGTTTCGGACTATTCGGCGAGTCATGTTAGTCCGATTTCGGATAAACGTCAACGAGGAGCAGGCATTCTAGACAAATATGGTCGATATGCATTTTTGGCTGCATATTAAGCATGCCCGTCAGACTGTCGAATCGTCCAACACGCCCGAAAAGATATCCCTGAAAGCCACTGCGGTGTCCATCCGCGACATTTTGGCGGTCACCGGCGTGTGCCCGAGCGCCGAAATCCGCTTCCGAAAATGCATATCGACCCAAATTGTCTACTCCGCGCATTCTGTCGAAAAACATGCGCGAAAAAACACCCGCCGACGCGCGTGCATCGGCGGGTGCCGGGGGAAAGGCGAAATCGCTTCGAGGAGCTACTACTCCCAGCCCTCCTGGATCGACTCGAAGAACGTTGCGGAATCACAGAGGTCGTGCAGGCTCTTGCCGTCACGCCACGGGAGCTCAGCAAGCTCGGACAACGTGGTCACGAGCTCGGAGCAGTCGGTGAAACGACCCTTGTCGTTCAGCTGGGAACAATCCTGGACGCGCCAATACCCGTCGGTGTGCGTGATGTAATACTGGTCGCCTTCGACGTCCATGAACACGCGGGTCTTGGAGCGCAGGTAGTTGAGGAGCTCCTCGAAGTTCAAGGATATCGTCTCGTCAGCCTTCAGTCCCATGATGGCCTCCTAGCTGTCAGGCGCCTCGTGGCGCGGTTGCCAATCTTGATACAACCAGTAAACCCGTACGGAGACATATCTATACGCAGAAATTGGTAGGCGGTGGATAACTTTGGAGCAGCGGCCGATTTGCTCACTTTGGCGGCGTGCAGTGACCGTTGGCGTTGTCCGCAGCGACACAAATTGACCCGCCCCCATCTTGTCCATCTTGTTACTCTTGCTTGCCGAAAGCCTTCATAAGTATGGTCACAATGCCGCAGATCATGCCACCGATGGGCCAGGCGGCCCAAAACCATGCAGACGAGGTGCCGAGCGGCTCGAAGGCGTCGGGGTCGGGGGAAGACAGCACCGGTGCGAACAGCAGCACAAAGGCGATGATGGTGGCCACGATCATGATGGCACCGCACACCGCCCCGATCTTCTGGTCGGCACGCCTGCTCGCCAGCAAAGCCTCGCGGCGCTCGTCGTCCAGCGGCGCACTGACGATGTCCTCGACCTCGAGCTCCTCTGCGACCGAGCGGTTGTATTCCGCCACGTTCACGCGGCCGAGCAGCATGCCGTAGTGGATGATGTTCCACACGCCCAGCGCGATGAAGAACAGCAGGAAGAACAGGGCAACGTTTTCGGTGGCCATCTCCTCGAGCATGACCAGGCAGCCGATGCCCACAAAAATGAGGGCGATGCCCATGATGAGACCGACCGTAAACGATTTGCGTGCGCCCAGGCGATCATCCTCGGTGTAGAAGTCCTCGACGAAGGGGTGCGCCTTGATGAACGCGGAATGATCCATGCCGGCGGGGACAAGGAACGCAAGGCCGACGAGGATACCTGCAAGGACAATGATGACGAAGAGGCCGTCGCGCGCTCCCACCGAAGCCAAGTCGACCGCACCTTCAAAGAACAGCCCGATGGCGATGCCGACCAGGATGGTCGCAACGCCCGTGGGGACCTTCCAGGCCATCATACGCTGATGCTCGTCGTAGCCGCAGATGTCGGTCGGCGGACCGGCGGGGACGGACGCCGCCTTGGGCTCGGGCGCACGGCCGGTCAGGTCGCCCTGTACGAGATCGTCGAGCGTACATTCGAAGATCTGGCAGAGCTTGAGGAGCTTGTCCATCTCGGGATAGCTCTTTTCTGCCTCCCATTTGGTTACCGATTGACGGGATACGCCGAGCAGCATGGCGAGCTGCTCTTGGGTCATGTTGCGCGTGGCACGCAGGTGCTGGAGGTTGTCGCGAAAGCTCATGGTCGGCCTTTCGATTGGGGCTGCAATGCTTGCCGGCATCTCCAGTATGCAGGCGCCGCGAAGCCCATTCTACCAACCGCGGGGCTGCATTTTGGGACGAAACGCAGGCAACCGCCAGGCGCCTGGCGGTTGCTTTTCGCTGGTAGATAGTGTTGTTTTCCTCAATAAGCTCGGATTCGGCTTTGGTTACCAGATTCCGAGCACGTGCTGCATGCCCAGGGACACCGCCGCGATGGCGATCCAGCAGACGAGGCCCATGAGAATCGGCTTGCCGCCCGTGCGGACAAGCTTGACGATGTTGGTGTTGAAGCCGATGGCGGCCATGGCCATGATGATGAAGAACTTGGAGAGCTCCTTGATGGGGGCGGTCACCGCCGCCGGTAGGGCGAATACGGTGGTGATGACGCTCGCCAGCACGAAGAAGACGATGAAGAACGGGAAGATCTTCTTGAGGTCGAAGGTGCCGGCCGCCTCGCCGGAGCCCTCCCCCGTCGCTGCGGCGCACTTGGCCTGGCGCACCTGCCAGAATGCGAGTGCGAGCGTGATGGGAATGATGGCGAGTGTTCGGGTGAGCTTGACGATGGTCGCCGCATCAAGGGTGTTGGCGCCGGCGTGCATGCCGTCCCACGCCGCAGCTGCGGCCGTGACCGATGAGGTGTCGTTCACCGCGGTGCCCGCAAACAGGCCGAAGCCCTCGTTGGAAAGGCCGAGCATGCCGCCGAGCGTGGGGAAAATGAGCGCCGCGATGACGTTGAACAGGAAGATGACGCTGATGGCCTGGGCGATTTCCTCGTCGTCGGCATCGATGACCGGCGCGGTGGCCGCGATGGCCGAGCCGCCGCAGATGGAGGAGCCCACGCCGATGAGCGTGGAGATCTTGCCCGGAATGTTCAGCGCTCGGCACAGAATGAACGAAACGACGAGCGACGTAGTGATGGTTGAGATGATTATGGGCAGCGACATCGTGCCCACCTGGGCGATCTGTGCGAGGTTGAGGCCGAAGCCAAGCAGGATCACCGCGTACTGCAGGACCTTCTTCGAGGTGAATTTGATGCCCTTCTGCAGGGGCGCTCCGGCGGATTCGGGCACCACGAGCGCGAGCACCATACCAATGAGAATCGCAAACACCGGGCCGCCGATCACCTCGAACTGCTTGCCGAGCAACCACGCCGGCACCGCGATGACCAGCGCGAACAGCACGCCTTTCCACATTGAGCCGAAGTTTTTGACCAATTCCATACCGCGTATCCTTCCGCTGGCGATTTATCTGCTGCTCACATGCTATACGCTGTAGTTATAATGATTCCCAGCCGTTTACTTATGGATTGATAAGTATTCGTGATGTGAAATGACCTCTGTCCTTATTTCACGGGGAGGGCAGGATGCTGGATTATCGGGCACAAACGTTTTTGGCGGTGTATAGGCTGCGCAGCTTCACGCGGGCAGCGGAGGCGCTGCACATCACCCAACCGGCGGTTTCGCAGCATATTCGGCAGTTGGAGCAGAACTATAGGTGCGCTTTGTTTGCCAAGGTCGGACGCGGAATTGAGCCCACGGCTGCCGGAGAGTTGATCTACCGTGCGCTCGATGTGGCAGAAAACGACGATACGCGGCTGCGAGCGGAACTCGACGCGCTTGCGGTTGCCGACAGTGCGCGCCCGCCCCTGCGCTTCGGCTGCACGCGCACCGTTGCCGACTTCGCTGCGCCGCGCATCTTGGCTGAGCACCTGAGGCGTCATCCCGACGAACGCACCTGCATGCGCACGGGTAACACAGCGGAGCTCGTTGCGCTCATCGATCGGGGTGATATCGATTTTGCCCTGGTGGAAGGCTCATTTGACCGGGGCGTATTCGACAGCGCAGTCTTTTCGCACGAACCCTACGTTGCCGTGGCGGCAGCCGATGCGACGCCTTCCGGACGCCCCGCGTCCATCCGTGATCTGCTTGGATGGCATCTTGTTCTTCGCGAGCCGGGATCCGGAACCCGCGAGATTCTCGAAAAGCATCTGGCTGCACGCGACCTGGGAGTTGACGACTTTGCCGGGACGCTTGAACTCGCGAGCATCCCAGCCATCAAGGCTTGTGTCACTGCAGGAGCAGGTATCAGCTTCCTCTATCGTGTCGCCGTCGAGCGGGAACTCGCTGCAGAAGAGCTCGTCGATATCACGCCTACTGACTTTGCAATCGAGCACGACTTCGCCCTCATCTGGCAGCGCGGCAGCCGCTACGCCGAGCGCTATCGCGCGCTTGCCCGGGCGTGGCAGGCATACCGCGCAGTCCCCGAGGCGTCATAGCCAATCGGAGCGCCCCGCGCGCACCAAATGGACGATGTATAGCGAAATCTCAAAGTTCGGGACGAAATTCCGGTCACTTCCGCCCATAGGCTGAATACCCGCCGTGAAAGCCCCAGTTGAATCCTGCGGCGTTGTCGACAGGTATTTCCCGTACGGGGAAAGGAGACCGAAATTTCGTCCCGAACGGATTCGGTGAACTGGAGCGGCTCACTCTGGGCGGTTTTTCATACATCCTGCTCAACATAATCCCAGTTGATGAGGAAGGTTTATACACTAGCCGATTATCTACCTTTGTAGCGAAAAAAGAACCCCGCACGAGGCGCGGTTCAGAGAGCGCATGAGAAACGCTACGGCCTAAAAGTTTAGAGACGTGCCACGAATTTGCACACAGACACGCCCCGCCTCGCAATACAAGCGAGACGGGGCGTCAAAAGCTATCGATGAAAGTTTGGGGCCTGCCCCCTAACTTTCACTAGTGAGCACCACCCTGGCCGTAGTAGGCGTTGGGGCCGTGCTTGCGCATGTAGTGCTTGTCCTGCAGGTACTGCGGAGCGGGGCCAACGCCTGCCTGCAGTATCTCGGTCCGGGCGGCCATCTTGCACACCTCGTCGAGGACGACGGCGTGGTACACGGCCTGTGCGGCGTCCTTGCCCCAGCTGAAGGGGCCGTGGTTGCGCACGAGCACCGCGGGCACGGCGACCGGATCGATGTCGCGCTCGGTGAAGCCCTCGTAGATCACCTTACCGGTGTTGAGCTCGTAGGCCTCCTCGATCTCAGCCTCGGTAAGACCGCGCATGCAGGGAATGGGACCATAGAAGTAGTCGGCATGGGTGGTGCCATAAGCGGGCACGTCGCGGCCGGCCTGCGCCCAGGACACAGCCCACGCGGAGTGCGTGTGCACCACGCCGCCGATCTTGTCGCCCCACTTCTGGTACAGGTAGGCATGAGTCGCGGTGTCGGAGGACGGGTTGAGATCTCCCTCGACGACCTTGCCCTCGAGGTCGCAGACGACCATGTTCTCGGGCGTGAGCTCGTCGTAGTCCACGCCGGAGGGCTTGATGACGAACAGGCCGCTCTCGCGGTCGAACTCAGAGGCATTGCCCCAGGTGAACACGACCAGACCGTGCTTGGGGAGATCCATATTCGCCTCGTAAACCTTCTCGCGAAGCTCTTTCAGCATCATGAGCGGAAATCCTTTCTGGCGACAGATTTACACCTGCCACCATCTTGTCGGATAGCGAGGCGGCCGCCGGGCCAAGGAGTCTAGTACGGAGCGCCCGGCGGCCGCGGAAGGGGTGATGGCCCGTGTTACGCGAAGGCTTTCTCGGCAGCCTTCTCGGCCTCGTTGGCCTTCTTGAAGGTAGCGAGGAACGCACGATAGCCCTCGACATCGGCCGGATCGGGCTCGAGCGTCGTGCCCTCCATGTCGGCGAACACCTTGTTGTTGAGGTAGTCGGCAAGGCTCTCGCCGTCCTCGTGCCACGCCATGTAGGCAGCGGCGACGGCCTGGCCCCACGCGCCGCCCTCGCCGGCGGTGGCCATGACGGTCACCGGGGCCTCGAGCGCCGCGGCAAGCAGGCTCTGGGCGACCTTCGGGGTCTTGAAGATGCCGCCATGGCCGTAGAGCTTGTCGATCTTGACGTCCTCAGCGCGCAGCACCTCGTTGCCAGCGGCCAGCGCGCCGAAGGCGGCCATGATGTTCATGCGCATGAAGTTGGCGATGCTGAACTTGGAGTTCTGGCCGCGCAGGACCATCGGGTAGCCGGTCTGGACGCCCATGACGGTTTCGCCGGAGATGAACGGGATGGACACGAGGCCGCCCGCGTCCTTGTCGCCGTCGAGCGCAGCGTTGAAGAGCTTCACGAAGGCGTCGCCCTTGTTCACGTCGGCGCCCATGAGCGACGCGAAGTCGCACAGCAGGTTGACCCAGCCGTTGATATCGGAGGTGCAGTTGTTGCAGTGCACCATGGCGACGGGGTCGCCCACCGGGGTGGTCACGAGGTCGATCTCGGGGATCGTGGCGTCCTTGAGCGCGTGCTCGAGCACGATCATCGAGAACACCGAGGTGCCGGCGGACACGTTGCCGGTGCGCGGCGCGATGGAGTTGGTGGCGATCATGCCGGTGCCGGCGTCGCCCTCGGGCGGACAGACGGGGCAACCGGGCTCCAGGTCGCCGTCGACGTCGAGCAGCTTGGCGCCCTCGGCGGTCAGGTGGCCGGCGCACTCGCCCGCGACCATGATCTTGGGCAGCAGGTCCTCGACCTTCCAGGCAACGCCCTTGGATGCCACGAGTTCGTCGAACTTAGCGAGCATGGCGGCGTCGTAATCGTGCGTGGTGGAGTCGATGGGGAACATGCCGGACGCATCGCCGATGGAGAGTACCTTCTCACCCGTGAGGCGCCAGTGCGCAAAGCCGGCGAGCGTGGTGAAGAAGTCGATCTTGTCCACATGCTCCTCGCCGCCGAGCACGGCCTGGTAGATGTGGGAGACGCTCCAGCGCTCCGGGGTGTGGAACGCGAAGAGCTCGGACAGCTCGTGGGCGGCCTGGGTCGTGGTGGTGTTGCGCCAGGTGCGGAACGGCACCAGCAGGTTGCCCTCGGCGTCGAACGGCAGGTAGCCGTGCATCATGGCGGAGATGCCCAGCGCGCCGATCTTGGTGAGCGTCACGCCGTACTTCTCGGCCACATCGGCCTTCATGCTGGCATAAGCCGCGGCGAGACCGGCGAAGATCTCGTCCTCGCTGTAGGTCCAGTAGCCGTCGACCAGGGAGTTCTCCCAGTCGAACGCACCGATGGCGATGGGCTCGTTGTCAGATGCCACGAGCACTGCCTTGATGCGGGTCGAGCCGTACTCGATGCCCAGCGCGGTCGCACCGGATTCGATGTCGGCAACGATCTGTTCTTTAGTCATGGCCATAAGTTTTACTCTCCTCATCATGGAAACGGCCGCGCCCGACGGGGCGGGACGCGGCCGAATCTTGCAGAGCTTCAGACGGGGGCAAGTGGGAAAAAAGTGCCTGTCCCTATTTTCCCACTATCGCGCATTAGCGGTAGTACACCTCGCCGAGCTTCAGGTCGCGCTTGAAGTCGCGGATGTTAGTGTTGGCGTCGATGACCACGCTCTCGATACCCATGGCATCGGCCCAGTCGATCATCTGATCGGCGGTGAGGTCATAGGAGAACGCAGTGTGGTGCGCGCCGCCCGCGTAGATCCAGGCCTCGGTGCCAACCTTGAGGTTGGGGCGCGGGGTCCAGAACACGGTGCCGGTGGGGAGCATCGGCATGGGCTTCTCGACCTTCTTACAGTCGACGTCCTGGATGATCAGGCGGAAGCGGTTGCCCAGGTCGATGAGGGAGGTGGCGATAGCCGGGCCGGTCTTGGCAGTGAAGATCAGGCGCGCCGGATCCTCGCGGTCGCCCATGGACAGCGGCGTGGCACGGATGGCGATGGGGCCCTCGGCCACGGACGGATCGACCTCGGCCATGTGGGACTCGAGGATGCCCTCCTTGCCCGGGACCAGGTTGTAGGTGTAGTCCTCCATGAGGGCGGAACCCTTGGCGTTGGGATCGCCGGCGGTCATGACCTTCATGAGGCGGACCATAGCCGGGGTCTTCCAGTCGCCCTCGGGACCGAAGCCGTAGCCCTTCTGCATGAGGCGCTGGATGGCCAGGCTGGGGAGCTGCTTCAGGCCGCCCAGATCACCGAAGTGATCGGAGAAGGCATTGTAGTTGTGGTCGACCAGGAAGCGCTCGATGCCGATCTCCTGCGCAGCCTGGACCTCGACGTGACGGCGGAACTCCTCCGGGTCACGGCCGTCGAGCACGAGCTCGTAGGTGTCGTAGTACTCGTCGGTGAGCGCCTTGATCTCGTCGGGCGTGACGGCGTCCACATAGGGCACCAGGTCGTTGATGGGCCAGGCGTCGACAGTCCAGCCGAAGACCTGCTGGGCCTCGATCTTGTCGCCGTCGGTCACGGCAACGTTGCGCATGGTGTCGGCGAAGCGGCACACGCGGATGTTGCGGCTCTCGTTGATGCCGACCGCGACGCGCTGCCACTGGCCGAGCTCGGCCAGGGCGGCCTCGTCCTTCCAGTAGCCGAAGACGACCTTGTGGTCCCAGCGCATACGAGCGAAGATGTGGCCGAACTCACGCTCGCCATGGGCTGCCTGATTCTCGTTCATGAAGTCCATGTCGATGGTGTCGTACGGAATCTCCTCGTTGTACTGCGTCGCGAACTGGCACAGCGGCTTGCGTAGGTCGCGCAGGCCGGCGATGTAGTTCTTGGAGGGCGAGAAGGTGTGGGCCCAGGTGATGATGCCGGCGCACTCGGGGTCCATGTTGGCCTCGTTGAAGGTGGCCTGGATGACATCGGCGGTCAGCAGGTTGGGCTTGAGCACGACCTCGAAGGGAATGAGCGGGCTGGCGTTCAGCGCAGCGACAACCTCAGCGGAGTGCTCGGCGACGTGCTGCAGAACCTCGTCACCGTACAGGTCCTGGGTGCAGGGGCAGAAATAGAACTTGTACTTCTTGATCTCGAGCATAGTCTTGGTTCTCCTTGCTCTAGAGATGTGCAGGAAAGGATGCGGTGGCAACCTGTGCCTCCGCAGGCGGCGCGAGAAGCGGGAGCCGGATGAGCCCGGCTCCCGCAGCGACGCTATTTGATGACTTGGTTAGCCGCGCGCTCGGAGAAGACGGCGACCATGATGACGAACACGATGCCGAGGATCAGCTGCTGGATCTCGGTGGTGAAGCCAAGCATGACCAGGCCGCGCTGGAGCACGAGGTAGGACAGGACGCCGGTGACCACGCTGGAGAAGCGGGAGCGGGCGCCGCCGTTGATGGGCATGCCGCCGAGGACCAGAGCGATGAGGATCTGGGTCTCGAGCATGTTACCGGCCTGCGACGTGACCGAACCGATGCGGATGGCGTTGATGAGCGCGGCAAAGCCGGTGATGGCGCCAGCGACGACGTAGATGATGATCTTGGTGCGCTGGACGTTGATGCCGGCGAAGCGGGCACCGGTCTCGGAAGCGCCGATGGCCTTGAGGTTGGAGCCCAGGGCGGTGAAATGCAGCACCAGGTAGGCGATGACGAGCACCGCGACGACGATGCCGATGAGCAGCGGCGTGTTGGTGGCGAGCGCCGTCAGGTAGCTGGCAGCGTACACCGGGCTCGCGGTGGTGATGTAGGCGATGACGCCGCGAAGCAGGAACATCATGCACATCGTGACCACGAACGACTGGACCTGGCCCTTAACGTGGAAGATCGCGTTGATGAGGCCGATCAGGGCGCCGGTGGCCATGCCGCCGACGATGGCGAGAATCGGATTGTACTGCGACAGGAAGCAGACCACGGCGCAGGACAGACCCATCATGGAACCCTGGGAGAAGTCCAGGCAGCCCATGGACATGATCATGTACACGCCCACGGTGGCGATCATGAGGGTGAAGCCGCCGGAGATAATCAGCGTGATGTTGCGCGGGGTGATCAGCGCGCCACGGGTCAGAATGGCGAAAATCGCCACGATCGCAACGAAACTGATGATAGGCAGGAGGCTCTTGATCTGATGCCAGTCGAACTTCTTCTCCTGGGTCTCGGCAACAGCCTTGGTATTGGTAGAAGCCATCTGTTTCGCCTCCTTAAATCATCTTCGCGATGATGTCTTGCTCGGTAAGCTCGGGGCTGCGGAAGAGCTGCCCGTTGATCTTGCCGTCCTTCATGACCAGAATGCGGTCGCACATACCGATGAGCTCCATGATCTCCTCGGAGATGATGAGGATCGCCTTGTCCTGGTTGCGCATCTCGGCCAGCAGCTGGTAGATGTCGGCCTTGACGCCGATGTCGATACCACGGGTCGGGGAGTCGAGCAGCAGGATGTCGGACTGCTTGCCCAGCCAGCGGGCCAGAACGACCTTTTGCTTGTTACCGCCGGACAGCGCCGAGACGTACTGGTCGACGCCGACCATCTTGGTGGACATGATGTCCGCGTACTTCTTGGCGAACGCCTTGAGGTCCTTCTGCTTCAGGATGAAGCCCATGTCGCGCATCGAGGGCAGCGTGATGTTGTCCTGGATGGTGTCGTTGATGAGCAGCGACTCGTTGTCGCGGTCCTTGGAGGCGTAGGCGATGGAGTTGCTGATGGCGGTGTTGATGCTGTCGATCGGCGTGCCGTCGCCCAGCTGAACCGTGCCGGTGCGGTCGTAGGACGCGCCGAACATGGCCTTGCCGACCTCGTGCATACCGCACTCGGACAGGCCGCCGATGCCCAGGATCTCGCCCTTGTGGAGCTCGAGCGACACGTCGTTCAGCGAACCGGGGACGGAGACGTTCTGCATCATGATGGCGATCTCGCCCTGCGGCTCGGTCGCGTAGTTGGGGTAGTCGGTACGATAGTAGTTATCGCCCATCTCACGGCCGACCATGAGGGTCTTCAGCTTGTCCTCGTCGACATCGCTGGCGTTGATGGTGGTGATGAAGTCACCGTCGCGCAGGATGGAGATGCGGTCGGACATGCTCAGGACCTCAGCCATGTCGTGGCTGATGAAGATCACGCAGTGACCCTTGGCGCGCACGTCGCGCATGACCTCGAAGAGCTTGTCGCGGCCGTCCTGCGAAAGGGCGGTCGTGGTCTCGTCGACGACCAGGATCTTGGGGTCGAACCACGTGGACTTCAGGATCTCGATGATCTTGCGCTCCTCGAAGTTGTAGTTCTCGATGGGCGCGGTGGCGCGGACCTTCTCGAGGCCGAAGCCGTCGAGCAGCTCCTGGGCCTTCTTGTTCATGGCGGCGGTGTTCTTGATGCCGTGCTTCATGAAGCGGCCCTCGTCGCCGAGGAAGAGGTTCTCGGCCACGGTTAGGCCGTTCAGGGTGCCGAGCTCCTGGACGATGACGGCCACGCCGTGGTGGTTGCCGTCGACCTGGTTCTTCGGGGCGATCTGCTCGCCGTCGAGGGTGAAGGTACCGCTGCCGATGGGCAGGATGCCCGTGAGCATGTTGGTGAACGTGGACTTGCCGGAGCCGTTCTCGCCGATCAGGGCGTGAATCTCACCAGCGTAGAAGTCGAGGGACACCTCTTTGACAGCGTGCGTGGGGCCGAACTTCTTGTCAATCTTCTCAGCGTGAAGCAACAGTTTGTCTGACATGGTGCGTATCCCTCCTTTACTTTACGACAGCGCCCTTGACGCGCTTGACGGTCAGGGTAACGACGATCAGCAGCGTGGCGCCGGTGACGACGTTGTTGATGGTCGTGGGCATGCCGAGCGCCACGAAGCCGGCGAACATCATGGAGATGATGAGCTCGCCGATGACGATGGCGACGACGGGATGACCGTACTTCTTGAAGGCCAGGCCGAAGAACGCGCCCATGAGCGGGGTGAAGTTCAGGGACTGGGAAAGCATGTTGGTCATCGGGGTCTGAGCGGTGCCGTAGCCGATGTAGAGGACGGCCATGACGCCCACGAAGCCCGAGCACAGGACGAACGCGATGAACTTGTACTTGTCGACGTCCACGCCCATGTTCTTAGCGGTGAGCTCGTTGGTGCCGATGGCGTTGATGTAGGTACCGACCTTGGTGTACTTCAGGATGAAGCCGCACAGCAGGAACGCGATGAGCGCGAGGATCACGTTGTACGGATAGGAGCCGAACATGTTGTAGTCGGCATCCAGACGGGTGCCGGCCCAGTTGGAGGCGAACACGCTGAAGCTCTCATAGATGAGCGACAGGCCCGTGGTGACGATCAGCGACGGAATGCGCAGGACCGTGTAGGCGAGGCCGTTGAAGAAGCCCAGCAGAATACCGCAGATGATCGGGGCGGCGACGAGGCCCACGATGCCGAACATCTGGCTGAAGCCGATCGAAAGCAGGCAGGAAAGCACGAGCACGGAGCCGATGGAGAAGTCCCACAGGCCCTGCGTGACGATGAAGTACATGCCGCAGCCGCCGACGGCGTAGATAAGCGCGCTCTGAAGATACGTCATGATCTGGGTAGGCGAGCCAAACGTCTCGGGGCGCAGCACCTTGAAGATCGCCCAGCAAATGACCGTGAGGATGACGAGGAAGCCCACGCCAAACCACTGGCTTTGCTGAAGCTTTTTGATTGCGTCCATACACCTCTCCTTCCAATGGTGATGGCTAGCGTGAAAGCGGAGGGCAAGCTCCGGTAAGGGAACTTACCCCCCGCTTCAGGAAGATGGCACGGTGTGCTATTAGCCGTGACGCTCCATAACGTCCTCGATGGACAGCGAAGTGGCGGCGGCGTTGAGGTCGTCGTAGCTCATGTCAGCGAGCTCCTTGATCTCGTCGTCGTTGTACGGATCGTCGTCGACGAAGTACTTCTCGTAGTTCTCGTACTCGGCCACGGAGGACACGAAGACGTACGGGAACTGGATGTCCTTGCCGAACTCGCCCTGGACGGGGACGTAGTCCTCCTTGCCGCGGATGGCGTTGTAGACGAGCAGCAGCGCGTACAGCGGGTCGCAGAAGTGACCGCCGGACTCGCAGTACATACCACCGGTCTCGAGCTGCTCCTTGAGGTCCTCAAGGAAGTCGGTGGAAGCAACGCGGATGGTGCCGGTGAGGCCCATGTTGGCGAGCTGGCCGATGGAGCCGACCAGCGGGTCGCCGCCGCCTCCGGCGACGATCAGGGCGTCCATGTCGGGGTTGTTGTTCACGAACTGCTGCGTGACCTTAGCGCCCTCGGAGGAGGAGGTGTTGGCGTAAACCGGCTCGGTCATGGTCACCGGATCGTCAGCGTGCTCCTTGTTCCACTTGTCGACGCCGTTCTGGTAGCCGATCCAGCGCTGCTGGAAGGTGGCGTCGCCGACGGTCCAAGCCTCGAGGCAGATGTTGCGAGCGCCCTTCTGGATGCCCTCGAAGGCATCGGGGTTGTCCATGGTGAGGAGCTCGATGAGCTTCTCGCCGTTGCCGACCTCGTCCTCGTGGACGGCGCCGACGTAGTACTGGGAGTTCTGAGCGGTGGCGTAGACCTCGGGGCTGTTCTCCTCGCTGATGATGCGATAGAACTGAGCCAGGTAGACCATGTTCTGGTCGCAGGTGGAGATAGCGGCCTGCATCTCGGAGTCAGCGGAGTTGCAGACGACGATGCCCTGGCAGCCAGCGGCGCAGAGGGTCTCGATGGAAGCGGTGACCTGCTCGGAGACGTGACCCTGGTCGACGTAGGACAGCTCGATGCCGAGGATGCCGGCGGCCTTGTCCAGAATGTTCTTGGACAGGGAGCCCAGAGCGTCCGTGGAGCTCCAGATGGAGACGCCGATCTTAATCTTCTCGCCGGAGCCGCCGCCGGAACCGGAACCGCCGGCACCGCCGTCATCGCAGCCCGCAAGCGCGCCAGCGGTCAGACCGAGACCAGCGGTCGCCGCGCTGAGCTTGAGGAAGTTGCGCCTCGAAACCTCTTTCATGGGATACCCCTTCCATACATCCCGATGCGCTCTCCCGCACATCGGAAACCTTAAGGCCAGGTGGCCTATATGCCTTTTGGGCCCGCAGGCCCTCCTTCTGTTTGGCGAAACGTTTGTAAACATTCACTAAACAGTTCACCAAACATCGACAAAACATTTATATGCCGACTCGTAACTTTTGTGAGCGTGCAACCAGCGAACGGTAAAATTTCGCTGGTAAACGGTAAGCGGTTTTGCACTTGATTTTTGCATCCCTGTTTAGCACCTATTCTGAGCTGCTGGTTTCTTTAATTTGATACCAATTTGCAGACTACTTAATCCCAGTTGTCTACCTACCGTTCACCGGGTGTTTAGCGGCTTTCAACACAAATCGGCCAAAATGGCGCTACACTGCAACTGTTTAGTAAATGTTTGGTTGGCGGGAGGCCGCCATGGCTACACCGAAGATCAGCGTTCGCGAAATCAGTCGGCGCACGGGGTATTCCCCCGCCACGGTTTCCAACGCCCTTAACAACAAGCGCGGCGTGAGCAACGAGACCGCGAACGAGATTCGCCGCGTCGCCGCGGATTTGGGCTACCGTCGCTCCGGCAAGCTCAAGCAGGTTCAATTCGTGATGGGCCGCAACTCCGGCCGTATGCTCGACGAGGGCTCGTTCCGCCTTGCGGTGGTGAACGGCGTCGAGGAAGAGGCCCGCGCCAACGGCCTCACCGTCTCATATATCACCGTGGAGCTTTCTGACAGCGAGACGTGCAAGCGCGAGCTCGCCAAGATCATGGGCGACCCGTCCGCCGGCATCATCCTGCTGGGCACCGAGATGACCCAGCGCGACTACGACCTGTTCGCCCACTCCCCCGTGCCGCTGGTGCTGGTGGACGGACAGAGTGACAACCACTTCTTCGAGTCCATCCTGTTCTCGAACGAGGGGTCCGCGTACCGCGCGGTGCGCCACCTGGTGCGCAACGGACATCGCCAGATTGGCTATTTGGCCGGCAAGCTGCGCATTCGCAACTTCCCGCTGCGCGAGCGCGGCTATGAGCGCGCACTGGCCGAGGTGGGCATTCGCCCCAACCCCAAGTTCCGCGTCTCGCTGGGCACCGACAAAATGGAGAGCGCCTACCACGACATGCTCGCCTGGCTCGAGACCAAGCCCGAGATGCCCACGGCGTTTTTCGCGGAAAACGATGCGCTGGCCGTGGGTGCCATGAAGGCGCTGGCAGAAAGCGGCTTTGATATTCCCGGTGACATCTCCATGGTCGGCTTCGACGACGTCGAGTTCGCGAGCATCGTGCACCCCTCGCTCACGAGCGTCCACGTGCCGCGCACCGACATCGGCCGCATCGCTGTGCGCAAGCTCATCGAGCAGGTCGAGCACCCCACGCCCTACACGTGCGTGACGCACATGAGCACCACCTTCGTGGAGCGTGAGAGCGTGCGGTCGCTCATCGAGGCGTAGAGCGCTCAGTCCGAAATCCCTCCCGCTATGCACACGGCCGGCTTCTCCTAAAAGTAGAAGCCAGCCGTAAACGTTTAGCCCCCTGATGCTAAACAGGAGGTGCACCCAGGGGTTACTCCACCGTCACGCTCTTCGCGAGGTTGCGGGGCTGGTCCACGTCGCAGCCGCGCATGACGGCGACCTCGCGTGCCAGCAGCTGCAACGGCACGCTCGCGGTGATGGCGGAAAACGCGTCGCGCACGAGGGGGATGTAGATCACGTAGTCGGCGATCTGCTTGATGTCCTCGTCGCCCTCGGTGGCGATCGCGATGATCTTCGCGCCGCGCGCCTCGCATTCCTTCAAGTTCGAGACGGTCTTATCGTACGTGGGGCTCTTGGTGGTCACGGCGATCACCGGGAAGCCCGGATCGATGAGCGCGATGGGCCCGTGCTTCATCTCGCCGGCGGCGTAGGCCTCGGCGTGGAGGTAACTCACCTCTTTGAGCTTGAGCGCGCCCTCGTAGCTGATGGCCGCACCCATGCCGCGACCCACGAACAGGGCCGACGGGGCGTCTTTGCATGCGAGCGCCGCCTCGTGGATGGCGGGACCCTGGGTGTCCAGGATATGCTGGATCTGTGCGGCAGTGTCGCCCAGCTCATGGAAGAGCATGCGCACCTGACCGGTGGTGAGCTTGCCTTTCACCTGGCCCAGCAGCAGCGCCAGGAGCGTGAGGCTCACGATCTGCCCGATGAAACTCTTGGTCGAGGCGACCGCGATCTCCTTGTTGGCCTTGGTGTAGATGACGCCGTCGGACTCGCGCGCGACCGGGCTGCCCACCACGTTGGTGATGCCGAACACCTTGGCGCCCTTGATGCGCGCATCGCGGATAGCGGCGAGGGTATCGGCCGTCTCGCCGGACTGCGAGACGGCGACGACCAGCGTGGACGGAGTGATGATGGGGTTGCGGTAACGGAACTCGCTCGCCGCCTCCACCTCGCAGGGAATGCGCGCCCAGCTCTCGATGAGGTTTTTGGCGATGAGGCCCGCGTGGTAGCTCGTGCCGCAGGCGATGACGTAGACGCGGTCGATGAGGTTAAGCTCCTCGAACGTGAGGCCGAGCTCGTCGATATCGAGCTCACCGTAGGGGCTCAGGCGACCCACCAGGGTGTCGCGCACCACGCGCGGCTGCTCGCAGATCTCCTTGAGCATGAAATCGGGGTAGCCGCCCTTCTCGGCCATATCGATATCCCAGTCGATATGCGTGATGTCGGGCTGGATGGTCTTGCCCGCCGCATCGGTGTACTCGATGCCTTCCGGCGTGAGGCGGGCGAACTGACCGTCCTCGAGCACGACGACGTCACGCGTGGCGTCGATGAGCGCGATGACGTCGGAGGCCACGTAGCTGCCGCGCTCGCCGCGCCCGATGACGATGGGGTTGTCCTTGCGCGCGACGGCGATGACGCCCGGCTCGTCGGCGCACACCGCGGCGAGGCCGTAGGCGCCCACCACGTGCGTGCAGGCCTCACGCACGGCGGCCATGAGGTCGTGCTCCTGCGCGTAAGCCTCCTCAATGAGGTGCGCGAAGACCTCGGTGTCGGTTTGGCTGCGGAAGGTGTGCCCGCGCTGCTCGAGCTCATCGCGAAGCTCGGCGAAGTTCTCGATGATGCCGTTGTGCACGACGGCGATGCGACCATCGCAGCTCGCGTGCGGGTGCGCGTTCGCCTGGCTGGGCCTGCCGTGCGTCGCCCAGCGCGTGTGCCCGATGCCGCAGGTGCTGGCGTCGTCCATGTTCGCGAGCTCCGACTCCAGGCCCACGACCTTGCCGACGCGCCGCACGATATCGAGCTGTGTCGCACCGTCGCTATCGGTGCGCTCGAGCGCCACGCCCGCGGAGTCGTATCCGCGGTATTCGAGACGCTTGAGCCCGGTGATGAGGATATCCTTGGCCGTATCCGACCCCGTGTAACCAACGATTCCGCACATGCCGTTTCCTTTCGGCTCTCTTCATAAGGACAAAACGGTAATGACCGCCTATTGTACCCGAACTGGTCTTAGGTATTTGTTACCAGTTGGTATCTGTTTTTCAGACCATAGGGAAAACAAGGGAACAGATACGAGATTGAAGCGCTTTAATGAGGCGCATGCTATCATGCTGGCAGCACATACTGAATGACAGGGGGCCCAGCATGGCGAAAGTGACAATCGGCGACGTCGCCCGCGAGGCGGGCGTTGCGCTGGGCACGGTCTCGAACGCCCTGAACCATCCGGAAAAGGTTAAACCGGATACCCTGAAGATCGTCAACGAAGCTATCCGCAAGCTCGGGTACGCCCCCAACCAAAGCGCCCGCCTGCTCGCCGGCGGCACGAACCCCACGTTCGGCCTGGTCGTACCGCAGCTCAACCACGGCCTGAGCCTGCAGATCGCGAGCGGTGCGAGCACCGAAGCCCAGCGCCAGGGATATGGCCTGCTCGTCGCCACCGCCAACGGAGAGGACGCGCTCGAGCAGCGCTACGCACGCTATTTCATGGGGACGCAGATGTCTGGCGTGCTGGTGCAGGCGTCCCACACCCACGCGCACGGGGCGCCGACGCAATTTGGCCATACGCCCATCGCGTACCTGGATATGACGAGCGACGCCCCTGGATATTTCGTTGCCGCCGACAGCCGTAGGCAGGGCTCACTCATCGCCGATCATGTCGTCTCGCTGGGTGCGCACCATATCGCCGTCATCGGCGACGCGGCAGCCCCACAGGACGCCCTGCGCTTGGAGGGCATCCGCTCGACCATGGAGTTGCACCCCGAGGTAGCGCTCACGGTGATTGCCGAAGGCGCGGGCAACATGGCAGCCGATGGCTTTGAGCTGGGCATTCGCATCGCGCGGATGGACGTTGCCGAGCGGCCCGACGCGATCATCGGCCTTACCGACGTGCTCGCGACCGGTGCCATCGCCGGCATCGTCGAGGCGGGCCTTGCCGTACCGGGTGACATCGCCGTGGCGGGCTGCGACGGCAACCCGCTTGCCTGGAGCGGAACGGTTCCTCTCACCACCTGCGCGCCCATGGGTTACGAAATGGGCCGCCGCGGTATCCATCACCTCGTCGAGCAAATCAAGGCGCGCAAAAGCGGCATGCGATCCGATGCCGCCGACGAGAACCACCAGGAGCTCGTACGCCCCTTCATGCTCACGCGCGAAAGCACAGTGGGCAGATCTCCCGTGACGGCAACGGATGCCATCGGTCTCAATTTGGGTACGTTCCTGTAGTGCTAGGCGTTGCGCAGGAAGGACACCGCATGGAGCACAAGCTCGCCGTACTCGAAGACATCTTGGATGCGATGGGGACCGTCGGCGTGGGATACTCCGGCGGCGTCGACAGCACATTTTTGGCCGCCGTGTGCGCACGCGCGCTGCTGGAGCGCGCCATGTTGTTCCACTTGGAAACACCGCTAGCCGCAACGCCGGAGCGCGCGTCGTTCGAGCAGGCGGCGGCATCGTTTGGGCTGCCCGTGATCTCCCTTCCCTTCGATGCGCTTGCCGAGCCGCGCGTTGCCGCCAACCCGGCCGACCGCTGCTACCACTGCAAACGCGCCGGGTTCGCCCGGATTATCGAGGCGGCGCGCCAACGCGGCTGCGACGTTGTGGTCGACGGCAGCAACGCCGACGACGAGGGGGATTACCGCCCCGGCATGCGCGCACTTTCGGAGCTGGGCGTGCGCTCCCCGCTCATGGAGGCGGGGTTTTCCAAAGCCGAGGAGCGCGAGCTGCTGCGTGCTTGGGGCTACGACGTTTGGAGCCTGCCTGCCGGAGCGTGCCTGGCAACGCGCATTCCCTGCGACGAGGCACTCAGCGCAGAAAAACTCGCCTGCGTGCGCGCCTGCGAGGACTATTTGCATGAAATGGGGCTGGAACAGGTGCGCGTGCGCCTGGCTGCGGGCGTGGCGCAGGTCACGGCCTCCCCGCAGGATCTGGACCGCCTGCGCGCCGCAGGCGGTCAGGACGAGCGAAGCAGCGGCGTGGCGCTTCCCGCTCACATCCTGGCGACGCTGCAGGAACTCGGTCCCACTCAGGTGGAACCGATTGCCCTCCCCTACGTCCACGGCGCCACGAGCATG
>CALULJ010000011.1 GCA_944321445.1 uncultured Collinsella sp.
CGCATTTGTCGGGCCGGATCTCGGATGCCGTCTGGAGGCGGATGTTCGAGGTGCCGGGGGTGAAGTTGTACGCCTCGTGGGCCTTCGCGTAGCCGAGGTCGTCCGCGTCGAGCGCGAGCGCCGGCGCCGCCGCGGCCCCCAGCGCGGTGGTCGCGATGCCGAGCGCGAGCGCGCCGCGCCGGACGAGGTCCCTCGTCCGGTCGCGCCATGTGCCGTTCATATGCACCATTTGCGATTCCTTTCTCGGTTTCGATGCCGGCCGATCCGCATCCGGCATATATGTCGACTAGTATCCCACGGTGCGCAGCGCCGGCGGCAAGACGGCCGAATGGATGCTGGGAATAGAGAATGAACGGGATGGGGTTTTCGGCAAACGGCACGTGCGGATGCGCACGGCACCGTCCGGGGGCCGCCGCCCCGAGGGGGCGGCCGACGATCGGGGAGTGGGCCGGGCCCTCGGGGCGCCTCCGCCTCCGTTTTTCGGTTCCCGAACGGCAGGCACGGGGCCTTTTCGTTCCTCGCGGGCGGTGTTGTAACGTTTGCGGCAGCGCTGTCCGGTTTGGCGATGTCGCGGCGGGACGCTGCGCTAGAATGAAGCCACCTGACTGTTGGGCGCAGGTGCGCGCCCGCAAGGACAAGGAGGACCTTCATGTCAACCGTTTCCGCCCCCATCGATGTCACGAGCACGCCTGCGTGGGCAGCTCTGCAGAAGCACTACGACGAGCTGACCGCCGCCGGCGTGGACCTCAAGGGCTGGTTTGCCGCCGACGCCGACCGCGTGTCCAAGCTCAGCTACGACATGGGTGAGTTCCACATCGACCTCTCCAAGAACCTCGTCACCGACGAGACCATGAGCCTGCTTGTCGACCTCGGCCGCGCAGTTGGCCTTGAGGAGCGTCGCGACGCCATGTACCAGGGCGTGCACATCAACACCACCGAGGACCGCGCCGTGCTGCACACCGCGCTGCGCCGCCCGGCCACCGACGCCGGCAAGTTCATCGTCGACGGCCAGGACACCGTGGCCGATGTCCACGAGGTGCTCGAGCGCATGTACGCCTTCGCCGAGAAGGTCCGCTCCGGCGAGTGGAAGGGCGTTACCGGCAAGAAGATCGAGCACGTCATGAGCATCGGCATCGGCGGCTCCGACCTTGGCCCGGTCATGGTCTACGAGGCGCTGAAGCCCTATGCGGATGCCGGCATTGACTGCCGTTATGTCTCCAACATCGATCCGAACGACATGGCCGAGAAGGTCAAGGGTCTCGACCCGGAGACCACCCTTGTCATCGTCGTTTCCAAGACCTTCACCACCCTCGAGACGCTCACCAACGCCCGCGAAGCCAAGACCTGGCTGCTTGAGACCCTGAAGGCCTCCGGTGCCATCGACGGTTCCGACGAGCAGAACGCCGAGGCCATCAAGAAGCACTTCGTGGCCGTGTCCACCGCACTCGACCTCGTGGCCGACTTCGGCATCGATCCCGAGAACGCCTTCGGCTTTTGGAGCTGGGTTGGCGGCCGTTATTCCGTCGACTCCGCTGTTGGCCTGTCGCTCATCGTCGCCTTCGGCCCCGAGCAGTTCGAGAACTTCCTCAAGGGCTTCCATGACGTCGACATGTACTTCCAAAACACGCCGCTCGAGGAGAACGTCGTCGCGCTCATGGGCCTCATGAACGTGTGGTACGTCAACTTCTTCGGCGCCAAGAGCCACGCGGTGCTGCCCTACAACCAGTACCTGCATCGCTTTGCCGCCTACCTGCAGCAGCTCACCATGGAGTCCAACGGCAAGAGCGTGCGCTGGGACGGCACCCCGGTCACGACCGCCACGGGCGAGATCTTCTGGGGCGAGCCGGGCACCAACGGCCAGCACGCCTTCTACCAGCTGATCCACCAGGGCACGCAGCTCATCCCCGCCGACTTCATCGCGTTCGTGAATACCCCGAACCCCACGAAGGACGGCGACCAGGACGTGCATGAGCTGTTCCTGGGTAACTTCCTCGCTCAGACCAAGGCGCTTGCCTTCGGCAAGACAGCCGATGAGGTCCGCGCTGAGGGCACGGCCGAGTGGATGGTCCCGGCCCGCGTGTTCACCGGCAACCGCCCGTCGACCTCGATCTTCGGCATCGACCTGACCCCGCACGCCGTGGGCGCCCTCATCGCGCTCTATGAGCACATCACGTTCGTCGAGGGTACGGTCTGGGGTCTCGACTCCTACGACCAGTGGGGCGTTGAGCTCGGCAAGCAGCTTGCCAAGCAGATCACCCCGGCCTTCCACGACGATGAGGCGCTGGATGTCCAGGACGCCTCGACGAAGGCCCTCATCAACTTCTATCGCGCCAATAGGCGTTAACTAGGCGCTAACTGGCCCGACTGGCCGGACTGAGGTACCACACCTCGGGGTTCAATCGTCGCTCGCCGCACGCAAGGCGTGCTCGCTCCTCTTTCACCCCGATTTGCGGCACCTCAGCCGGCCGTCTCCGTTGTTGAGTACTATTGACGCACTTCTCCCCTGGTGAGAAGTGCGTCATCAGAAGCAGATCTCGTCATCGACACCATTCCCGACTTGCTGCAGTTTGTCGGATATCTTCCATTTGTGACGCACCAACCTGCCTGCTCTGTACCATGCCCAACGCGGATTTGTGGGTGCGGGTTTGTTTCACGAAGGGCGCGGTATTTGAGACAAACCCGTCCATAAAACACAGCGGCCCCTCTTCCGGTCGGCGCGAACCGACCGGAAGAGGGGCCGTCCTCTCACCTTAGGCCGCGAGCGGTATGTTTTTCTCACTGAACGGAATGTAATATCTCATTGTGCGCGTTCGTTTCGGGGTAAACGGTAGAAATCCACCGGCGAGCGTGAACGCACGTGGGACTTTTTTCCGAATGACTGGACACGTTCAAGGCTGTCCGATGCAGCTCTTCCAATCCTTCGCCGCTCATATTCTATAGATGAAGCCGCGGCGCGAGGAAAGGCCACCTCGCATGGAAATGAACCATCTTTTCTCTAAGAGGGGGTAGGGATGAGTATCGACATCCAAGGCGCGCTGAAGCGTTTCTCCGCTGCAATCATCAGGCCCGTCCTGTTCCTTGCGGTAGCCGGTATCCTGCTTGCTGTCAGCGTTATCCTCAAGATGGAGGGTATGCCCGGTCCGATCGCAATGGTGGGCAACCTCATCTATACGTGCGTGAACTCCGGCGTCGTCGGCAACCTCGGTTTGCTGTTCTGCATCGGCCTCACGTGTGCGCTCGCTAACACCAAGAAGGGCGACGCCGCCGTCATCGCGGCCTCCACGTTCCTGGTGTTCCTGTACGCCAACAATGCTTGGCTCACCAACAATAACATGCTTGCCGACGCTTCCGGCGGTCTGTACGGCACCGGTCAGGGCATGGTCCTGGGCGTCCAGGTCGTGGACATGGGCGTGTTCATCGGCATCATTTTGGGCTGCATCAACGGTTGGCTGTTCAACAGGTTCTACAACGTGAAGTTCCCCGAGGTCGTGTCCACCTACGACGGCACCCGCTGGGTCTTCTTCCTTGCCATCATGGCCGCCGGTGTCATCGGTGTGCTCATGTGCTACGTGTGGCCCACGGTTAACGGCTGGATCAACAGCCTGCAGGACTTCATCTACAACTCCGCCTACATCGGCCAGTTCGTCTATGGCTTCCTGAACAAGCTCCTGATTCCCACCGGCATGCATCACCTGCTGTGGATGCCCTTCATGTACTCCGCCGTGGGCGGCACCGCGCAGATTGCGGGCGAGACCTACGCTGGCGCGTACAACATCTTCATGGGCGAGCTGGGCAACACCGCTGCCATCACCGCCATGGACCCGTCCATCCGCTTCTGCGAGCTCGGCTTCGGTAAGTGGTTCGGCACCATCGGTACCGTTTTGGCCTTCATCTCCGTCGCTCCTAAGGAGCACCGCGCCAAGGTCCGCGGCATGCTGGTCCCGGCGGCTCTCGTCGCCATTCTCGCTGGCATTACCGAGCCCTTCGAGTTCATGTACCTGTGGGCATCTCCCATCCTGTTCGTGGTGAACGCCGCCCTCGACGGTCTATTCCAGTGCATCCTCTACGCTGCCGGTTGGCGCGCGCTGCTCACGGGCTTCATCGAGACGGTGCCCGGCCTCATCGCCCTGCCCGCAAACCTGTCCAACTGGTTCGTGGTCATTCCGGTCGGCGCTGTGGCCGTGGTCGTGTGGTTCGTGGTCTTCCGCTTCCTCATCCTGAAGCTCAACCTCGTCACGCCTGGTCGTGAAGATGAGGACGAGCTGCCCGAGGGCTCCGCTGACGGTTCCGGTGCCACCGTTGCCGCTGCCGCTCCGGAGAACGTGCAGACCATCATCGAGGGTCTGGGCGGTCCCGACAACATCGTCAAGGTTATGAACTGCTTCACCCGCCTGCGCGTCGACGTCAAGGACATGGACCTCGTGAACGAGGACACCATCAACAAGGTGAAGAACAGCGGTATCATCCGCGCCGGCGCGAGCAACATCCAGATCGTCATCGGCATGAAGGTCGGCGAGGTCAGCGAGGCCGTCAACAAGGCGCTCGGTCGCGATACGGAGTAGCCTCGACGCGACAGCTGCGACATCCTCCGGGATGCGTCGAGGGGAGCGACACTCCCGGATCTATGGCATGCGGGGCGCATGGTCAGCCTCAACAAGGCGTGCATAAACGCCCCGCATCCTGCTTGAACCCGAACAAACTCTCCGTACACCAACATGTTCTACAAGTCTTCAAATAAAGGAGATCATCATGAGCAAGGACCAGTTTGTTGTCTGTATCGTCGGTGGCGGTTCCCGCTACACCCCGGGCATCCTGAAGATGCTCGTCGCCGAGAAGGACCGCTTCCCGCTGTCCAAGGTCATCCTCTACGATAACGAGTACGACCGTCAGGCGAAGATCGGCGAGTACGGCCGCATCCTCATGAGCGAGTACTATCCCGAGTGCGAGGTCATCGATACCACCGACCCCGAGACCGCCTTCACCGGCATCGATTTCGCCTTCATGCAGATTCGCGCCGGCCGCATGAAGATGCGCCGTTCCGATGAGCACATCGCCCTCAAGCACGGCTGCATCGGCCAGGAGACCTGCGGCGCCGGCGGCTTTGCCTATGGCATGCGCTCCATCCCGGCTGTCTGCGACATCATCAAGGACATTCGCAAGTACTCGCCCGAGGCATGGGTGCTCAACTACTCCAACCCCGCGGCCATCGTGGCTGAGGCCACCAAGCGCGTCTTCCCGGGTGACAAGCGCATCATCAACATCTGCGACATGCCCGTCGGCATCATGAACCAGTACGCGGACGCCCTGGGTGTGCCCCGCAACTCCATCGAGGCCCGTTACTTCGGCCTCAACCACTTCGGCTGGTTCACCGCCGTGCTCGACAAGGAGACCGGCGAGGACTACCTGCCGCGCCTGCGCGAGATCTTCTCTGAGGATCTGCCCGAGGATGCCTTCAGTGACATCGACGCCAGCTGGTCGGCGACCTTCCACTTCCTGCGCAAGATGTGCCGCGAGGCGCCGGAGGGCATGCTGCCCAACACCTACCTGCAGTACTACCTGTATCGCGATCACATGCTCGCCGAAGAGAACCCCGAGCACACTCGTGCCGACGAGGTCATGGAGGGCCACGAGAAGATGATCTTCGAAATGGTCGACGAGGTCATCGCCGCGGGCAAGTTCGAGGGCACGAAGTACGCCTTCACGGTCGAGAGCCTGAAGGACGACGATCACGCCACCTACATCGTCGACCTTGCTTGCGCGCTCGCGTTCAACACCCATGAGCGCTTCCTGTGCATGACCGAGAACAACGGCATCATCCCCAACTTCTCTCAGGGTGCGATGGTTGAGGTTCCCTGCATGGTTGGCTCCAACGGCGTCGAGCCGCTGAACGTGGGCGAGATCCCCACCTTCCAGAAGGGCCTGCTCGAGAACCAGTTCGCCTACGAGAAGCTCACCGTCGACGCCAACCTCAACGGCAGCTACCGCGACGCGCTCGATGCCCTGACGCTCAACCGCTTGGTGGGCGACACGGATCGTGCCCGTGCCCTGCTGGACGACTACATCGAGGCTAACAAGGGTTACTGGCCCGAGCTTCACTAAGCGCTTCATCGATGCGTCCGCTGCGCGCCCGGCAGGGGAGGCAGCGCAGATGGCGTGATGAATACGGGGGAGGGCCTGCATGTGCGGGCCCTCCCGCATATGCATATCGAAAGGAGAGTCGCATCATGGCTCATACTCAAAGCAAGATGCATGGAGCTTCGCTGCGATCGCTGGTCAAAAAGGCGGCGCCAATCCTGTGCTGTTTGGCCGGTTTGCTCTACCCGCTTGCGGGGTTCATCATCTTCGCGGTGCTTCGTGTGCGCGGCGGCGACCCCGCCCTGCGCAATGCGGCGCTCATCGGCGCCGTGGTCTCGCTGGCCGTGTATGTGCTCTCGTTTACCACCGGGGTCGTGCTGGGCGGATAGCGCTCGTGTATGGAGGAAGGAGGTCCCATGGCGCAACGGTTGTCGCCGCTCGAGCGACAGATCATGCAGTCGCTGGTCGCGCATATCTCCCAAAACGAGGAGGTGTCGCTCACCGAGCTCGCTGAAGAGTGCCATGTGTCGAAGAGCTCCGTGGTGAAGATGGTCCAGAAGCTGGGCTATCGGGGCTTTGAGGACCTCACCTACAACGTACGCTTCAACGCTCAGACGAGCACGGGCATGCTGCTTCCGCGCGTCGTGACGGCCGACCCCGTCGATCGGGCGGCCGATGCGCTCGCGGCGTGTTTGGCCCGGTGCCCGGGGCATCGCAACTTCATCTTCTCGGGCGATAGACGTTGCGGTGCGCTCATCGCATCGTACATGAGCCGAAAGCTCGCGATGTTCGACATCTTCGCCCCGCCTTCGTACGACTACGCACTGACGGTGCCCGGAAGCCTGCCTTGCGGCGTGGCGTTTTTCTGCTTCCACAAGGAGCTGCCCGGGCGCTCGCTGCGCGGGCAGCAGGAGGGGTACGGCGAGGGGATGTTCTCGGCGGCGCGCGAGGCGGGCTTTTATACCGTCGCGCTTTCGGATGCCGACAACCGCATCCAGGAGGAAGCCGATCTGCTGCTGCGCATCGCGCCCAATGAGGGGCCGGATGTCGATTTATACGCAGCGCGCGTGATCATGCTGTTCGAGATGGCGTTGGCGCGGTTTGCCCGCAGGCGAGGAGGTGACGATGGGTCTCACCGATAGCGAAAAGTGCGTCTACGCCTATGTGCGGTCGCAGGCGAAAGCGGGGAAGCGCCCTACGATCGATGAGGTCGCCCAGCGGACCGGCGTTGCGCGTTCGAGCGTGGCGCGCGTGGCAAAGCGCCTGGGATACAAGGGCTGGAAGGATTTCACCCTCCAGCTCGAGCGCTACTTCCGTCCGGAGGAACATGACGATGCGGTCGCGGATAGCACGAACCTTGTTGCCGATGTTTTGGTGCGCTATCGCGACCAGCCGATATTGATCGATGCGATCGGCGACGTGGAAATCTGCGTTGACTACCTGTTGCTTCGTTTGGGAGAGCTGGGGCTGCGCGCTATGGTGTACGGCAGGGGCGTCGCCGAGTCGCTGGCGTCCTCTAACGAACGAGCGGTGTTGCTGCTGCTGAACGAAAGCGGCATGGCATTGATGCCCGCATGCCTGTTCGCTGCGGAGCGGGGCTTCGAGGTCATCGCCATCACGGCGAGCCACGATACGCCGATTTCGAAGCTCGCGGATGTGAACGTAGTTATCAAGAACAACAAGTCCAATGTTGCTGCCTATGAGCCGAATTACTTTACCGCTGGCGCCTTGTCCTATCTTGAACGCGTGATGGCTGCCTTTGCCAACGCGGTGAGGCAGAGGTCGTGAAACCGGGACGCAGCAGCCTGTCTGCCGTATCGCGCGTTGAGTCTCAATTTCACGGTGGAGTTGGGTTGACGCGCACGGTGTCGTGCGCGACGATTGGGCGCGGCAATGCCATTCGATGCGAAGGGACCTGCGATGTCGTTTCCGTTCAAGGCCGTCATCTTCGATATGGACGGCGTGATCGTCGATACGGAGAAGTTCTACTTTGACGAGCTCGCTGTGATGAGCGACGAGCTGGGCCTCGGCATTACGCTCGAGGAACGTAAAGCGCAGGTGGGCATGTCGCACCAGGCGTTCCAGCGCAGCCTCGTGAAGTGGATGGAGCGCGGGGGCCGCGGGCGCATGTCCGGTGACGAGGCGGAAGCCGTGTACAACGAATGGGCGAAGGGGCGGCCGCGTCCGTATGCTCAGCTGCTGAATCCGGGCATCGTTGAGACAGTCGACGCGCTGCATAACATGGGAACACGTGTGGCGCTTGCGTCTTCCTCCCCGATGGCAAACATTCTGGATGTCCTGCATGCATGCGGCCTTTCTGGCAAGTTTGAGCCCATCGTGTCGGGTGAGCAGTTCCACGAAAGCAAGCCCGATCCCGAGATCTACCTGCATACGCTCGACCTGCTAGGATTGCCTGCCGAGGAGTGCTGCTGCATCGAGGACTCCGTGTACGGTATCGCTGCCGGGCGCGCTGCGGGACTCACCGTCATCGCCAAACGCGAGGAGCGCTTCGGGTTTTCTCAGGAAGGGGCCGACCGCATCATCGATGCGATCCCCGATCTGCTGCGCGTGTAAGGGAGTGGGGCACGATTTCACAGAGCGTGTTCTTGCCGACAGTTGGAGGCTGCTTCGAGGCTTCACGCGTCGGAAATCACGCGTTTTGTCGGAATGGTCGGCAGCTGCAGACCGTACCGAGATCGTTGACTGAGCATCGTCTTTCGATCGGCAAGAAAACGGGGCCCGTGAAGGCCCCGTTCTCGTAAGGGGGAGGTGTGTCGTGCAGCTCGTTATGCCGCTTGGCGAATCGGGCGGTTGTTCATAACCGGACGGCTTGAAGCGGGGTGTAGAGGCTTTCCCGCCAATGAGGCGACGCCTGCGGGCGCCAGCTCGTCAAGATGGTCCGACCACGTGAGGTCGCGATCGGCAACATCGGGGCTGAAGCGCACGCGCCAGCGCCGGACCGCGGCGGGCAGGGCGAAGGAGAGCGCCTCCAGCAGGACGAATACGGTTGCCAGCGGAACAATGATCTGCAACAGCAGGGCGATGGACTCGACCATGATGGCTCCTTTCCCTCTCGCGGTTTCCGAGGGCGCGGTGCCGCGTCCTTATCTAGTCCATACCCGCATGAGCCGGTGTTATACGCAGATGGCGACGGGCGGTGCGAGGGTATTCGGCGAGCCTAGACAATGTCAAGAAGTTGGCAGCTATGCGCGCAGACTTGCTGTCCGAGCTGTGCTGTATCGACCCCTTTGAGCTCGGCAATAGCCGCAAGCGTTCGCTCAAGGGAGGCAGCGAGCGCCTTGGCAGACCCCGGTCCGCGGTCGGCAGGAAGATCTGTTTCCAGCAGCAGGCAATCGGGCGGAATTTGGCGTGCGTACTCACGGCCGCGGCGCGTTTGCAGCATGAATTCGTTGACCGAGAAGAGGCAGCCGAGTGAGCGCGCGCGAGAGAGCTCATTGCTTGTGCCGGAGAACCAGTGGATGATGCAGGCAGCGGTACGGGATAGATCGTAGCGTTCAAGAACGTCGAGCACCTCGTTTGCAGCGTGCACGGCGTGGATGGTGAGCACGCGTCCAGGCAACGGATGTTCGGCGCAGGTCCGTACGATGCGGTCAAAAGCCGCGCGCTGGACCTCCGCGCTGCCGCCATGGCGCTTCCCGTAATCGAGGCCGATCTCGCCCACGAAGGGTGTGTGCTCAAGTTCGCGCACGAGGATATCGACGTCGGCGTCATCGCAGGTGCCATCGTCGATCCACCAGGGATGCAGTCCCGCGGCGCAGCGCACGGTGGGGGAGTTGCGGTAGGCATCGCGTGCGGCAAGGTAATCGCGCGGTGCCACGCTCGCGTTCAAGATGCCCAACTCGATTGCTGCCGCCTCAGAGGCGACCTCGGGTCCATTTGCCATGAGGTCGAGATGGCAGTGCATGTCCACAAATCGCATCGCTCGCCTCCAATCAAAGCGCCCGGCTAGCAGCCAACGCCCGCGATGCGCCGGATGACCTCGCCGGCGATTATCTGCCCCATGATGGGCGGCATAAAGCTCGCCGTGCCGAGCTCGGTGCGCTCGCGACCCGGTTCGCGCTTGGCGGTGCGCACCGGCTCCTCGTCTGAATACAGGACGGTCAGTTGGCGGATGCCGCGGCGGCGGCACTCCTTGCGCATGATGCGCGAGAGGGGGTCGCGGTTCGTATCGTGAATATCGGCGATGTGCAGGCATTCGGGGTGCAACTTGTTTGCGGCACCCATGCTGCTGATGAGGGGAATATCGTGCTCCTGCGCATATGCGGCGAGAGCAAGCTTGGTCGAGACGGTATCGATGGCGTCAACGATGCAGTCGATGCTGCCGTTGCATGCGGCAAAGCAGTCGCTCATGAGCGCCTCGAGGTTTTCCGGCAGCACGAACGCGTCGCGTGCGATAACGGTGCACGCGGGGTTGATGTCGGCGATCATACCGGACATGACATCGATTTTCCGACGCCCGACGGTGCTCGTGAATGCGATGGCCTGACGGTTGATATTGCTCGGTGCCACGACGTCCTTGTCGACGATGACGAGCCTCCCGATGCATCCGCGCGCGAGCGCTTCGACGCAGCTCGAGCCCACGCCGCCGCAGCCGAAGACCATCACGGTTGCGGCCTGCAGCCGGGCGAGACCCTCGTCGCCCATGATGATGCGGAGCTTATCGGTTGCTGTTTCGTGCTCGTGCATGAGCGTCCTTTCGTCGGTCGTGCTCCCACTGTACCAATTCGTGCCCCGCTTGTCCCCGCTTCATACGGTGCGATTTGCTGCCCGTGGATTTACCGCGCAGCGCTCGCGCAAAGGCGGCGGCCCATGCGACAATATGCCCGTTGAGCATTGCTTACGATAAGGAGAACCATGGCCGAGTTCATTTTTCAGATGTATCAGGCGCGCAAGGCGCATGGCGACAAGGTCATTCTGGATGACGTGACCCTGTCGTTCTACCCCGGCGCGAAGATTGGCGTTGTGGGCCCCAACGGTATGGGCAAGTCCACGCTGCTTAAGATCATGGCAGGTAAGGAGGAAGTCTCCAACGGCGAGGCGCGCCTCACGCCCGGCTACACGGTGGGCTTGCTTGAGCAGGAGCCGCCGCTCGATGACGACAAGACGGTCATCGAGAACATCCGTATGGCGTTCGGCGACCTGCTTGCCAAGGTCGATCGCTTCAACAAGATCGGCGAGGAGATGTGCGATCCGGATTGCGACATGGATGCCCTCATGGCCGAGATGGGCAAGCTGCAGGACGAGATCGACGCTGCCGACGGCTGGGACATCGACAGCAAGCTCGGCCAGGCCATGGACGCGTTGCAGTGCCCGGATGCGGACATGCCGGTGAGCGTGCTTTCCGGTGGCGAGCGTCGTCGTGTGGCGCTGTGCAAACTGCTGCTTGAGGCTCCTGACCTGCTGCTGCTCGACGAGCCCACGAACCATCTGGACGCCGAGTCCGTCCTGTGGCTCGAGCACTTCCTCCACAACTATCCGGGCGCCGTGCTCGCCGTCACGCACGACCGCTACTTCCTGGATAACGTTGCCGAGTGGATCTGCGAGGTCGACCGCGGCCACCTGTATCCCTACAAGGGCAACTACTCCACTTACCTTGAGACCAAGGCCGCGCGCATCGCTGCACAGGGTCAGCGCGACGCTAAGCTCGCCAAGCGCATGGCTGCCGAGCTCGAGTGGGTGCGCAGCTCCCCGAAGGCGCGCCAGGCCAAGAACAAGGCGCGTCTGGAGCGCTACGAGGAGATGGAGGCCGAGGCCCGCGCCAGCCAGAAGCTCGATTACACCGATATCCGCATTCCTGTCGGTCCCCGTCTGGGCGCGAAGGTGCTCGAGGTCGAGCATCTGCACAAGGAGTTCGACGGCCGCGTGCTGATCGACGACCTGTCGTTCAGCCTGCCGCGCAACGGCATCGTGGGCGTTATCGGCCCCAATGGCGTGGGCAAGTCGACCCTGTTCAAGATGATTGTGGGCACCGAGCAGCCGACGTCCGGCAAGATTGAGCTCGGCGAAACCGTGAAGATTTCCTACGTCGATCAGATGCGCGAGGGCATCGACGCCGATAAGAGCCTGTGGGAAGTCGTTTCCGGCGGTACCGACCGCATGCTGGTGGGCGAGACCGAGGTCCCGAGCCGCGCCTACGTGGCAAGCTTCGGTTTCAAGGGCTCCGACCAGCAGAAGCGTGCCGGCGTGCTATCCGGCGGCGAGCGCAACCGCCTGAACCTCGCGCTCACGTTGAAGCAGGGTGGCAACCTGCTGCTGCTCGACGAGCCGACGAACGACCTCGATGTCGAGACGCTGTCGTCGCTCGAGGCCGCGCTGCTGGAGTTCCCCGGCTGCTCGGTGGTTATCAGCCACGACCGTATGTTCCTCGACCGCGTGGCTACCCATATTCTGGCGTGGGAGGGTACCGACGAGAATCCCGGCAACTGGTATTGGTTCGAGGGCAACTTCGAGTCGTACCAAGAGAATCGCGTGGCGCGCCTGGGCGAGGATGCCGCCAAGCCCCATCGCATCCGTCGCAAGCTCACCCGCGACTAACGACCTCGCCCTCGGCGGCTGTCCTCTTTGGGGACGGGGGTGGGAGAGGACATTTTGTCCTCTCTGGGGACAGGTCTACCGCCCAAACGCTGGGCGGTCGTAGGGATTTGTTTTAAAAACGTGGCGCCAATGGGACTGGTTCTCATTGGCGCCACGTGCTATTCGACGACGGAATCGATGAGCCAGGGAGCTCCGTTGGGGGCAGTGTTGCGCTTGATGCGAACGGTTGCCCACCGACGCACGCCGTTTTGTGCGTACCCGAAGGGGAACGTCGCGCGATTGCGGCCGATCTCGAGCGTGCCGTGCAGAAGCGCAATGTGGTAGTACTCGTTCAGGATGCCCATCACGTCGGCGCCGTAGGGGAGCAGATACGAGATTTCGCTCAGGATCGTGCCGGGGCAGTAGGCGTCGATGGTCAGATCGTGCGGATAATCTTCAGGGAGTTCCGTTTCTGCTTTTTGGGCCGGTTCCGGCTCGGTCGGAAGTGGCTCGGACGTCGCAGGGTCAGCTGCCGCTTCGGTTGCGCGCGCGTCTGTTTGCGCGGGCTCTGTGTTCACGGGAGCAGTAACATTCGCAACGGGTTGCATAGCCTCGACTGCCGGAGCGGTAGTCTCTTCAGCTTCGCTAACGCTTGGAGTGTCCGGTTCGATGGCAGGCTCGCTCGGGGCGACATCGACAGCAACAGGTTCTTCAAAGTCGCTGGTCAAGTCTGTTGGGTTGATGCCGGGCGTCGACTTCAGTGTGGTGATGCCAGCGTTCGCGTGTTCGGGGTCGTAGATGACCGTGAGCGAGATTGCGGGCTGGGCAGAGCCCTCCTCTTCAATGGCAACGTCTTCCATCGGGGAGGGCACTTCGTCCTGCTGCTCAATTGCGGGCTCGGTTATCTGCTGGGTTTCGGTATCCGACGCTTTCTCGTGGGCTTCGCTTGCATTTGGAGCAGTTTCTACGAGATCGTGGCTGCCTGTTGTTTCGGACGTCAAGGCGTCGTTGTCAGCTTCCGCAGCGGGGACTGGCTGCTCAGGGAGCGTAGCTGCAATGTCTTCCGATTGCGGTGCCGGGGCCTCTTCGTGTGTCTCCGGCTCAGGCTTCGGACGTTTCACGCGGCGCGGCTGCACGGGCTTCAGTGATTTATCGGCTTTTTTGCGCTTCCAAGATTTAGCCGAGCCCTTCGTTGGCGTCTTTTCCGGCGCGGCAAGCGCTTCGTCCCAAGCAGGTTGGGCGATGACCGTGGCGTAGATGCGCCCGCCTTTGAAGACGGTGAGCTCAATGAAGTCATCAAGCGCTTCGAGCAGCTCGCGCGTGTCGGTGAAGCCGAGGTCCTCGGCGGTCATGCGTTCCGCCGCGAGTGCTTCTTCGACTTTAGGCGTTAAAGTCTGCTTGCCGCACCCGATGGCGTTCGACAGCAGGCGATACAGGTAGATGTGGTTACCGACCGACAGAGTCGGCCTTTGCGGTGCAATACTCATGAACAGCTCTCTTCTCGTTGTTTCTCGAGAGCATCTTACCATCGCGGCGATGGGTTTTGGGCCCGTAGGGCAAACGGAGCGAGAAATACCGGTGAGGCTGGTGCGATGCGTGCATGGAATGCATGCTTCTGGCACACTTTGCGGGCGAAATGAATAAAACCGCCTTCTGAGTACGAAATTGTGTATAACCAAAAGCGCATACGGGACAAGACGGCGTTACCGTTAGACAAAAATGCGAGTTTTGGCTATTACTACCGAAAGAGCAACATATTAGTCAGATTTCAAATGCATAAAAGAACGATAGAAGAGCAGGATTACGTTGGATGAAATGCATAAAACTATAGGGTCATCTGTAGCCGGGATGCTGAATCGCTGATACACATGACCAAAACTCGAATAATTGTCTAGCGTCATCAAAAGTGGGCACCCTGCAGGGCGCCCACGCTGTGAAATGAGAGCTACAGGACGGCGTTCGCGCCCACATCGGCGCTCGGTGCGCTGCCGTTTGTGTTCGCTTCTCCCGAGGTGTCGGTGGCGGTGCTGTCGGAGGCGCTTTCTGCAGAGGCGCCAACATCAAGATCCGTGCTGCCGGAAGACCCCTCACCGGCGACATCAGTCGAAGGCGTATCGACGTCAGTGGCATTTCCCGAGGCGTCATTGGAATCCGTGTTCGGAGCAGCATTCGTGTCTGGTGCAGAAGCGCCGGGCTTATCAGTAGCTGCGGTGTCGTTGTCCGTACTGGCAGGGGCGTTAGCGGCAACGTCGTCTGTGTTGTTAGAAGCGGGTGCTTCGTCTTGTTCAACGGGTTGTCTCTCGGTTTGCGAAATCGCTGGCGTAGGGATGACCTGCGTTTTCTCGCCGATGCCTTCACCGGCGGTGCCGAGTAGGATGGCGCCGGCGCACGCTGCAACAGCGACGGCGGCGGCGATTACGGAAAACGCGATGACCTTGCGCTGAGTTGTCCGGCGCTCGGTTGCAGCGCGTTCGCGTAGCTCAGACGGGGCGATGCGAGCGCCGCGTCCACCGTTGGCTGTCATGCCCGGCGCATCGGGCTGCTCTGCAAACATGGTCGTCTTCGCTTTGGCGCTCGCGATTTTGATTTTGCGCGCACTGGCATCGAGGGCACGACGATACAGCTGCGAAGACACAACGGTCACCACCGAGCTGATAGCGGCGCCGATGATCGAGCCTGCGATGCCGATGTAGGAGGCGAGCGCGACCGAGGTCGCTGCCGCAGCGGCACCGGCGACGACCTGGGCGAACGACACGCCCTCGAACAGCTTTTTCTTCGGCTCGATTGCCATGGTCTGGCCGATGAAGTCGTCCCTGCGCGTGACGACCGTCGTATCCGCGGGGCGCTGGTACACGCGCGTGCGGCGGCGGTCGGTGAAGCCATCTGAATAGGTGGACATAGTCCGTCCCTCCGTGGTCTATGAAATCGACGGGGCAATGCTGCTAACCCGAGTTCGGCATCGCTTCATCCGCCGGAAGCGTCTGTTCTTGATTGTGTACCCCTCAACCGATCTTAGAACCCAAAGCGAAAAGACAACAGAAAGTGGTAACACACGGGGAGGAGTTATGGAGAAGTGCGCGTTCCAGCGAAAGCTTGATATTCGTTACGCGTCGTGTTGTCCGCCGAGTGGGGGCATGGGTTGCCAGTCGCGGTCGCGCAGGATCTTGCGGGCATCGCGCATGCCGCGCACGAGTGCCGGAATGCCCGTCTTGAAGGTGCGGTCGACGGCGATAAGGCGAATGAGCTCCTTGGCAAAGGTCGCAGCGGTGCCCACGCCGTACAGCACGCGATGGTAGTCACCGCATACGCGCAGATAGCGAGCGGTGAAGCCGCGGTTGCGCATAATGTAATAGCGGTTGTTGTCGCTCGTGGAATTGAGCTGGCGCTTGCCGGCGATGTCCCAGTTGGACACCACGCGGGCACGGCGCAGCACGACGTCGGCGACCACGGCGGCGGGGAAGTGCTTGCTCGCAAGGTAGCCGTACACGGCGTCGTCGCCGTAGATGAAGTAGCGGAAGTCCGGCAGGCCGATGGTCTCGACCACGCGGCGCGAGAACATGCCGCCTTCGAAGCACAGCTGGTTCATGGGGCGGAAGCCTTCGGGGCCCAGGTCGGCTTTGGCGATGGGGTTGGGAATGCCCAGCGCTGTGAGGAACTGGTACTGCCAGTAGAAGTCGCCGCCGTCGAAATCCAGGCGCGAGCCCTGGATGACGTCGAAGCGGTCGATCCAATGGGCAAGCTTCTCGATGCCGTCGGGCATGACGGTAACATCGTCGTCCATGACCCAGAACCACGAGGCTCCGCGCTCGAAGGCGCAGCGCACGCCGGCGGAAAAGCCGCCTGCACCGCCGAGGTTCTCGGTCTGCGGCGCGTAGACGGCGCGGTTGTGCTCGCCCTTGGCGTCGGCGTCTGCAGCGCCCCAAAGCTTTTCGAGGCGGCGGTTGAGGTCGGCGACCATCTGCTCGGTTTGGGAGGCGTTCTCGTTGTCGACGATAACGATGCGCCACGGCGCACAGGTGAGCTGCTCGAACGAGGCGAACAGGTCGGCGAGGAGTTCCTGGCGCTTATAGGTGACCACGACGATCGCAAGACGGGGAATGCCGGCAGGCATGGTCGTCTGCGTGCCGCTTGTCGTCACGTGCTCCGTTCCCATCACCTGGATCCCCTGTTCTGTGCCCTGCCGTCGCATCGCATGCGCGGTTTTTGCCGATTGACCGTCCCCATTATAGACAAGGCGGTAGCACGCAGGCCCTTTTCCACAGGGTTCACGCGGCAGCGCGCCATACTGCCGCAGCGCTCCGTGGCTGCCGTCCGCGGCTGCGCTATCATGGGGAGCACGAGAAGTTTCGATGAAAGGGGCGGACGTGGACAATCCGATGCCCGATACCGGGGCCACACATTCCCGGAACGCGTCTGGCAACCGCCCGGTCGTTTCGCTGCTGATTCCGATATACAATGTAGAGCGCTACCTGGGGGAAAGCTTGCTTTCTGCCTGCGGGCAGACGCTGGAGGACATCGAGATCATCTGCATCGATGACGGCTCGACCGATGGCTCGGCAGAGATCATCGCCAAGTTCGCTGCGGCCGATGCGCGCATTCGCGTGATCTCCAAGCCCAATAGCGGATATGGCGACTCCATGAACCGGGGGCTCGACGCGGCGCGCGGCACCTATATGGGTATCCTCGAACCCGATGACATCATGGACGCGCGTGCCCTCGAGCTGCTGGTCAGCGCTGCGGAGGACGCGGGCGCGGATATCGCGAAGGGGAACTTCGAGCTGTATTGGTCGACCCCGCATGAGCGCTCGGAGTTTTTCGAGGTCGCACGGCAATCGCAATGCGGCAAGGCCGTTTGCCCCCTCGACGACGAATTCATCTTCTATCAGAAGCCGTCGATCTGGTCGGCCGTGTACCGGCGCGATTTCCTTGCGCGCGAGGGCATCCGATTCCTGCCGACGCCTGGCGCGGCGTTTCAGGACTGCTCGTTTTCGTTCAAGGCGTTCGCGAGCGCGCGGAACGTCGTGTACGTGCACGACGCGATGCTGAAGTATCGCCAAGATAACGAAGGCTCTTCGGTCAACGCCAAGAACAAGGTGTTCTGCACCTGCGAGGAATATGCCGAGATCGAGCGCTGGATCGACGAGGAATTCATCCGCGCGCACGGCGATGCTGCAGCGCGCCGTCTGATGCGTGTGGCGCAGGTTGCAAAATACGATTCATACATGTGGAGCTACGTGCGCTTGGCGCCGGAGTTTCGCGAGATGTTCCTTGCGCGCATGGCGCGGGAGTTTTCCGAAGCGATTCGCAAGGGGCTCGTTTCGCTCGATGACCTTAAGCCGTGGAAGCGAGCGAATCTTACCGCGATCATGCGCGACCCGGCCGGCTGGGCGCGCGATAACGCATCGTTTGCCGACGCCGGGGCGTTCGGCCGCATGCGCTATTACCTCAAGCTCGGTGGACCGGGTCTGTTGGTGTCCTACGCGTTGAGTCGGGTGCGCCATGAGTAGGGCGGGCCAGGGGGCTGTCGTGCGCGCCGATGCCCCACAGGCCTCCATCATCGTTCCGGTGTACAACACCGCGAAGACGCTTCCGGCGTGCCTGGATTCCGCACTGGCGCAGTCCGCAGGCGATATCGAGGTTATTTGCGTGAACGATGGGTCGCCTGACGACGCGGGGGACATCCTGGCCGACTACGCGGCCCGCGATGAGCGCGTTCGGGTCATCGAGCAGGAAAATGCCGGGCTGTCTGCGGCGCGCAACGTCGGCATGGCGGCTGCGCGCGGACGCGTCGTCACGTTTTTGGATTCCGACGACGCCTTTGAGCCCAATCTGTGCGAGCGAGTGCTTGCGGCGTTCAACGCTGCCGATGATGTCGATGCGGTGACGTTCGGTGCCGTTTGCGAGCCCGAAGAGCTCGCGTCGAAGCGCATCCAGCGGCTGCTGAGCCCCTCTGACGCGGTGTACCGCGGGTTCGATTCTGCGCTGTTGTTCTCTGCCAACGCGCAGCCGTATGCCTGGCGCACGGCGCTTACCCGCGCGTTCATTGAGCGGGCATCCATCTCGTTCGACACATCGCTGCGCTTTGCCGAGGACGTGCCGTTTCATTTCACGGTGTATCCGCTCGCGCGCACGACGGTTCTGTTGTCTGACAAGCTCTATCGCTACCGCATGACGGAAGGGTCGCTCACGCATGTGTACAACGCGCGAAACTCGCGCGAGAAGAAGCTCGAGCAGCACCTGCAGGTGCTTGCGAGCATCTTCACGTCGTGGCGCTCCCACGGAATCGGTGCACTCTGCCCCGAGCAGATGGTGACTTGGTGCTTAGACTTCACGCTGTTCGACCTGTTGGGCGTGGCACCTGAGGTCGGAGCTGCCTGCGCCCGGAGGCTGTCGAGCCTTCTGTGCGATATGTACGGTCCGTCGTGGTGGCAGCTTCCGCGCGATGCCGCCGTACGTCGCGCCGCGCGCGCGGTTGCCGAGGCGAAGCCCAACGGCATCACGTTGGGCAAAGTGGACCTCATGCGGTTTTTCGTCGCCACGCGCGGACTCGCACAATGCGTTGAGCGAGTGTTCCGGCGCGGGTAGGCTGGCCTCTCTGGGGACGGGGGTGGAAGGTGCCAACTTGGCGCCTTCCACCCCCCCCCGTCCCCAGAGAGGCCAGCGGGCAAAGTCGGTAGAATGATGCTGAAGTTTTTCGAAGAGCGTTTATTCCACGGTTTGGAACAGGGGAGTGTTCTCATGGAGGAGCTGTACTTTACGGGTATCGGAGCGGGTGCCGGTGCGGGTTCGGGTGATGGGTTCTTCCGCATCGCTGCCGCGACGCCCGCGATTCGCGTGGCCGATGTCGAAGGCAACGCGCAAGCTATCCTTGAGTGCGTGAAGGACGCAGCTTCTCGCGGCGTCGGCGCGCTTGCGTTGCCGGAGCTATGCCTGACCGGTTACACCTGCGCAGACCTCTTCTTCGATCGCACCTTGCTGCGCGCCTGCGAAACTGCTCTGAATCGCTTGCTTGCCGAAACGCTCGAGCTGCCCATCCTGTTTACGGTCGGCCTGCCGGTGGCGCATGGCGAAGGCATCTACAACTGCGCTGCCGTGTGCTGCGCCGGCCAGCTCTTGGGCCTTACGGCAAAGGAGAATATTCCCAACTACAGCGAGTTCTATGAGCGTCGCTGGTTCACGCCGGCACCATTCAACGATATCTATACGACCTACGCGGGCAGCGGCCCTATTCCCATGGGTGCACGTCTCGTGTACCGCTGCGCTGATCCTGGGATGGATTCGGTCGCTATCGGTGTCGAGATCTGCGAGGACCTGTGGGTGCCCGAGCCGCCTTCGATCTCCATGGCCGCGCAGGGCGGAGCAACGGTCATCTTGAACCTGTCGGCATCCGATGAGACCATCGGCAAAGCGGAGTACCGCCGCGACCTCGTTCGCGGACAGTCGGCTCGCCTGTACTGCGCCTACGCCTACGCGGATGCGGGCGAGGGCGAGTCAACCACGGACCTGGTGTTCGTGGGCGAGAACCTCATCGCGGAAAACGGTAGTCTGCTCGCCAAGACCGACCTGTTCACGCGCGACATGGCCGTGGCCGATGTGGATCTGGACCGTCTTCTGGCGGAGCGCCGCCGCTCGACCACGTGGACGCGGCCGCAGTTTGTGGCGCGCGGCGTAAACCATGTGCAGTTCTCGTATCGCGGGGGTTCCGAGCGGCGCGCAGGTGAGAGAGAAGACGCGGCCTCCAATGAGCAACCGCTGGCTCCTGTGAAGCTCATGCGCAGTGCGCTCGATATCGATCGCGTATTCGATCGCACGCCGTTCGTGCCTGCGGATCGCGGCGACCTGGCAGAGCGCTGCGAGACCATCTTCGGTTTGCAGGCTGCCGGCTTGAAGACGCGCCTGGCGCACACCGGCACCACGCGTGCCGTCATCGGGCTCTCCGGTGGGCTCGATTCCACGCTCGCGTTGCTCGTCACCGTGCGCGCCTTCGATGCCCTGGGTCTCGACCGCGCCGGCATCATGGCCGCGTCCATGCCGGGCTTCGGCACGACCGGGCGCACGAAGAACAACGCCGAGACCTTGGCACATTCCCTGGGTGTCAGCTTCCGCGAGATTTCAATTCATGATGCCGTGAAGCAGCATTTTGCCGATATCGGACACGATCCGGCCGTAACTGACGTGACCTATGAGAACAGCCAGGCACGCGAGCGCACGCAGATTCTCATGGATCTCGCCAATGAGCTCGGCGGTTTTGTCATCGGCACGGGCGACCTGTCGGAGCTCGCGCTTGGCTGGGCCACGTACAACGGCGATCACATGAGCATGTACGCGGTGAACGCGAGCGTTCCCAAGACACTCGTGCGGCACCTGGTGCGCTATGCGGCAGGGCTCTACGGCGGCCAGATTGAGGAGACGCTGCTCGACATCTTGGACACGCCCGTTTCGCCCGAGTTGCTCCCGCCCACAGGCGACGGGCAGATCGCTCAGAAGACCGAGGACCTCGTGGGCCCCTACGAGCTGCACGATTATTTCCTATACCATCTGCTGCGCTTCGGGTTTGCCCCGGGGAAGATCTACCGCATGGCGTGTCGCTCGTTTGCGGGCGAGTACGACGAGCAAACCATCTGGAGCTGGCTGCGGGTGTTCTACCGACGCTTCTTCGCGCAGCAGTTCAAGCGCAGCTGTCTGCCCGATGGTCCCAAGGTCGGCTCTGTTACGCTTTCGCCGCGCGGCGATTGGCGCATGCCGTCCGATGCGTCTGCGCGCATCTGGCTTGCCGAGATCGACGGACTTGCACAGGATTAATCGGCGTTCCCGTATGGGCTTGGGAGACAGAGGACAGGCTTTCCCATTTCGGGCATATGCTTTGCTTCGGTAAAGCGCTACACTAACGTCTGTCTGAAAATCCAACGTCCCTTGGGGCGATAGAAGAAGGTGTTCGCGATGCAGTTTTCCCATAGGCTTGACAGGTTCGGCGACGAGGTGTTCGCTGCGCTCAACCAGCGCAGGCTCAAGCTCGAGGCGCAAGGCCGCACCATCTATAACCTGTCGGTGGGAACGCCCGATTTTGCGCCCTACGATCATGTGGTAGAGGCGCTGCGCGACGCCGCCGCGAATCCTGCGGAGTGGAAGTACAGCCTGGGTGATCTTCCCGAGCTCAAGCAGGCGGTGTGCGATTACTACGCCCGTCGCTTCGGTGTGGAGGGCATCACGCCCGACATGGTCGCCTCGTGCAACGGCACGCAGGAGGGCGTGGGGCACCTCGGTTTGGCGCTCCTTGATCCCGGCGATGTGGCCCTTGTTCCCGATCCGTGCTACCCGGTGTTCGAGGCGGGCGTCAAGATCGCCGACGGCGAGCTCGCGTATTATCCGCTCAACGCCGAGCATGACTTTTTGCCCTACGTCGACGGCATCGACCCCGAGGTTGCCGACCGCGCGAAGTACATGATTGTCTCTTTGCCGGCAAACCCCGTGGGCAGCGTGGGTACACCTGAGGTGTACGAGCAGATTATCGCCTTCGCGCGCGAGCATGATTTGCTCATCGTGCACGACAACGCATATTCGGACATCGTCTACGACGGGCCGCGCGGCGGCAGCTTCCTGCAGTATCCCGGCGCACTTGAAGTGGGCGTCGAGTTCTTCTCGCTTTCGAAGTCGTTCAACGTTACCGGCGCGCGCATCGGTTTCCTCGTCGGTCGCGCCGATGTGGTGCAGGCGTTTGCCAAGCTGCGCAGCCAAATCGACTTCGGCATGTTTTACCCCATTCAGAGGGCGGCCATCGCCGCCCTTACGGGACCGCTCGAGAAGGTCGAGGAGCAGCGCTTGAAGTATCAGGAGCGCCGCGATGCCCTGTGCGACGGGCTCGAATCGATTGGATGGGAGCGGCCCAACGCCCACGGCTCCATGTTCGTGTGGGCGAAGCTTCCCGGTGGCCGCACGGATTCCATGGCGTTTTGCGAAGAGCTTATGGACCGCGCGGGCGTCATCGTGACTCCGGGCGCCAGCTTCGGTCCGCATGGTGAGGGTTACGTGCGCATGGCGCTCGTGCTTCTGCCCGACGGCATGCGCGCCGCTGTCGCGGCCATCAAGGATGCCGGCATCTGCTAAAGGGCCTTTGTTTCCGCCCCAAACGACGCACTTCTCCCCAGGGGAGAAGTGCGTCGTGCCTCCCAGTGCGGCGCATGTGAAGCACCCGTGAATATGTAAGCAAATAACTAGCAAATACGTGTGAATTGAAATCCTAGTGACACAGTGGGAATAAGCGATAGCAAAGGCGCCAGATGGCGCAGCACATGACCGTAGGGAGTAATCATGGTCAACAACAGGAAAGTCGCTATCGTCGGATGCGGGTTCGTTGGGTCTTCTTCCGCTTTCGCGTTAATGCAGAGCGGTTTGTTTTCCGAGATGGTTCTGATCGACGTCGACAGGGCCCGTGCGGAAGGCGAAGCGCTCGATATCAGCCATGGGTCGCCCTTCGCGGGGTCGATGAATATCTATGCGGGCGATTATGCGGATGCGGCGGATGCCGCGATCATCGTCGTCACTGCGGGGGCAGCCCAAAAGCCGGGGGAGACACGGCTTGATCTGGTCAACAAGAACGTTGCCATCTTCCGCTCCATCATTCCGAACATTCGTGAGGTGGGTTTCGAGGGAATCCTGCTCATCGTATCGAACCCGGTCGATGTCCTTACGTATGCGGCCATCAAGATGTCCGGTTTGCCCGAAAGCCGCGTCATCGGGTCGGGTACCGTGCTCGACTCCGCTCGCCTGCAGGAGGCTCTCGGAACTCATCTGGGCGTTGACCCGCGCGATGTCGAGGCGTATGTGATCGGTGAGCACGGGGATTCCGAGCTTGCGGTATGGTCGAGCGCAGATGTGGCTGGCGTTCCCCTGAAGGACTTCTGCGAGATGCGGGGTCATTTCGATCATGAGGTTGCCGAAGCGCGCATCGCCGATGAAGTGAAAAACGCAGCGTACGAGATCATCAAGCGCAAGCATGCGACCTACTACGGCATTGCCATGTCGGTGCAGCGCCTGTGCACGGCAATCATGCGCGACGAGAAGTGCGTTCTTCCCGTATCGAGTCTCATGGTGGGGGAGTACGGGATCTCGGACATCGCGATCTCGCTGCCGACGATCATCGGTCGCAACGGCATCGAATGTCGCGTTCCCATTTCGCTTGATGCCGACGAGCTGGAGGAGCTGCATCGTTCCGCTTCCGCCCTTTCGAACGTCATAGACCAAAGCGGCTTGCGTTAGAGGTTTCGCCAAATGGGGGCGGGTCGTTTGACGCACTTCTCCCCAGGGGAGAAGTGCGTCGATGGAGGCGGGTCCCATTTGGCGGTTTGGTGAGCCGGCGGCATGCTATATGCCCTTGCAAAGTGCGACGTACCCGCTTGATCGTCTTGTACGGACAAGACTAGGCTTCTACAATGGTCGAAGAATCGAAAAGCCTAGGCTAAGGAGTGGGTGCACATGTCGGCTCAAGCGGCAGATTGGTGGAAGCAAGCTGTTGTCTATCAGGTCTATCCTCGGAGTTTCCGCGATGCGAACGGCGACGGCCTGGGCGATATCCGGGGTGTTGTTGACCGAATCGATTATCTGAAGCGATTAGGTGTCGACGCCATTTGGCTTTCGCCGTTCTACCCTTCCGAGCTTGCCGACGGAGGCTATGACGTCATCGATTACCGCGATGTCGACCCCCGTCTGGGTTCGCTCGACGATTTCGACGATATGGTCGCCGCCGCCCACGCGCGGGACATTAAGGTCATCGTCGACATCGTTCCCAACCACACGTCGAACAAGCACCGGTTTTTCCAGGCAGCGCTCGCTGCCGGTCCCGGGTCGCCCGAGCGCGACCGCTACATCTTCCGCCCGGGGCGCGGCGAGCACGGTGAGCTGCCTCCCAATGGCTGGAAGTCCTGCTTCGGCGGGTCGGCTTGGGAGCGCGTCGAAGATGGCGAGTGGTACCTGCACCTGTTTGCCAAGGAGCAGCCGGACTTGAACTGGAAGCATCCTGATGTGCATGAGGAGTTCAAGCAGACGCTGCGCTTTTGGTCCGATCGCGGGGTCGACGGCTTCCGTATCGACGTGGCGCACGCTCTTGCCAAGGACCTCGACAGCCGCCCGCTTGATGAGCTCGATCAAGATCCCGACCAGGCAACGGGCAACGCCGACAACCCGCTGTGGGATCGCCCCGAGGTGCACGACATCTACCGCGAGTGGCGCCAGGTGTTCAACGAGTACGAGCCGCCGCGCTTCGCGGTGGGTGAGGCATGGGTGGTGCCTGAGCATCAGCGCTACTACGCTTCGACCGAAGAGCTCGGTCAGGTGTTCAATTTCGAGTTCGCGAAGGCTGATTGGTTCGCGGGCGATTTCCGCCGCGCGATCGAGGAGGGCCTGTCGTGTGCAGAGCTCTCGGGTTCTACGAGCACGTGGGTGCTTTCGAACCATGACGTGCCGCGCCATGCGACGCGCTACGGTCTGCCGCAGGTGAAGGCGAACGTGCACCACCAGTTCGTGAACGATTGGCTGTTGCGCGATGGCAAGACCTACAAGGTCGACTATGCGCTCGGAACGAAGCGCGCCCGAGCTGCACTCCTCATGGAGATGGGTCTGCCGGGCTCGGTCTATATCTACCAGGGAGAAGAGCTCGGCTTGTTCGAGGTCGCCGACATCCCATGGGACCGCCTGGAGGATCCGCAGGCGGTTCGCACGGCCCATGGCGATGCGCTCAAAGGCCGTGACGGGTGCCGCGTTCCGCTGCCTTGGTGCGCGGGCGACTTGCCGAGCCCTGCTGCATGGGACAGCTCGTTCGGCGACGGGTCGACGGGTTCATTTGGGTTCTCGGCGGCTGTCGCGGGCGCTGAACCGCTTTCGTCGTCCCAGTCGCCGCATCTTCCGCAGCCGCAGTGGTTCGCGAATTTCGCAGCAGATGCGGAACAGGCCGACCCTGCCTCGATGCTCAACTTCTACCAGTGCGTGCTTGCGCTGCGCGCCGAGATGCTCACGGCGACAGGCGATATGTCCCTCACGTGGGTCGACCCCGCATTGCTGGGTGAAGACCCCTCGCAGGTCATCGCTTACGAGCGCCCGACGGCGGACGGTCGCGTTTTCACGAACGTCACGAACTTCGGCTTTGCCCCCGTCCCTGCGCCTGCCGGCGCGCTCGTGATCGCATCCGGCGAGCTTCTTGAGGACGGTTCGATTCCGCAGGATGTTTCCGCCTGGTACGTACGCTAAGGGCTTGCAGGGCGCATGTCCGCAATGTCCGCACTTCGCATGATGCCGGCCGAGGACCTATTCCTCGGCCGGCATCGGCGGTAGCATAGGGGCAAGCGGGTTCGCAGGGGTGAAGGATAGGCGAAGGTCGTATGGCCGATAGGCGCAAACACAATCAGCTTATGGAGCCGATGGATGAAGCCTCGGGCTCAGGTGAGGTGCGTGCAGGCGTGATCGCGACCATTACGTCGAAGATCCCCCGCGTGAAGAACGCTCAGTCCCGTCTGCCGGAGGCGGAAAAGGCGGAATCCTCCCGCAGTAACTCATCGAAGCGCTCAAGCAATTTTCTCACTTACGCCCAGACCGCACTCGACTCTTTCGCGCGGCGCCCGGTGTGCGAGCTCGACAGCCTCGTGTTCTCTTGGCTCTCGTACTTTCGCCTGAGCTCAGCGCTCCGGGGCGCAAGAACGCCCGAGGGCATAGCGCTCCATGAGCTGCTGCGCGCCGAGGATTTCGGCCCCATGTTCGGCACGAGCTGGGACCCGCAGGGGAGCCGCGATCTACTGTTTGCAGTTTGTGCGAGTCCGCGCTTTCGCGATGTCCGCCTGTGCCGCTTTGCCTACAAAACCGATCGCACTACCTCGGAGCAGTTCGCGGCGATGACGTTTCTTCTGCCCGATGGCAGCGTTTACGTCGCGTATCGCGGAACGGATTCGACGCTCATCGGCTGGCGCGAGGATTTCAACATGGCCTCGCAGTGCCCAGTGCCTTCCCAGCGTGAGGCGTTGCACTACTTGGAATTCGTCATGCGCGATATGGATCGCCCCGTCTATGTGGGCGGGCACTCCAAGGGCGGCAACCTTGCGGTATATGCTGCAGCGATGGCGTCCCAAGCGCTCCAGGGGCGCGTGATTCGCGTGTTTTCGCACGATGGCCCCGGCTTCGATAGCGCCTTTTTGGCGAGCGAGGGGTTCTCACGCGTGCGCGACCGGGTGCGCAAAACGGTGCCTAAGTCCTCGATTATCGGCCTCATCATGGACGAGGAGCGCGACTTTTGCGTCGTGGAGAGCTCCGGCGTATCGATTCTGCAGCATAACCCGTTTTTGTGGGAGACGGACGGTTGTGGGTTCGTGCTCGCAGACGGGCTTTCTGCGAGTTCACGTTACTTCGGCTCGACGCTCTCCGCTTGGATGGATCGCTTCACGCCGGAGGAACGCGGCGCGTTTATCGCGACACTGTTCCAGGTGTTCGCCGTCACAGGAGCGACGCGCTTCGCGGACATTCGCGACACGTGGCGCACGAGCCTGCCTGCCATGCGCGACGCCGCGGAATCGCTTGCGCCCGAGCAGCGGGAATTCGTCGTCGATGTCCTGAAGGCGCTCGCTCGCGTGGCGACGATCGAGAAGGTGTCGGACAGGGCATCCAACCTTATCGGCGCGCTGCGCTCTAACAGCGAGGGCGCAGAAGGCTAGCGCGGTGCGACACTCAGGAGATTCCTTGCTCGCAGGGCTCGGTTTGTCCGCTGCGGGCGCTTGCCGGTATACTTGCTAGGCTCAAAACGCCAAAGGAGACCCGCATGAAGATCAACCACGCGATTCTGCATATCCTCGATTTCGATTCCGCTGTGAACGTCATGAGTCAGCGGGAGCTCGATATAGATTCACGCGCCGTGCGGTCGTTCGTGACCTCGCACCTGCGCCGCGCGCGGACGAGCGCCGATAACAAGCGTGGATCGTTTGCCGAGAACAGCGCTTTCGCCGGTGAGCTCAAGGCGTTTTTGTTCGGCGATCGCGACTTCATCGACCTTTCTCAGCAGATTGCGGAGTTCTTTGCGGATGAGCTCGCAAAAGCGGACAAGGCGGAGTCGACCGATATCCTGGTTGCCGATTTCGATGATGACGACGACGTGCGCTGGTTTGCCGTGCTGCTCATGGGCAGCCGCATGGCGTTCATGCATGAAGTCGCGCGCGAAGGGGGAGAGGTGCGCAACGATATCGCGCGCCATTATGCCATCTTGCCGAGCCCGTCGCAGAAGGTGACGAGCTACGCTGTGGTCCGCGCGAGTACCATGGAGATCTTCTATCAGGATAAGAAGCGCAAGATCGCGGGTGAGGACACGATGATCATCCCCGACGGTCTGCTGCAGTGCGCAACGGGCGTTTCGGGCAAGGAGATCATCGACACGGTGACGCGCATCGTGGAGGAGGTCGCGGAGGAGCACGGCGCCAACACCGCGATGGCGCTCGCCCGTGCCAAGGAGGTTGTGGCCGAGAAGGTCGAGGAGGACGAGGAGCTCGCTCCCTGGGACCTTGCGGATGAGATCTTCGAGAACGAGCCGGTGATGAAGGAGCGCTTCGAGGCTGAGATGCGCGAGGAGCAGCTGCCCGAGCGCGTGCCCGTGGAGCGTGCGAACGTCGAGCGCGCTGCGGTGCGCAATCATAAGATCCGCACCGACACGGGCATCGAGATCACTTTCCCGGCAGAGATGCTGCGCAACACCGAGTACGTCGAGTTCGTGAACGAGCCGAACGGACTCATCTCCATCGAGCTCAAAAACATCGGGAGCATCGAGAACCGCTAACGCGGCTTGGGAAAATGGGGACAGGCACTTATTTCCCACCGGTGGGAAATAAGTGCCTGTCCCCATTTTCCCGAATGAAAGCGACCCCGCGAGGGTTGCAATCTCGCGGGGTCGTGGAGTGGAGCCATGTCGGAGGAGCGGTAACGCTACGCCGCGTCGACGTCCTTGGTGACGATCACGTCGACGCCGAGGCCAAGCACGTCGTGAATCGCGATGTCGCCCTCGTGCACAGGAGCGGAAAGCTCGACGGTGCGAATCTCTGCCATCACATCGAAGATGCGGTCCTTGGGGATGACGTCGGTGAGGCGGACACTTGCCAACGGCAGGTCGCCGCCGTCGACGAGCGCCGATGTCGCGATGTTGCGCATCGGGTTCTCGATCTCTTGGGTGACGTAGGCTTCGCCTTTGGCGCACTTGTTACCCGTGATGCTTGTGATGGTTGCGCCTTCGAACTCGACGGAGATATCGCAGCCCTGAGGGCACATGATGCAGGTGAACTCCCTTAGCATGTCACCTTCACCTCCAGGTCGTCGGTTTGGCTGAGGTCGCTCGCCTTAAGTTTGATCTGAATCATCTCGGCGGGAAGCGCCTTGGGCATGCGGCGGCGCTTGACGACCGTGTCGCCCTGAACAAGCTCGATCGTGCAGTTGCGCAGCGGCCGACGCACGCGGAAGGATACCGTGACGTCGTCTTCACCGCTGATGCGCGATGGCGTGAGGCCGCTGACAAGCTCGTTGCCGCGCACAGCGAGGTTGCATGCCGGCAGCGAACCCTCCTTCAGGAAGCGTGCCGCGCCGTCTGCCAGCGCCTCGGCCTCAAGTGACACGAAGTCGAGCAGGTCGTGGACGTGCAGCACGTTGCCTGCGGCGAAGATGCCGGGCACGGTGGTCTGATAGTTCTCGTCCACCGCCGCACCGCTCGTTCCGGGATCCTTTTCCGCCCCGGCCATCCAGGTAAGCTCGTTTTCGGGGATGAGGCCCACCGAGAGGATGAGCGTGTCGCACTCGTATTCCTTCTCGGTGCCGGGGATGGGCTGCATGTGCTCGTCGAAAGCGGAGATGACGACGCTCTCCAGGCGGTCCGTGCCGCGGATATCGGTCACGGTATGGGACAGCGACAGCGGGATGTTGTAGTCGTTCAGGCACTGCTCGACGTTGCGGGGTAGGCCGCTGGCGTAGGGCTGGACCTCGAACACGCCCAGTACCTCGGCGCCCTCGAGCGTCATGCGGCGCGCCATGATCATGCCGATGTCGCCGGAGCCCAGGATGACGACCTTGCGGCCCACCATCTTGTTCTTGAGGTTGATGTAGGCCTGTGCCACGCCTGCGGTATAGACGCCCGCAGGGCGCGTGCCGGGGATTCTGATGGCGCCACGGGTGCGCTCGCGGCAGCCCATGGCAAGCACGATCGCGCCGGCTTCGAACTCCATCATGCCGTGCTCGGAGGAGGAGGCGTACACGTGGCGGTCGGGCGTGACCTCGAGCACCGTGGTGTCCGTGAGGCAGGGAATCTGGAGTGCTTCCGCCTCGCGGACGAAGCGCGCGGCGTACTTGGGGCCCGAGAGCGTCTCTCCGAAGCGCGTGAGGCCGAAGCCGTCGTGGATGCACTGGCGCAGGATGCCACTTGGCTTCTTCTCGCGCTCGAGGATGAGGATGTCATCGATGCCCTTCTTGCGCAGTTCGATGGCTGCGGCGAGCCCGGCGGGACCGCCGCCGATGATGACAGCGTCTACGTGCTTCATTTAAGCGTTCACGCTTCCTTCTGTGGTCTCGTCCTGCGCGTTGCCGCTGCGGACGGGGCCGGTGAACATGTAGGAATCGGCGTGGCTGTAGCGCACCTCGGTGGGTTTGATGCCCAGCTCCTGCTCGATCATCTCGGTGATGCGGGTCTCGCAGTAGCCGCCCTGGCAACGGCCCATGGTGGCGCGCGTGCGGTTCTTGATACCGGTGACGGTGTGGACGCCGAGCGGGTTGTGAATGGCGCGGCGAATCTCAGCGCGGGTCACGGTCTCGCAGCGACATACGATCTCGCCGTACTCGGGGTCGGCGGCGATGGCCTCAGCCTGCTCCTCGCGCGTCATGTCGTAAAAGCGCTTGAGGGCGGGGCGTACCGGGTCGAACTTCTCATTGACCTCAGGCTTCTCGACGGCAACCAGGCGCGCCACGGCGCGGCGCGCGAGCGGCAGGGCGCAGGTGACGCCCGGCGACTCGATGCCCACGAGGTTCACCGTGTTGGGGTTGTGCTGCTGGTCGCTTTCGAGCTTGGAGTCGAGAACGTTGCCCTCCTCGTCAACGCGCTTCCAGCGAATGCCCGCGAAGTTGCGGATGGAGAACTCGCGGCGCATCTGCTCGAACATCTTGGAGCCGTCGCGAATCAGTCCATCCAGGTGGTCCTTGGTGCACTTGTAGTCCTCCCACTCCTCGGTGATGTAGGAGTCGGGGCCCACGAGGACGTTGCCGTCGACAGTGGGGGTGGCATGCGTGGAGAAGCCGCCGCGGTCGTTAGGCGCATGGTAGACAGGCGTCTTGAGGAACGCGCCGGCCTTCTTGTCGAGCACGAAGTACTCGCCCTTGAAGTCGCGCACCGGGTAGTTGGGATAACCGTGCATCTCGGAGATATCGCTCGCGAAGGCGCCGGCACAGTTGATGACCCACTTGGTGCGGAACGCGCCCGCAGGCGTGTGAACCAGGTAGCAGTTGTTGGCGACGTAGCGCTCAATGGCCGTGACCTTGCGGTCGATACCATTGGTCAGTATCGTACGAAGCGAAAATGGGCTTGTGAGTGGTACCGGGACCACAGTTTGTGCGTCGAAACAGGCAAATTGTTGGTTTGAGTGGTATAAACCACTGGTATTAAATGATGACCTGCGCAAACAAAGGGCAAGAGGCCTGTCTACAGCTCAATCACTTCGAGGTCGTCGGGAATATAGAGGTTGCCGTGATAGTACTGAGCGCCCTCGGCGGCATAGAGCTCTTTGCGACGAGCGATGTTGCGGTCCTCGGTGTGGTAGAGCACGAGGTTGGGGACGCCCATCTGCTCGGCAAGCTCGCAGGCGTCCTTCACCGTGGAGTGGTGCTTTTCGTAGGGGGAGAAGATATCGGCCTGGCCGTGCAGGCAAAACGCCTCATGCAGCAGCCACGTGCTGCCTTGCGCGTAGGGCTGTTCGCACTCGTTGCACGGCTCGTCGCCGCAGCAGGTGAGCTTCTTGCCCTCGCCCAGATCCATGGTGAAGCCGAACTGCTTGGCCTTGGTCGATTGGATGTCGAAGAACGTGACCTGCTTGCCGATGATGGCGCGCGTCTCGCCGTCCTCGACGGTGACGAGGTGCAGGCGGTCGTCGATGAAGCGGGTCTGTTTGGGCTGCAGCAGCATGGTGGCGATGGAGCGGACGATGTTGAGCACCTCGGCGTGGCCGTAGATGGTGGCGTCCCCCTCGTAGGTACCTTTCGCCATGTTCTGGCAGATGAGGCGCACGAGCCACACGATGCCCACAATGTGGTCGATGTGCTTGTGGGTGACGAAGATCTCGCGGATGTCGCGCCAGTCGATGCCGGCGCGCTTCAGCTGCACGAGCACGGTATTGCCGCCACCGCCGTCGACCAGGAAGCGGCGATTGCCGTCGCTCACGACGAAGCAGGTGTTGTAGCATTCCGTGACCAGTGCGTTGCCGGTGCCCAGCAGGGTGATGTTCATGCGTGAAGCCCCCTCATGCAAAGCCGGGTGCGCCCGGCGCGTCTGTGCGAATCCGGTGGGAGATTATAGCCGACAGCATGGGCGCTGCACGCGGGCTCTCGCATGATGCGTACAGAGAACAGGGGGTCAGTCGTTTCTACTTGCCCTTTCGTTCGCTAACTGGCTTGTTTTGCCCGAGTTAGCGAACGAAAGGGCAAGTAGAAACGACCGACCCCCTAAAGGCAGATGGCAAACAGATTGTCGAACGTGCGGCGTTACAGCTGACGCAGGCCCTCTTCAAGACCGGTCTTGCTGTCCGTCTTCTCATCGCGTTGCTTTATAACGCGGGCGGGAATGCCTGCCACGACGGCACCGGCGGGAACGTCTTCAACGCACACGGCGCCAGCGGCGACGACGGCGTTCTCGCCCACGTGCACGCCCTCGAGTACGACGGCATTCGCGCCGATCATGACGTTGTCGTCGATGATGACGGGCGTAGCGCTGGCGGGCTCGATGACGCCGGCAAGCACGGTGCCCGCTCCGATATGGCAGTTCTTGCCCACGGTGGCGCGGCCACCGAGCACGGCGCCCATATCGATCATGGTACCCTCGCCGATGACGGCGCCGATATTGATGATGGCGCCCATCATGATGACGGCGTTGTCGCCGATTTCCACCTGGTCGCGGATGATGGCGCCCGGCTCGATACGGGCGTTTATGCCCTTGAGGTCGAGCATGGGCACCGCCGAGTTGCGGCAGTCGTTCTCGATATCCAAGTAGGCGATGTCGTCCGCATGCGCCTTGAGGATGGGGGAGAGGTCGTTCCAGTCTCCGAATACGATGCGACCCTCGGCAGAGCCGTAGACATGGGCCGCGCCCCAATCAATCGAGGCCCCCTGGTTCTCGTGCACGTACAGCTTGACCGGCGTCTTTTTCTCCGCCGAGGCGATGAATTCAATGATTTCTTGAGCGTTCACACGCATCCTTTCTCTCCGTGAAAGTTTGGTATCTGTCCTCAAACTTTCACTATCCGAACATGATCTCGTCAAAGGTGTAGAAACCGGCTTCGCGATCGAGCAGCTTGGTCGTTGCGGCAAGTGCGCCGTTCACGAAGATCTGGCGGCTCGTTGCGCGGTGCGTAAGCGACACCTCTTCATCGGTGCCGAAAAACGACACGGTGTGCACGCCCGCGACGGTGCCCCCGCGCAGCGCATGGACGCCGATCTCGTGCGGGTCGCGCGCACCGCACATGCCCTCGCGACCGTACACGGCATGGGAATCGGGGTCGCCCTTGGCATCCATAACGGCGTCGAGCAACATCTTGGCCGTGCCGCTGGGGGCGTCGGCTTTCTGGTTGTGGTGGCATTCCACGATTTCGACGTCAAAACCGGGGAGCTCGCGCGTTGCCTGCGTGGTGAGGTGGCGCAGCGCAGCGACGCCGATGGAGTAGTTGCCAGACCACACGACGGGGACGGTTGCGCCCAGGTCCTGGAGCGCGGCGAGCTGCTCGGGCGCGTAGCCGGTGGTGCCGCTCACGAGTGCGCAGTCGCAGCGCGAGACATAGGCGAGTACGGCGGGCAGCGTAGCAACATTCGAGAAGTCGATGAGCACATCGGCCACTTCTGCCGTTTCGGCTTCCGCTAAATCGAACCCGATTTGAGCGACGACCTCGAAGGCGGGGTTTCCCTCGGCGTCGCGGACCGCTTCTGCCGTGGTTCGGATGAGCGAGCCCATACGGCCGGCACCCATGATGGCGATCTTAATCAACAAGACCAGCTCCCTTCAGGGCTTCGACCAGGCGTGCGCGATTCGCATCGGCCATGGGAACGAGCGGCAGGCGGTAGTTCGCCTCGCAAAGACCCATCTGTGCGCAGGCTTCCTTCACCGGAATGGGATTGACCTCGCAGAACAGCGCATGGACCAGCGGCAGGCCCTCGAGCTGAATCTGGCGCGCGCGGGCGATGTCGCCCTCCAGGAATGCGCATGTCATCTCGTGCACGAGCGCCGGCTGAACATTCGCCCAGACCGAGATTACGCCGGAGGCGCCCAGGCTCATAAGCGGCACGACCATGTCATCGTTGCCCGAGAACATCTTAAAGTCTGGGCCGATGAGGTGCGCGATGTCGCTAGCATACGAGATGGAGCCGCTGGCTTCCTTGATGCCCATGATGTTGGGATGGGCGGCCAGGCGCTCGACGTTTTTCACGCTGATGGAGCACCCGGTGCGGCCGGGGACGTTGTAGAGGATGCAGGGGATGTCGACCGCGTCGGCGACGGTCTTGAAGTGCTGATAAATGCCCTCTTCGTTGCTCTTGTTGTAATACGGTGTGATGAGCAGCAGGGCGTCGGCACCGAGCTTTTGGAACGAGAGGCTCTTCTCCAGCATGGTCTGAGTGCTGTTGGAGCCGGATCCCGCGATGACGGGGATGCGGCCGGCGACGCGCTCGACGACGAAGCGCACGACCTCATCATCTTCCTCGTGGGTCATGGTCGAGCTCTCGCCTGTGGTGCCGAGCGGCAAAATCGCGTCGGTACCAGTGGCAAGGTGCATGTCGACGAGGTTTCCCAGCGCGTCGAAGTCGACGCTGCCGTCTTCGTTGAACGGGGTGATAAGGGCGACGATGGAACCCTGGAGATCGTGGATGTTCATATTAGGACTCCTTTCTGGTGAGCTGGGCAAGAAGGGTACGGCCAGTCGGTGTGACGTCGAGGGTCGCGAAGTAGTCGGCGGGCGTCTCGGCGCGACGGATGAGCTCGCACGTGCCGTCTTCACGCAGCAGCACTTCCGCTGAGCGCAGGCGGCCGTTGTAGTTGTAGCCCATCGAATGCCCGTGCGCCCCGGTGTCGTGGATGATCAGCAGGTCACCCATATCGATTTCGGGAAGCTCGCGATCGATGGCGAACTTGTCGTTGTTCTCGCACAGGTTTCCCGCGATGTCGTACGTGCGCGTTGCGGGCATGCGGCTTTTGTCCGGTCCGCCTGCTTGCCCCATCACCGTGATGTGATGGTATGCACCGTACATGGCCGGGCGTATGAGGTTCACGGCGTTGGCATCGACGCCAATGTATTCCTTGTAGATATGCTTCTCGTGGATGGCGCGCGTCACCAGGCAGCCGTACGGCCCCATCATGAAACGTCCCATCTCGGCAAAGATCTTGATGTCGTTCATGCCAGCGGGTGCGAGGACCTCCTCGTACGCTTGGCGCACGCCCTCGCCGATCGCACGGATGTCGTTAGGCTCCTGATCGGGACGGTAGGGGATGCCCACGCCGCCCGAGAGGTTGATGAAGCCGATGTGCACGTCCGTCTCGTTCGCCAAGTCGACGGCGAGCGTAAAGAGGATGCGAGCGAGCGCGGGGTAATACTCGTTCGTCACGGTGTTGCTGGCCAAGAAGGCGTGGATGCCAAACGTCTTCGCGCCGCGATCTGCCAGCATGCGAAAGGCCTCGCCGAGCTGCTCGCGCGTCATGCCGTACTTCGAGTCTCCGGGGTTATCCATGATGCCATTTGCCAGCTGGAAGAGGCCACCGGGATTAAAGCGGCAGCTCACGGTCTCGGGAATGGGGCCCGCCACGCGCTCGAAGAACTCGATGTGCGTGATGTCATCGAAGTTGACGATGGCGCCTAGCTTGCGCGCGAGGCGGAAGTCATCGGCCGGCGTGTCGTTCGACGAGAACATGATGTCGTGCCCGTGAATGCCCAGAGCATCGGCAAGCATGAGCTCGGTGTCGCTCGAACAGTCGCAGCCGCAGCCATATTCATGAAGGATGGAGATGAGGCGCGGGTTGGGATTCGCCTTGACCGCAAAGTACTCCTTGAAGCCGGGATTCCAGGCGAAGGCGTCGCGAACGGCTTCCATGTTGCGTCGGATTCCGGCCTCGTCGTACAGGTGAAACGGCGTCGGGAACTGCTCGGCGATCTCAACGACTTGGTCTTTTGTCACAAAAGGGTATTTTGGCATCGTGCCTCCCAGATAGCTCTCCTGCAAGTTTCGTGCAGACAGTCCCGCAAGTGTTCCCTGCGGTCCCACCCGGTTCCGTCGTGCCCGGCGGCCGAGTTCGGCGGGGTTGCCTCCACGCAAGGTCTTCGCCTGCCGGCTCGCTCGCGCATCTTCGTGCCCGCATCCTCTATCGAATGGGGAAACCCTATCACGAACGGGCTTTACCAAACAAGAGTGGCTCCTGTGACGATACATATTGGTAACGCTTTCACGGTGAAGCAGGAATTGAGGCGGACGTGCCGGAGCCTTCGGTAGGGTGGCCAGGGGGGGGTAACTGTCAGGGCATTGGGCATCGACGGGCAGTGAGTGGTGCAGGGCGGCTATACTTGTGGCGGTCGAGGGAAAGGATAGCCAGATGGTCGACAGGCTGAATGCGACTGCACAGGATCTGGAGCTGCTCGTGCGGTTTCGACGTGACCTGCATCGGATTCCCGAGCTCGATTACGACCTACCGCAGACCAAGCGCTATGTCCGCGGCGTGCTCGAGTCGCTATCGTGCGAGGTGTTCTCGCCGAGTGCGAGCTGCATCTGCGCTCTGTTCGATGTGGGGAATGCCCATACCGTGGCGATTCGCGCCGATATGGACGCTCTACCCATAACCGAGGCGACCGGCGTCTCGTTTGCGTCGGAGCACGAAGGGCGCATGCACGCTTGTGGACATGACGCGCATATGTCCATGGCGCTTGCTACGGCAGTATGGGTCGATGCCCTTGTGCGCGACTGCCCCGGGGCTTTGCCGCGCAACGTGTTGTTTGTGTTCCAGCCTGCCGAGGAAACGACCGGTGGTGCCAAGCGCGTGTGCGAAAGCGGCGTGTTCGAGCGGTATAAGGTCGATCGCATCTTCGGTTTCCACGTGTGGCCAGATCTCCCGTGGGGCACGGTGGCATCGCGTCCGGGTGCTTTGCTTGCGCGCTCAAGTGAAACGCATATCACCATTCACGGGCAGAGCACGCATATCGCCAAGACGTACGGCCTTCATGATGAGGAAACGCACGATGCCGCGCTTGCCGCCGCGCGCTTCTTGGTGTCGGAGCGCTGGCTCATGCGCCGTTTGCAGCAAGATGAGCCGTGTGTGGCGCAGTTCGGTTTGGTGGAAGCGGGGACCGTGTGCAACGCCGTTGCCGGCGAGGCACGCCTGGCGGGAAGTCTTCGCGTGTTTTCTGACGAGATGTTCGAGCGCGCGAAAGCAGAGCTCACCTCGACGCTCGAGATGGCGTGCTCCGAAACAGGGTGTACCTACGAAATCGACTTTGCGGAAGGGTATCCGCCGGTGACTAACGATGCCGAGCTGTACGCGGCATGCGAGAGTGCGCTGCCCGAGCTTACGCGCATTGATGACCCGCTGCTCATCGCTGAGGACTTTGCCTTCTATCAGCGCTATGTGCCCGGTGTGTTCTTCCTGCTTGGCGTGGGGGAGCCTGAAGTGGATGGGTCTTGTGGCGAGCTGGGGCACGCGACATGCGCCCTGCATGGGGACACGCTTATGTTCGACGAGCACGTGTTGCTGCGTGGTATTTCGGTCTACCGGCAGCTGCTGCAGATGCGATAGCGTCCGGATGATATGAAGTTATGAGAACGCCCGGGAGCACCTCTCCAGGTGTCCCGGGCGTTTGCAAAGCTGTCGCTGCCAGGTGTGCTTATAGGTTGCTTTGCTTGGATTAGAAGCCGGTTACGTCTGCCAATTCCCAGCTTGCCACCTCGTCGGGCTCAACGGTGCTCGCGGCCTCGAACTTCCAAGTTCCGCCTGCTTTCAGGTTATTCGTATTCGCCAGTGCAGTGCCAATCTGAGCACCATCTGCATCGTAGATGACGTATTCGACCTGAATATATGACTTATCAGAATCGGTGTTGTTGGTCAGCGTTCCCGCAATCACAGCCATATAGGGGTTATCACTAATAAGCGTTTCGTCTACAACGGTATACGGCTCGGGATCTGGTTCGGGGGTGGTTTGCTCCGAAGTCGCTGTCTGTTCTTGTGAGGTTGCCGGCTGATTGGCATTATCCGAAGAGCTGCCGTTTCCTCCCATAGACCCGATAACGCCAACGACAACCAATACGATGACCACGATGAGGATTATCTTGCCAATGGGCTTCTTACCTTCTTTTGCCATGATGGACGTACTCCGTTCCCTCGGTGTTTGGTTTCCTGGTGTCTGCATGGTAGGAAATCAGTTGGGGAAATTCATTAGCTCGCGGCTAATGCGTGCGATGTCTCGATTTGCGATAGTTGAGCGTTGATAATGGACGTGGTAGGCCGATTGTTTAGCGCGATGGGACGCGCTTTCGGCTGTTGACTGGGGGATTGACGATGACGGATCGCTTGACGGAGGAAGTGCTGCAGGAGCTCCTGGAGGCTCCGAGCATCGATTCATTTATCGCTGAGCATGAATTCCCCTCGTGCACGCTGGCGGAATACCTGCAGCAGCTTCTTGAGCAGAAGCACTTGGAGCGTGCCCGCGTGGTACGTATGGCTGACCTGAACGAGACATTCGGCTATCAGATTTTCACCGGCGCGCGTAACCCGAGTCGCAACAAGGTGTTGCAGATCGCGTTTGCCATGGCGCTTACCTTGAAGGAGACGAATCGCGCTCTGTCCGCCTCGGGTGCAAGCACGCTTAACTGTAAAAACCGCCGCGATGCCATCATCATCTTCTGCCTCGATCACGGCTGCTCGCTGCAAAAGGTGAACGAGGAGCTTTTCCGCCTGGGCGAAGAGACGGTGTGTTAGCTCATCTACAAGATTGGCCCCTGTCGCATCCATGCCTGATATGATGTCGTGCATGGAAACTGATTGTTCGACAGACAACACGGAAAGGGAGCTCGAGCGCTATCTGCAGGCATGTGCTCGGGCCGATAGCTGGCGCGTCGACCGCGTTCTTAAGGAGTCTGCGTTCGAGACGACCGAGGTCGTGTACTTTCAAGGTTCCCATGGGGGCGAGCTTGGCCCGTTTGTGCGCAAGCGCATCGACTGCTCAGCAGGAGTAGGGTCTGCCTACGAGGATCTTTGGCGCGCACAACATTCCGGGGTCGTGTTGCGTTCCGTTCCCCGCATCGTTGAATGCGTGAGGACTGGAGACACGCTCGCGGTCGTGATGGAATTCGTTGAAGGGCCCACGCTTGCCGGCTACGTTAAGCGTACGGGCGCATCGGTTGACCTTGCGTTGCGCGTGTTGCCCGAGCTGTGCCGTGCGGTATCCGATTTACACGAGCTTCTGCCGCAGCCGCTTATCCATCGCGATCTTAAGCCTTCGAATATCATTATGAGTTCGAGCGGGCCCATCATTATTGATTTTGGTATTGCGCGGACGTGGCGGACAGATGCCGAGTGCGATACGGCGCACTTCGGAACGCGTGCGTACGCTCCTCCCGAGCAATTCGGGTTTGGTCAGACAGATGAGCGCAGCGATGTGTACGCGCTCGGGAAGCTACTGTATTTCTGTGCGATGGGCGAGGAGCCCCCAAGGATTTCGAGTGCCGATGAACTTATGGCGTTAGGCTTGCCGTCAGGGCTCTCAAAGATCGTGTCTCAGGCGACCCAACTCGATCCGCAGGTACGATTCGCAAGCGCTCATGCGCTGGAGCGGGCAATTCTATCTCAGCGTCCGGCGGGGGAGGGTAATACCGTTTCGCGATTCGAGAAGAACGATGCCGTCGCCGGCGAAGGCGTGCTGTTGAGCTCGAGTGCTCGCGACGTCCCTACTTCTTCCGACAATGCCATATCTGTCGCGCCAACCGGAACATCAACGAGTCGGGTTCAGCGCTTTTGGGCGTCGTTGGCCAAGACGCCTCATTGGCTGGGGAAGGTTTGGAACGTTCTGGTAATTCTGACGTACGGCCTGCTCGTGCTGGGAAGCATCTTTGCGATCGTTCAGCCGAATACTGAAGATGCCGCGCTTCCGCTGTGGTTTCGCATCGTTGAGTACGTGCTTATTGTCGATGTGGGGCTTGCTCCTGTGGCCTACCTCTTTTTAGACAAGCGGCGCCTATATGATTTGCATCCCTTGTTGAAGGTCGTTACGTTTCGCCTTCAGCTTCTCATATGCTTCGTGGTTGCCGTGGCCTGCTCTGTTGTGACGTTCTTGGCAAGTGCTGCTGCGGGAATCCAGTGGGCATAGAAAAACGAGCCCCTTTCTGCTTGAAAGGGGCTCGTTCATGCGGATGCAAAGCGAAGATAGCTTAGATGACGTTCATCTGGCCGGCTACGGTGTTGTACCAATCCTGCCATGTGGGCGGGCAGTATTTCTGTGCGGTGCCAGGCGTCAACGTGGTGCCGTATACGCGGCCCAGGAAGGCGACGTGCAGCGGGATCGATTCATCCCAGCTCGAGAAATTCTGGCTCGTCATCCAGCCCCAGGCGTTGTAGGACCTGAAGCAATGGGCACCCTTGGTGCTTTCGATGCACGCAATGGCGGGGGACCAACGCGGGTCAACGGTATTGTCCCATGCGGCATTCGCGAACACGCTACCGTAGCCGGCAAGCGGGCTGCCTGCCAAGTAAGCATCAATGCGCGAAGTCCACTCAGCAACGAACTCCTCGCGCGAAACGTTCCAGTTGACGGCGCCGCCGGTCACGGCGACAGATGCCGTCTGGCCGATGCGATTGGCGGTATTCGCCGTGTTGCCTCCGTCGACGCCTTCGCCTTCGGCAGCAGCGGTGACGGCTGCCAGGCGAGCAAGCTCTTCGGCGGCTTCACGCTCAGCCTTTTCCTGAGCTTCGGTACGTAAGCGCTGCGCTTCCTTCAATGCGTCGGATGCAGCCTTCTGCTCGGATTCTGCCTGGGTCTTAGCCTGCTCGAGTTCCGCCTTCTTAGCGGCGAGCTCGGCTTCCATATCGGTGAGGCGCTCGATCTCCTGGTTGTTCGACTCCTGGATTTGATCCATATAGGTGAGGGTCGAAATCACGTCGTCAAACGAGGTGGTGCCCAGTACGACGCCCAGCAGAGATTTCGAGTTCTTCTGGTACTTGTACTGTAGGCGCATGGCCTCGGCGGCGCGGTCGCGCTGACCGGGAAGCTGGCTTTCGATCTCTGCGATATCGGCCTGGTTCTCATCGATGAGCTTCTGCAGCGACTCGACGTTGCCCTGGGCCTCTTCATAGGCTTTGGTGGCCTCGTCGACCTTCTGCTGCGTCTCGTTGAGTTCGGCCTGCGTTTCGCTCGAGACCGCATACGCCGCTTCAGGGGAGAGAGCGGGTGCTGCGGTGAACGCGACGGCGAGCGCGGCGCACGTGAGCAGGCGCGCCGGGCGCGAGGAGATGAACGCGATATGAGAGCTTCCGATACGCATAAGCCGCCTCAGGGTCAATGGTTTTAAGCCATGAGAAGTATACGCCATGGTTAGACCTCAACTTGAACCTTAGGCCTCCTTAACGCTCAACTTGAAGGTTATGGATAGGTCGATAGCAGGGGAATCGCACAGATATTGAAAATGTTTGGAGTTTTCTGATTTGCCGGTATGCGCTTCACAAACAAGATGCCTACGAAAAGAGCCTCTGACGAGGCCCTTTCACATCAAGATGGTGGGGAGGTTACCGTTATGCCTGGCTCGCATCCAAGAACTTGCGACGGCTGAAATAGTTGTACCAGGTGACCATGAAGGTGGAGATGAGCTTCATGAGCTGGTAGCCGATGCTCAAAAATGCGACACCGACGAACATGAAGAGGTCATTCAGGCCCAAGCCGATGGCAGAGAGAACGGCGAAGATCGTGAACTCGCGCTTGCGGGAGAGGTCACCACGATGGGCGAAGACGTAGCGCATGCTGAGGAAATAGTTAACGACCACGGACGCAATGAACGATACAGACGTCGCGATGAGAAAATCGACGTGCAGAATTTCGACGAGAACGAGAAGAAGGACGTAGTCGACGGCAAGAGACGCAATGCCGACGGCGGCGAACTTTGCGAACTGTTTCGCGTTAGCCTTTTCGAGCGCTTCGCGCACGGTACCTCCAGAATGTCGTTGTGGTCGCTCCCCTGATTGCGACCGCGAACGGTACTCTACGCCATTTGGGCACGTAATGTAAGGGTTTCGTCAAATCGCAAGCAAGTCACCAGAGTATGGTCACAATTGGCGTTCGAAATGCGGGTTATTCCTGTGTTTTGCTGCCTGCATCGAGGAAAATCTTGCGCGTGATGAAGTTCCACACCATGACGACAGCCGTCGCGAAGATCTTGACGATGCGGTAATCGATGGATACGAGTTCGGTGCCTGCCCACATAAGGACGTCGTTGATGATGAGGCCGATGACCGAGAGAACGATGAAAATGACGAACTCGCGCGAGCGGCTCATGTCCTCCTTGTGGCTGAAGACATAGCGCATGCTGGCGATGTAGTTGAAGATAACCGAGACGATGAAGGAGATGGTTGCCGAGACAACCGGGTTGAGCCCGAACACCTCGGTGAGGAATACCATCACGCCGTAGTCGATGACGAATGCGAGAACGCCCACGATGCCGAATTTCATGATCTGGGCGATAAGGTTTTTCATGAAGCGCCTTCCTAACGGTCAGCCGTATACGCGGTGAGCAATTGTAGCATTCCCGTTTTGGTGCCTTGTGGCCCTCATACGGATGCGCCCCGTATCCACCGAATGCGGATACGGGGCGCGCTCTGCCGTGATTGCGTGCGCTTACTTGCTCGCATGCTCCGGTATGAGGCCGGATCGGTACGCTTCGAGCAGCTGGCGCAGGTCGTTGATGCGCTCGCGTATCTCCACACCGGTATCGGTGTCGGAGACCATGATGCGACGCGAGGCGACATCGACCTGCGTGGTCTCGCTTTGGATGTCGGCATTGCGCGTCAGCGCTTCCTCCACGCTTTTGAATGCTTCGTGCGCCTTGAGACGCATGCCGCGTGAGCTGGAGATGAGCGTATAGCCGGCGATGCCGGTCTTGGGATGGTATGCCTGGCAGAATCCGCCGTCGATGACCAGCAGCCTGCCTTCGGCGCGCAGCGGCGACTCGCCCTTGAGGGTTTTGACGGGCGTGTGCCCATTGATGATATGGCCGTAACCGGGCACGAGGCCGAACTCCCGCATGATGGCGTCGCAGGCGTAGGCATCGCGCGTGAGCTCGAAGTAGGGGTCCATGGGCTCTGCCCACGTCGATTGGTCTTCGATATAGGAGCGCTCGAACGTCTTGACCAAGCGACCGGAAACAGGGGAGCGATTGCCCACCCACAGGTACCACATCCAGTCCATGGCGTCCTGCTCGCGCGTGCGCCAGGCGCGACGTGCGATGTCGTCGCAGAAGTCAAGGTAGTCCCTGCCGGCTCGCCAAGTGCCGTTACAGTTCATGCTGGCAAAGGTTCCGTCTGCATTCATGGGGATGCACCCGTGGAACAGCAGGTTGCCGTTGCGCACCAGGTACACGGAGCCGTGGCGATACAGGAAGTCGACGTGGCGCTGCAGGTGGTCGGCATTGGTGAACTCATAGACCAGCTTGTCGACGATGCGCTGCTCGTCTTCGTTCAGCTCGTACGGGTGCTCGGGATCGACCGTGGGGAAGTCGCTCGTGATGAGCGGGTATGAGTTGCTGCCAATGGTGACGGTGCCTGCAGCTTGGTCAATCTTGTCCAGCAGCAGACGGTCTTCCATATCGAACTCGGGGTGGCGCTGGATGATCTGACCCTCGAGTTTGAACAGCAAGACGTTGATGGCTTTGATGAGCGGTGTGATGGGTTCGCCAGCGGTGTAGGTGCGGTCGGCGAATGCGACAAGTTCACGCAGCGAGATGCCGTAGTCGTTCTCGAGGATCTCGTAGTTGTCGTAGCGCAGGTTGTTGCGCAGCACCGTGGCGATGCAAGCGGGCTGGCCGGCCGCCGCCCCCATCCATAGGATGTCATGGTTGCCCCACTGGATGTCGGTGCGCTGGTGCGTGCAGCGCAACAGGCGATCCATGATCTTCGCGGCGCCGCCACCGCGATCGAAGATGTCGCCCACCAGGTGGATGTGGTCGACGGCGAGTACTTTGATGAGTTCCGCGAGGGCGAAGATGAAGTCTTCAGTGGAGTCAGTTTCCAGGATCGAGTCGATGATGCGCTCGTGATAGCGCACGCGGTAGTTGTTTTCGTCCGGGTGCGTGTGCAACAGCTCGTCGATGATGTAGGCGAAGTCATGCGGGATGGCCTTGCGCACCTTGGAGCGGGTGTAGCGGCTGGATAGGCGGCGCGCTACGGCGAGCAGCTGGTCGAGCATGCGTTTGTACCAGCTGGGGGAGTCCTGGCGTGCCTCGCGGACCAGAGCGAGCTTCTCGTGCGGATAGTAGATGAGCGTGCACAGGTCGCCCTTTTCCTCATGGGTGAGCGTGTTGCCGAACACCTCGTCCACGTGCTCACGGATGACGCCGGAGCAGTTGTTCAGGATGTGCAGAAAAGCCTCGTACTCGCCGTGCAGGTCGCTCATGAAATGCTCGGTGCTCTTGGGCAGGTTGAGAATCGCCTGCAGGTTGATGATTTCGGAGAACACCGCTCGCTGGTTGGGGAACTGATCGGACAGAAGGGTGAGGTACTTGATCGATTGGCCGGATTGATCGCTGTACGCCATGCGTTTAGCCTCCTTGGTGGCGCCGTCTCTGCTCCCCTGCAGCACCGTTGAAAAGTGGACATTCGTCATAAAGTATGCCCGAGTGATGTTGCGGGTATGTGAATCTCTTTGTGAACGGACGCGTTTTGTCCGTAGCTGCCGGTGGCCGATGTCGTTGGGCACAGGACTTGCATACGAACAGGGCCCCTTTGCGCACGCCCGATAGGGGAGCGCAAAGGGGCCCGTCGCCGTTGAATGGATGCTGCGTTAGTCGAACTGTCGCTGGTAGGCCTCGCATACCTCGTCAACGGGACCGTCCATGCGCAGGTCGCCTTTCTCGATCCACACGGCGCGCTGGCAGATGCGCTTCACTTGCTCGATGGAGTGCGAGACGAAGAGCACCGTAACGTCACCGGATTCGATGAAATGCTGGATGCGACGCTCGCACTTTTCCTGGAAGAACACGTCGCCTACCGATAGGGTCTCGTCGACGATGAGGATATCGGGCTCGGTGATGGTGGCGATGGCGAACGCGATGCGCGCGACCATGCCGCTCGAGAAGTTCTTGAGCGGCATGTCCATGAAGTTCTCAAGCTCGGCAAAGTCGATGATATCCTGCAGGTGGTCATCGATGAAGGTTTTGGTGTAGCCCAGCAGCGAACCGTTGAGATAGATGTTCTCGCGCGCGGTGAGCTCTGGGTCAAAGCCCGCGCCGAGCTCGATGAGCGGGGCGATGTTGCCGCGAACCGTGCAGGTGCCCTCGCTGGGCTCGAGCACGCCGGCGATGATTTTGAGCATGGTGGACTTGCCGGAGCCGTTGGTGCCAACCAGGCCCACGACCTCGCCGCGGCCCACCTTGAACGAGATGTGCTTCAAGGCGCGGAACTCCTTGAAGAACAGCTCGTGGTGCATGATTTTGATGAAGTACTCCTTGAGGTTGGTGAGCGATTCGGAGGCCATGTTGAAGACCATGCTCACGTCATTGACCTCGATGGCGTAGTCGGAGGATGCGAGGGCGGTATCAGCCATGTTGCGGGATCCTTAGATGTAGAGAATGAACTTATGCTCGAGCTTGTGGAAGACGAAGTAGCCGAGCGCGAGCATGACGAGAGCCCAACCGGCGCACAGTGCGATGGTGATGGGCTCGGGATTCGTTTGCCACAAGAAAATCTGGCGCATGAAGTTCAAGTAGTTGTACATGGGGTTGCCGTACATGCACATCTGGAGCGCCGGGTGCATCATCTTGATGAAGTCATCGGTCCAGAAGATGGGCGTGAAGTAGGTCCACGCGGTGATGACGACGCTCCACAGATGCATGACGTCGCGGAAAAAGACCGTGAGCGACGACAGCAGAAGGCCGAGGCCCGCGCAGAAGAGCATGAGCAACAGTAGGCCCAAAGGCAGCCAGATGAGGTGCCAGGTGGGCAGGACATGGAACCACAGCATGACGATGGCGACCGCGACAAGCGAGAAGCCGAAGTTCACGAGTGAGAAAAGGACCTTTTGGACCGGAAAGACGAAGCGATGAACTTTGACCTTTTTGAGAAGCGACGCGTTTTCGATGATGGAGACGAGCGCCTGCGAGGTCGAATCGGACATGACCGCGAAGGTGACGTTACCGACGATGAGGTAGAGCGGGTACATCTCGGGCGAGACGGAACCGTTGCGACCCTGCGCGAAGATGGTCGAAAAGACGATTGCCATGACGATCATCATGAGCAGGGGGTTCAGCACGCTCCAGACGACACCAAGGACGCTTCGGCGGTACTTGCGCTTGAAGTCACGGCTGACGAGCTGCTTTAGGATGAAGACATCCTTTTGGAAGTCCGTCTGGGCGTGAGTCGTTGTGGGTGCTTTGAGCGTATCTGCCACGAGTTGGCTCCTCAAGCAATAGGTGAACAGTCAAAACCTCATGGTAGCACAGGGGTTTGATGGGCACGGTATTCCCATGAGTAAGGAGCATCTATGGATATGCCAAACGACTGTTTACGCCGGCTTGGCAGACGATGGCGAGCCGCTAGCGCAGCAGCTTCCACGCTTCGATATTCAGGCCCTTGGCGATGCGATCGAGCGTGTCGAGCGTGACGTTCTGGTTGCCCTGCTCAATGCGGTTCAGAAGGGGGCGGCTGATCCCGACCATCATGCTAAAACGTCCCTGCGAGAGGCTCATCTCCTCGCGAAGGGCGCGCACGTTTTTGCCAAATGTCTGTCTCAGCGAAGTATCCATACGGTAAGTGTGGATACCAACGTGCCCGCATCTGTAAACTAGAGTTTACAGGTTGCGAAGTTTTTCGAGACACATGAAACATTCGATTCGAATTGATGTGGTGCGCTAGGGGAAAGCCAAGCGTTCCTTGTGGCAGTATCGCGGTATGCACGTTTGGCCTGACTTCGCGTATGATTTGGAAATGGCCGTTAGTTTTTTACGTGATTGGCTTTAGCGTTCGTATACCTGAGCCGATATGGGGAGATTGCCATGGGGCGTTTAGTTTCGTTTGATATCGCGAAGGCGATTGCGCTTATCTGCGTGATCGTGGGGCATACATCGTTTGCCGGGGTTCCCCAGTCACTGGTCGATTTCTGCTACTCATTCGATATGCCGCTGTTCTTTATCGTGAGTGGGTACTTCTGCAAGGTTCAGCAACTCGATGGCGCGTATGTCAAAAAGAACGCACGCGGCCTGCTGTTGCCTTATGTGATAACCAGCATCATTGTCATTGTATTGATGGTTGTTCGAGCGGCCATTCTCTCTGAAGGGATTCGTTCGACAGCGGTATCGTGGGCTGTCGCAGCGCTATACGGAGCAGGTGGCGTCCATGCGGGTATGCCCGCCGGTGTCATTGGTATCGGTGCGATTTGGTATTTGCTTGCGCTGTTTTGGGCGAAATTGCTGCTGGCGGCTGCGCATCAAACAAAGTGGCCGTGGCTCGTCAGCCTCTGTCTGTTCATCGTTGGCGTGAGTACAAAAGATGCCGTTTGGTTACCGTGGAGCATCCAACCTGCGCTCTGCGCCGTCTTGTTTATGTGGATTGGCCAGCAGGTGAAAGCTAACGGGTTGCTTCAAAAAGGAGTGATTCCCGGATTGCTCTGGGTTTGCATGGTTATGACGTGGCTCTATTGTGGAGCGTTCTACGGTCAGCTGTATATGGAGAGCAACATGTACGCACACGGAGCCATCGATGTAATTGGTGGCGTGGCGGGATCGCTGTGCGTTTTGAAATTCTCGGAACTCGTTCTTTCGAAGGTTGGTCCTTTGACCTCGTTTCTCTCGTGGTTTGGTCGTAACACGCTGCCGCTATTCTGTATGCACCTCGTTGAGCTAAACGTGGTGCGTTGGGATCTGTTGATTGCTTGGGTCAATTCTGCTGGGCTCCCGATCCCCACATGGGTTGTTATCCTTGCCATCCAGTTTGCTGCAATCGCTGCGTTGACGTTCGTGCTTTATACATGCCCTCGGATGGTATCTGGCGTCTTCTTTCCCAAAAGGAAAGAGGTTGCATGGCATGGTTCCAACTGATTCATTTGATAGAGAAACAGGTATCGATATGTTGAACGTCAATGGCGGCATATCCGACGGCGCGCAATATGCTATCCGAAAGCTGTCGTGGGCTCTTATTATCGCGGTAGTGCTTGAGATTGCTTGGTTTAACTTTCCTTTCTGGGAGTCATTGACCTTCGGACCCGAGCAGCAAGTTGAACTGAATACAGGCAGCGGTCTTACAGAAACCTCTGCCGGTACATATCGTATCGATAATGTCGATCAGGCGTACTTTGAGTTTGACGCCGGTGGTGTCCATGTTGATAACATTAAGTTCGACCTATCTGTTCCCGGATGGGGTCCGAATTCATGGCGCGACGCCCTAGGTCCGTTTATTACCATGCGCGTTTCCGCAACAGATTCATCGAGCACGGCGTTTATCGATCTTCCGTCATTTACGTATTGTCAAGGGTTATCCGATTCCCACTGGAGGCGCCTTCATCTCTCAGGAGGATCCGATACTGTTCGGATATATCTCAGCGGGTATGAAGGAATGGAAGTGCGGGTAGATTCTGTTTCCATCAATGCTGTTCGCCCGTTTAATGTGATTCCGTTGCGTTTGGTTACGTTAGTGGTAGTTGCGCTGGCGTTTCATGCGCTTAGACCCGCATCTCCACTTCATAAGCGTCGTCTGGCTGCGCGGTCCGCAGGGGTTAAGGTTGCAATCGCCCTGCTCGTGGTTTTTGAGCTTGTTGCTGTCGTGGGAATTAGCCGTCTGTCGGGTGTCTCCGGGTCAGCGGAAACCGATAATCTTCAAGCTTCCGGAACAGCGGTTCTCGATTTCAACCAATACAACTATGTTGCGGATGCCTTGCTTCAAGGCCGCGTCTCGCTCGATCTTCCGGTGTCCAGCTCCCTTTCAAAGATGGAGAATCCGTATGACGCTGCTGCTCGCAATAGCGTTCTTGCAGAGACTGGCGAGACGTATTATATGGATTATGCATATTACGATGGCGAGTACTACTCGTACTTTGGCGTTTTGCCAGCATTGACTATGTTTGCCCCCTACAAAGCGCTGACAGGCTACGATTTACGAACGGATCGCGCCGTGAGTGCACTTTGCATCGGATATGTCCTAACGGCAAACGCCTTGCTACTTGCGCTTTCCCGTCGCTACGCGCCTTCCATTTCTCTCGGTTTGTTCTTATGGGCGTCACTCAGCTTCGTTACGTGTTCGGGTTTGCTGTATCTTGCTTTTCTGCCGCAGCTCTATTCAATTCCGATTTTGATGGGATTGTCGTGTGTGTTCATCGGCCTTACGTGCTGGCTTATTTCTGAAAAGGCTGAGGGCGGGTCTTATCGTAAGGCACTGCTTGCTCTGGGCGGGTTGTTTGTCGCGCTTTCGCTGGCATGTCGGCCGCAATATGTTCTCGCTGCGCTTCTCGCGTTTCCAATCTTCTGGGAAGGCATTACGCGGCATCGCCAGTTCTTCTCAATTAGAGGTGCTGGGAACACTGCAGCCGTCATCGTTCCGTTTTTGCTCGTTGCTCTTCCCGTTATGTGGTACAACGCCTTGCGATTTGGTTCTCCTTTCGATTTCGGCGCGGGATACAATTTGACCAGCAGCGACATGACGTCTCGGGGGATAGTCGCTGCTCGCTCGCTCCCTGCGGTGTTTCAATATTTGTTCCAGCCATTTTCTGTCAACGCGCGATATCCGTACGTGTATGGCGTAAATATGGCAGTCGACTATCAGGGTTATTGGTTTTACGAGCCCTTTCTCGGGGGTTTCTTCTGGTTTGCTCCGATAGCCGCGACGATCTTTTTTTCTCCGCGGTGGTTCAAACGTCATCGAGGCTCCATACGCATCTTGGTTGCTTCTCTACTTGTAATTGCCTTCGTGATTCTATTTGCAGACTATCAAATCGCGAGCATTACGACACGCTATTTTAATGACTTCAGCTGGCTCGTATTGATTTCGACATGGTTGATGCTGTGGTCGGAAGATCATGCTCTTTCGACTAAGACGCTTCTTCTTCAGGTGCTGTATGTAGCCATAATCGCCGGCATCATCCTCAACGTATGGTGTCTGTTGTCTCCGGACCGTTACGGCTCTCTTGCATCAACGTGCCCTACGCTGTACTACGGAATTGCGTCTCTATTCAATCTGGTTTAAATTGATTTGATTTGTCAGCTTATGCTATACGGGATTCTCTCATTCTCGTTAAGGCTGCATGGTTAATCTGCGCAGGTCACGGCAGGACGTAGACGTTGGTATAACATAAACGGACGAATGTGACCATGACTATGCCGACCATGAGTCGTAGGAGGATTATGTCCGATACGAAGACCCCGCTCGTTTCGCTGCTGGTTCCGATTTGCAACGTTGAGCAGTATCTCGAGCAGTGTCTCGAGTCCGCTGTTTCTCAGACGCTGAAAGATATCGAGATCATCTGCATCAACGACGGCTCGACCGACGGCTCGCTCGCCATCATCCAGTCTTTTGCTGCGCGCGACCCCCGCATTCGCATCATCGATAAGCCCAACAGCGGCTACGGTGACTCTATGAACAAGGGCATCGAGGCTGCGCGCGGCACCTACATCGCCATCCTCGAGTCGGATGACTTCATGGAGCCCGAGGCGCTCGAGTATATGGCGGGGCGCTGCGAGGCTGAGCAGCTCGACCTGCTGAAATGTAACTTCTGGCTCTACTGGTCCAAGCCGGGAATCGAGCAGTTCAACCGCCACAACCTGTATTTCTCTGCCGTTTCGCCCGAGATGGTGCTTATGGGTGTACACCGCGCCATCGATGTGCCTGAGATCTTCTGGGCAAAGGCCTCCATCTGGTCGGTCATGTATCGCCGCTCGTTCCTGAACGAGCACGGCATTCGCTTCCTTCCCACCCCGGGCGCATCGTTCCAGGACACGAGCTTCAGCTTCAAGGCCTTCGCGTGCGCGGAGCGCTTGGCATATTCTTCCCGCGCGTTCTTGCATTATCGTCAGGACAACGAGAAGTCCTCGGTCAACAACCCGGGCAAGGTGTTCTGCGTGTGCGACGAGCACGAGGAGATCGAGCGTTTCTTGAACGAGGACCGCCCTGACCTCAAGCCTGAGCTCGATTGCATCCGCGCCAAGATGAAGTACTACAACTTCCACTGGAATCTGTACCGCTTGAGCGACGAGTTGCGCCTCGAGTTCCTTCCGCGCTTCAGCGCCGAGATGCGCAAAGAGTTCGAAGCGGGGAACATGCAAGTTGTCGAGGGCGACATGGCGCGCTACGGCTTCTTTAAGGAAGAGCTCGAGGAGGCGCGCTGTATCGCGTACGATTCTAAGTTCTACGGCGTGAAGTTTACGTGCGGCAATACGGGCAAGCTCGGCACGCTGATGCACTATCTCAAGGCTGGCGGCCCGGGATACGTCGCGCGTGTGTTTGCCGATAAAGCCGGAAGCCGATAGGAGCGGGTCCATGCCCAAGATCTCGGTAATCGTCCCTGTCTATAACGTCGAGGCGTATCTGCCGCAGTGCATCGACTCTATCCGTAAGCAGACGTTTACGGATATCGAGATCGTGTGCGTGAACGATGGTTCGACGGATCGCTCGGGCGCAATTCTGGCGGCATACGCCAAGCTCGACCCGCGTGTCCGGGCAATCACCATTGAGAACAGCGGTGTTTCGCACGCGCGCAACCTCGGTATCGAGTTGGCGCAGGGCGAGATCGTCTGTTTCGTCGATGCCGACGATATTCTGCAGCCCAAGGCGTGCCAGCGGATTGCCGAGGCGTTCGATATGCGTCAGCTCGACGTATTCAAGTTCTCCGCTGAGCCGTTCCCTGCGTGCTGCTCGATTCCGTGGATCAACGACTGGTTGTCGCTTCGTGATGTTGTATACGAAACGTATAGCGATGAGCTTGCGTTTGACGAGCATACGAGGCCGTTCCCGTGGAATGGGGCATACCGCGCCCAGTTCTTGAAAGACAACGGCATCAAGTTCCCCGAAGATATCGCTTTGGGGGAGGACCAAGTGTTCTGCTTCGGCATGCTCGCGCGCGCTCATGGCGTTGCGCTGTCTTCTGAGCAGCTGTACCGATACCGCCTTTCCCGCAAAGATTCCGCCATGGCTCTTGCGGCGCGTGATCTGGCTGATCGTGTGGAGAAGCACATTGGCGTCGTCGGCGCCGTTCTTGATGATTGGACGGCGGCTGGGCGCATGGAGGGCGCGAGTGCGCGCCGCATGCTCCTGTTTGTCATCGATTTCCTGATGCCAAATATCTGCGAGCTTACGGATAACGCTGCGCGCGATCACGTGCTGTGCCTGTTCCGCGATGCGCTGAGGAGTCGTTTCTCCGCTCAAGATATCGAGAACTGGCTCTCGGGTGAGCGCATCTTGGAGTGGTACAAGCGTGTGTACGACTACGCCGGCGATGCTGTGTCATTCAGCGGTAAGGCCATCTATGGCTACATCGCTGCGATGTTCGGGTATCGCGAGGCTTCGCGCCGTCGCCGTCGTGACTTCAAGGATCGTCTGCTCGCTCGCTTCCGTGCCTGGCGCCGTCGTCACTTCGCGGCTTCTGCCGATGAGATGAACGGTGTTTTGGAAGCCAAGCGCTCTATGCTTGAAGAGGAGCAGCTGACTTCGCGCGCGGTTGCGCTGTTCCATGCTGAACTTGTTGCACGTGGCGTAACCATCGAGTAGTTGCGCTTTGCGTTCTTTGATGTTGGGAGTACCTGCATGCAGAAACCTGTGACGCTGTCGAAGGGCAAGGTCGCCGTGCTCATTCCTTGTTACAACGAGGAAGTAACGATCGCCAAGGTCGTCGATGATTTTCGCCGCGAGCTGCCCGATGCGGATATCTACGTGTACGACAACAACTCCAGCGATCGTACAGGCGAGATTGCCCGTGCGCATGGGGCTATCGTTCGCCTTGAGCCGCGACAGGGCAAAGGCAACGTGGTGCGCCAGATGTTCCGCGATATCGAGGCGGACTGCTACATCATGGTCGATGGCGACGATACGTATCCCGCCGAGTCTGCGGCTGCACTGTGCGAGCCCATTCTTTCCGGTGCTGCCGACATGACGGTGGGCGATCGCTTGTCGAACGGTACGTATGCGGAGGAGAACAAGCGTGCGTTCCACGGGTTTGGAAACGATCTGGTGCGCTCGATGATCCGTTGGATTTACGGGTACGGTTTCGAGGATGTCATGACGGGTTACCGCGCCTTTTCCCGCGCGTTCGTCAAGACGTTCCCCGTCCTCTCTGAGGGTTTCCAGATCGAGACCGAGCTTTCCATCCATGCGGTCGATCGTCGCTGGCGCATTCTTGACGTGCCCATCGTGTATCGCGATCGCCCGGCTGGATCTGAGTCCAAGCTTTCCACGGTGTCCGATGGCGTCAAGGTCATCCTTGCCATCGCGTCGCTGTTCAAGAATTATCGCCCGCTCAAGTTTTTCAGCTTGATTGCGCTGGTGCTGTTCGTCTTGGGCCTGGTGTGCGGCGTGCCCGTCATCTTCGAGTTCATGAAGACGGGGCTCGTGCCGCGATTCCCGACGGCGATCCTCGCCGTGGCGTTCATGTTCCTCTGCGCCCTGTCGCTTGCGACCGGCCTCATTCTGGATAGCCTTGCAAAAGCCGATCGCCGCCAGTGGGAACTTGCCGTTTATCGCGAGATGCGCAGGTAACGGCACCCGATTGCCATATGGCGTCATTGGGGACGGGGGTGAGAGAGGACAAACTGTCCTCTCTCACCCCCGTCCCCAATGAGGGCAATTGCAAAAAGTCGGGACTTTGGACGGATTTTTCGGACCGGGCTCAGACTGGCACCCTTCTGACCTCGTATTTCTGCAGGTAGAAAAAGCGTTGATACGAACCCGGGGCAAAATATCCGTCCAAAGTCCCGACTTTTTGCAGTGGGTGAGTTGTTTGAGGAAGGGTTCTGCCTCTTTCGCTGCGCCGCGAGCTAAGAGCTGCTCCCGCTGTAAAATAGCTGCCTGTATGCCCGCTTCGATACGAGTCGGGACTTATTGAAGCAAATACGCACTAGGGGGTCTTATGACACAACGTTCTCGTGTAGGAATTCTTCTTGCGCTTTGCGCGCTTTTCACCATGCTGTGTTTGCCGGCGGCAGCATTTGCCGATTCGACCGATGCGGTTCCGGCTGAGAACAGCTGGCGTTATCGCGATGGTGAGCTCATTCAGCAAGATGACGGCATTTCGCTCCAAGCGGTTGAGAATGCTTGGACGGAAGGTCCGGACGGCTATATCAACAGCCTCGGTGGCATCATACCCGGTGCGGTGCGCAAGGGCATCGATGTGAGCAAGTGGAATGGCGACATCGATTGGGAGACGGTCAAGAACTCCGATGTCGACTTCGCTATCATCCGCTGCGGATTCGCCGGAAACTACACAAAGTACGATGATCCGTATTGGGAGGAGAACGCGGACGAGTGCACGCGTCTGGGCATTCCGTTCGGCGCGTACTTGTACTCGTATGCGACCACGGTATCCGGTGCTCGCAGCGAGGCCGAGCATGCGCTGAGGCTTCTTGAGGGCTATGACCTCGACTATCCGATTTATCTCGATCTTGAGGATTCCAGCACGCTTGATGCCGACCACACGGAGATCGCGAAGACCTTCTGCAGCATTCTCGAGTCGCACGGTTATGAGGTTGGTGTATACGCCAACATGAACTGGTGGAATACCTATCTGACCGATCCGGTCTTCGATTCGTGGGACCGCTGGGTCGCGCGTTATAACTACGAGTGCGCATACGATGGTCCGTACAGCTTGTGGCAGTGCACGAGCACCGGTAAAGTCGCGGGCATTGGCGGCAACGTCGACCTGAACTTCGAGATCGAGCCGACCAAGGCACCTGCGTTCCAGTTCACCATCACCTTCAAGTCCAACGGCGGCACGGCTGTTGCGTCCCAGACAGTGCAGCGCGGCGCGAAGATTGCCAAGCCGGCAAGTCCGACGCGCGCGGATTATCGTTTTGTCGGCTGGTATTCTGATCCTAACCTGCGCAATGAGTTTGATTTCACGCCGGGTATTTACGACGACATCACGCTGTATGCGAAGTGGGAGAGGTCTGCGTATCGTGGTTTCACCGATGTAAAGCCGAGTGATTGGTATGTGAAGGACGGTTCGCTCGACTACGTACTCGATCATGACATCATGCATGGCTACGACTGGTCGACCAAGTTTGGTCCCAATGACTCTGTTTCCCGCGCGCAGGTCATTACCGTTCTGTGGAACCTTGCGGGCAATCCGACTGTGTCTCATGTTGACAATTTCTCCGACTGCACGGATCCGGATGCATATTATTACGACGCCGTGAGGTGGGCTCGTTCCGTTGGAATCGGAAACGGCTATGGTGACGAGAACCGTTTTGGTCCGAATGATGCCGTTAAGCGTCAGGACCTCGCTCAGTTCTT